>NZ_JBIWFK010000022.1:0-111955 GCF_044763015.1 Streptomyces sp. NPDC096324 | reverse complement strand
ATACTCCACAAACACACCTCCCACAGACCGCTTGACGTTCTATAGGAGCTTCCTTGACGCCCTGGGCCGCGACTGCTCGGCTCTGCCTGGGTCGACGGCAGACGGGATGGGAGCACCCCACGCACACCACACTCGGCCGGCACCCGCGAACGGCGCCCCCACCATCTCGGAGCCTGAGCGCCCCCGCCGGAGGCACTGCTCTGACGCGCTGACGCCATGCGGTGATCACCTCATGACCCCCGGCCCCACCCGCTGTGGGCGCGCGTCGGCGCAGCGCGGGCGGAGCGGGCCGAAGGCAGGAGCGGCGCCCGGCGCGGAGCCGGGAGCGCGCCCGGCGGAGCGGAGCGCAGCCGGGGCTTGATGAGGTAGAGAAATCTGTAACAACATCGACTAGATGACCGCGCTGCGCTCGGCCAAGCCGCGCAGGGACTCAGGAACACGAGGTTCTGAGAGCTGCACCAGGTCGCGGATAACGTCACGGGCCAAGTGGTGATCGTGGATCTGTTCGGGTGCCAAAGCCTCGGATTCCAAGAGTGCGGCTGTGGCCTCGCCGACGTGTCGCCGCTGCGCGTGCGCTCGCGCTACGTCAAGCAGGAAACGTGACTGCCGCTCGGGTGAAAGCCCAGATGCGTCAACCCGCTGGGCTACCTCTAGGGCAAGCCCCGCGTCCCCCAACTCGACGGCCGTGCTGACCGCGTGGATCTCCACGTTCGTCGGCCCGAACTCCGTGTCAAAGTCGTTGCGGTCTTCACCCAACCGCGCTGCGATCCCGCGCGCGCGATCGATGTGCTCGTGCGTCCGCCCCCGGTTACCTTCCCTCGCATTGATCACAGCGAGAACCAGGTTCATGGCACCCAGCAGGGACAGTTCTTCTGGGGGGCAGGTGGGGGCCTCCGCTCTGGGCGCCATGACGGCTACTGCGGACTTCGCTGCCTGCTCGGCCTGGTCCATGTGCTGTTGCCGCATGAAGGCGTGCGCCATGCGGAACAGGCTTGCTACAACCTCCAGCGGTTGGCCCGCAAGCTCGGCTGCCTGTAGCGCCCGGTCCGCCGCAACCCATGCAGCGTCGGCCTGATCCTGTCGGGTGAAGCTCGCGGCTGCCACCTGGTACGCCTTGGCCCGGAGGGAGTGAAGTTCCCCCCGATCGCCCGCCGGCGCGTGGCGCACCGCAGCCTCGATGCTTGGAAGCAACCGGGTCAGGTGGTCGCTCAACGCCCCATAGCTCGATGCGTGCGCGAGCCTCCACGCCTCGTCGACGCGCTGTCGAAAGTCGGCAAGTGAGGGGATCGGTTCATCCGGCGACTGTTCGAAGAGGCTGCCCAGAGCTGGGTGCCCAGTGAGCGCTACGCGCAGCCCGTCGAGGTCGTTGCTCCTGTGCGTCTCTTCTGGCTCGGTCTGGGCTGCCGGTGCGGCGTCCGGCCGTACCTCGCGCACGGACACGTTTAGCGCATCGGCAAGGGCCTGAAGGATCGACAGGCGCTCAACAGGCTGTACGCCTCTTTCGACTTGCGAAACCCAGCTCTCGGAGCGTGCCATAGCGGCGGCAAGGTCGCCCTGCGACATGCCTGCGGCGCGGCGCAGCTCCTTGACGCGCTGCCCCAGGGTTCTGGTGTCGGAGTCCGTCACGCCCCGGCTCCGGTCGGGTACTTGCCGGCGTACGGCTGAAGCCGGTCAACCTCGGTCTTCTCGACGTACTTGGTGCGCTCCGTGAGGAAGTGGCGCGTGTGGGGCTGCCGCTCATGCTCCTCGAACGCCTCGCGGTCGGCGTACAGCTCAAAGAAGACTCGCTCGCTGGGTGCGCCCTCGACCTCGTGGCACGCGTACACCAACGTGCCGGGTTCGTGCGCCTGGATGCCTGCTGCGGTCTCCCGGATCAGCGCGTCAAATGCCTCGCCCGCACCTTCGCGAAGCGTGAAGCGAACAAAAAGCCCATAGTTGGCCATTTCTTCTCCTTCTCGTCGCGTTCAGTCTCGCAGAGTCGGACTTCCACTGCTAGTCGCAGCTTTTCTGTTGACCCGCAGAAAAACTGCGAGTAGCTTCGAGAGTGTCAGAGAACAAGGCACCCCGGGCCGCGTGCCATCCGCCAAGATCACAACGCAGTCCGGGGCTCATCCCACAAGGGGAGACCTCAATAATGCCGTCCTTCAAGATCGATGTTTCGACCGCTGTGGTGTTCGTGGCGACTGCGCCGGCGCCGAAGCTGGTCAACAAGAAGACCGGGGAAGTCGCGATCGACCGGGAGACCGAGGCGACGCTGTACACCGTCGGCCTGTTGGTCTCCGACGAGGGTGAGGGCAACCTGTACCAGGTCGCCATCCCCGAGACCGGTATCCCGGAGGGCCTGGCGCCGGGCACGCCGGTGCGTGTGATCGGGCTCAAGGCCCGTGACTGGGAGAACGAGTTCAACGGGCAGAAGCGGCACGGGATCTCGTTCCGCGCGGTCGCCGTCACGGCCGGGGTCTGAGCCATGACCGATCTGTCCCTGTGGCTGGAGGCGTCTGGCGTCTTAGCGGGTGCCGGTGGTCTGGGCTATGCGAAGGTCCGCGCTCCGCGCGTGTACTGGTCGCTGGTCGGACTGCCGGCCACCTGGGGCCGCTTCACCCTCTCGTACCGCTCCACCATGGACGTGTGCGGGCTGACAGTGCACCCGTCGGGACTGCGGGCGTTCATGGTCCGCAACGTCGCCCGGCGTGAGGTCCAGCCGGTGCCGCCGAAGGTCCGCCGGGTCCGCGGCACGTCCACCGGTCTGCGGGTCACGCTGCGACTGCCCGCCGGCCTGGAGCCGATGGACGTCGTCGCCTCCTCGGAACGGCTCCGCCACGCCTGGGGCGTGCACTCGGTGAACGTCACCGAGACGAAGCCCGGGTTCGTGGAACTGCGGATGACCGGGTACGACGTGCTGCGCCGGGTGCGCATGCCGCGCAAGGCCCGCTCCCACGACATGATCGTGCCGGTGGCTCTGCGGGAGGACGGGACCGTCTTCGTCCGCGACTACCGCAAGGTGCCCATGGCACTCACTTTGGGCGCCAATCAGTCCGGCAAGTCGATGTATCAGCGCAACCTGGTCAAGGGTCTCGCCCGACTGCCCGTCGCCCTGGCGGGGATTGACTGCAAGCGCGGTGTAGAACAGTCCGCCTACGCGCCCCGGCTGTCGGCTCTGGCCACGACTCCGGACGATGCCGCATCGCTCCTCGACGTCCTGGTCGCCGAGATGGAATCCAGGTTCGACCTGCTGAGCCTGCATGGTGCCTCGGACGTGTGGGAGCTACCGGAGGACCTGCGGCCGGTGCCGATCGTGCTCCTAGTGGACGAGATCGCGGAACTGTTCCTGATTTCCTCCAAGAAGGATGAGGAGCGCCGCGAACGGCTGGTCACCTCGCTGATCCGGCTGGCGCAGATGGCCCGTGCCGCCGGGATCTTCCTGGAGATCTGCGGGCAGCGCTTCGGCTCCGAACTCGGCAAGGGCGCCACGATGCTCCGCGCGCAGCTCACCGGGCGTGTGGTGCACCGGGTCAACGACAAGCAGACCGCCGAAATGGGCCTCGGGGACATCGCCCCTGAAGCCGTTCCGCTGGTGACGTTGATGGCGCCGGACAAGGCCGGCCTGGCGGTGGCCGCGGATTCCTCCGGCGGCTGGTCCCGCATCCGCACCCCGATGACCACCCCGGCAGAAGCCACGGCCGTCTGCCGGGAGTTCGCCCACCTGGTCCCGCACCTGCCCGCCCTCGACCCGTTCCGGCCCTACGTTCCGGCGCCGGTGGTCGACGGTCCTTCGCTGGTCAAGCCAGTCCCGGCTGCCGACTAGCCCAAAGCGCATCCCGGTTGGCGTGACCGTCTCGCGCCAGGTCCCTACCCGAGCCATGCCAGAAACAGGAGGACCACCCATGTGTGAGCACATCGAGGACTTCCAACGCACGGTACTGATGCTCGGCGCGCTGGCCGTATACGCCGACCAGAACGACGCCGATATCGCGTTCGTCGAAGCGGTGGGCCCGTCGCTGGCCGCGTCGCTCCCGGAGCCCCCGCCGGGCATGTTCCCGCCCGGCTACAACCCGAACCAGGGCCCCGACTACCCCGGCGGCTGGTGACCCATGGCCACCAAGAAGACACCCCCGCGCCTCGCTCCCGCGCCGCCCATGTGCGGGCCGTGCAACGGCACCGGTGAGGTCGCGCGCCCGGTCCGCGTCGGTCGCAAGCGCCGTCCGGTCGGCGAACAGGCCGGGATCTGCCTGGCCTGCTTCGGCACCGGAGAAGCCACCGACTGAACCCGCCGGGACCGGGCGGCCGGACTAGTTCCCCGCCCGCTCCCGGCCCAACTCCCCTTTGAAGGAGGTGAAGACATGTCCCGCTCGATCCGACCGGATGCCGTGCTCGTTCAGGCCGTGATCGCCGGTGCGCTGTCCTTCGCCCACCTGCACGACCTCGCCTCGGCCGCCGGGCAGTCCGGCTGGAAGGCATGGGCGTACCCGATCAGCGTCGATCTGCTGCTCGTCGCCGCGTGGCGCCGGCTGCGGACCGCCCGCAAGGACCGCTCGGCGTGGACCTGGTTCGTGATCGCCCTGTTCGCCTCGCTCGGCGCGAACATCGCCACCGCCGGACTCCTCGACCTGACCCATGTACCGGCCTGGCTGTGCATCCTCGTCGCCGGCTGGCCCGCACTCGCCTTCCTCGGAGGCACCCTCCTGGTCCACGCACCCAACGAAACCCCCACCGTGGCTCCTGCACAGGCTGTGGACGAACCAGCCGCGGCCGAGGTCGACCTACGCCGCGACGAGCGCGCCCCGGCCGCTGCCCCGGAGCTTCCGGCTGCTGCGCCTGCTCCTGCGGTAACGGTGCCGGTCGCGCTCCTGGACCACGCCCGAAAGATCGCCGACAGCCACCGTGCCGCGACCGGATCACCGATGGCCGCGGACGCTCTCTCGGCCCGGCTCGGGCTGCCCGGCCCGATGTCCGCCGCCATCGCCACGCAACTTCAACTCACCTAATCAGAAAGGACTGCCATGCCCGTCCACCGGCGCTTTCGCGACGTGATCCGCATCGGCCCTGTCCAGGTCGCCACCTACTTCGACGGACATGGCCGGGACAAGCACACGGCGGCCTGCTCCGCCCCCGGCTGCGGCTTCTCCGCCGACTACCCCGACCGCTCCGGCGCCGAACTCGCCGCCCGCACCCACCGCTGCAAGGCCTAGGAGACCCGCCGTCATGCAGGTTCCGCTCTGGCTCGCCCTGATCGTCGTCGGCGCCCTCGGCGTCAAGCTCGTCCGCCCGCCCTGGTGGCTCGTGGCCGTGCTCCTGCTCGGCGGCTACCTCATCGCCGACAGCTTCCTCGGCCCCGCCGTCGCCACCGTCGTCAAGTAACCCAACCCGAAGGGACAAGGCCCGTGTTCACTCCGAAGTACCCGACCCCCGACACTGCACCGCCCCCGACCACCGCGGCCCCGACCGGTCACCCCCTGGTACCCACCGCTGCGGCTCCGGCCCCGGTCGCCCCGGTCTCGAACCGACCGACGATCCAGCTCACCCCCGGCAGCGCGCTTGCCCTCGCCGTGGGCGGCGGCGCCGTCGTCCTCGTCGTCGGCGCGGTCCTCGTCTCCCTGCTCCTCGCCGTCGCCATCACCGGCATGTCCGTCGCGGTGTGCGCGGTCGTCCTCCGCTCGATCCTCAACCAGGAAAGGAAGCACTGACATGGGCCTCTTCAGTCGCAAGGAAAGCTCCTCGGAGCCTGCTCGTGACGAGCGGATGACCGAGCTGGGCCGCGACTACGCGATTGCCCGCCGGCACCGCGACACGAAGGCCATGAACCGGATCATGCGGGAGATCGGCACCGACAAGAACGTGACCGACCTGAACGACTTCCGCACCGGCCAAGAGTCCTACGACTCCATCCCGCCCATCCCGCGCGGACGCAACCGCCGCAAGTAACACCCGTCCGGGGCGGCCTCGGTCGCCAAACTTCCGCCGCCCCGGACGGCCCACCTTCCTGATCCAACGGACCCGAAAGGGAAGCCTCATCATGCCCCAGCACGTCCGCACCATGCCCGTCTGCCGTGACTGCGACGGCTTCGCCGGCGTCGCCATCACCACCGGCGCACGCGACCGCGACGGCTCCCGCACCACCCTCCGCGTCACCTGCCAGGTATGCCACGGCACCGGCCACGCCCTTCCCCGCCGAGCCCTCCTCGTACAGGCCGGGAGGTGACCGCTGTGCAGACCATCACCACCACGGCTCACATCGAGCCGGACACCCGCTTCCGCGTCACGCCGTTCCCGGATAGCGGCAATTCCTTCGTCAGCCTCCGCGCCAAGGGTGACTTCGTCGAGGTCGTGCTGATCGCCCCCTGCGGTACCTCGGAAGCCCTGCGCAACCTGGCCGCGGCAGCAATCGAGGCCGCCGAAGCGCTGGATGCCATGACCGCCGACGCGTCGGGAGGTGACCGGGATGTTCCGCAAACTCCCCGCTGACCTCACACCGACCGAGGAAAGCCCCGGCCTCCGCGTCCGCGGCGGCACGAAGCACACCCGCTCCCAGGGCGACTACCTGTGCGGCGGCTGCGGTGCCGAGGACCACGCCAACGGCGACAACGACGTGAAAGCCCTCGTCGAGGACTACACCGACAACCACGGCCCCGCCCACCGAGGGGGTCGTCGATGACCGCCCCCCGGGTCCTGGACCTGTTCTGCTGCCAGGGCGGCGCCGGCAAGGGCTACGCCGATGCCGGATTCGACGTCACCGGCGTCGACCTCGCCCCGCAGCCCCGCTACCCGTACCGCTTCGTGCAGGCGGATGCGCTCGATTTTGTCCGCGAGCACGGTGCCGGGTTCGACTTCATCCACGCCTCGCCGCCCTGCCAGTTCGACAGCGACTGCCAGCGCCTCCAGGGCAACGACCACCCCGACCTGATCGGCCCAACCCGCGCCGCCCTCGAAGCGACCGGACGGCCCTTCGTGATCGAGAACGTCCGCGGGGCCCTGCCCAAGCTGCGCACTCCGGTCCTGCTGTGCGGCGCCATGTTCGGCATGGCCACCTACCGGCACCGCTACTTCGAGACCGGCGGCGGCTTCACCCTCGTCCAGCCCCGCCACCCCCGCCACACGACACCCCAGGCCAAGATGGGCCGCCCCGTCCCGCCCGGCCACTACGGCCAGTTCATCGGCAACTTCTCCGGCGTCGCCCTCGCCAAGCAGGTGATGGGCGTGCCCTGGATGAACCGCGACGGCATCCGCGAATGCATCCCCCCGGCCTACACCGAACGGATCGGCACGGCCGTGCTCGCCTCCCGTCTGGCGGTGGCTGCATGACCGACACCGCCCTGCCGGCGGGCCTGGATGCGGCCACCCTTGGCGACGTGCTGAGGGTGGCCGGCTCCGACGGCTTCGACCGCTGGCAAGACCAGATCCGCCGCACCGGCGGATGCTCCGACCCCATCCGGTTATCCGGCGGCACCAAGACCATCGACCCGACCACCAAGACCGTCCTGCACGCGTATACGACCGAGGACGAGCCGGGCGGCATGCTCCGCATCGCCTGCGGCAACCGCCGTGCATCCCGCTGCCCGGCCTGCGCCTGGACCTACGCCGGCGACACCTACCACCTGATCCGCGCCGGACTCACGGGCGATCCGGACAAGGGCACCCCGCACACCGTGCGCGAGCACCCCCGCGTCTTCGCCACCCTCACCGCACCCAGCTTCGGCCCCGTCCATAACCGCCCCGGAAACCGGCCCTGCCACTGCGGACAACACCACACCGAGGACGCTCCCGAACTCGGCACACCGCTCGCCCCGGACACGTACGACTACGCGGGCGCCGTGCTCTGGAACAACCACGCATCCGACCTGTGGCGCTACTTCTCGATCTACCTCCGCCGGGAGATCGCCGCCCGCGCCGGGCTCACGCAGAAGGACGCCCGCGAACAATCCCGCGTCTCCTTCGGCAAGGTCGCCGAGTACCAAAAGCGCGGCGCCGTCCACTTCCACGCGGTGATCCGCTTCGACGGACCCGAAGGACCCGACACCCCGCCCCCGCACTGGGCCACCCTCGGCCTGCTCACCGACGCGATCGGTGCCGCTGCTGCCCGCGTCGCCGTCGACGTGCCGCCCGCGGGCGACCACCCGGCTCGGACGCTGCGCTGGGGGACACAGCTCGACGTCCAACCGATCAGTGCCTTCGGGGACGGTGAAGAGATCACCGAACAGGCCGTGGCCTCCTACGTCGCCAAGTACGCCACCAAAGCAGCCGAGAACACGGGCGCCGTCGACCGCCGGATCGGCAACAAAGAAGCCCTCGTGCTCCTCGACGTGCCCGACCACCCCCGCCGGCTCATCGAAGCCTGCTTCGACCTGCACGCGCTCTACCCGGACCGCAAGCTCCGCGACTGGGCCCACATGCTCGGCTTCCGCGGCCACTTCTCCACCAAATCCCGCCGCTACTCCACCACCCTCGGCGCCCTCCGCCAGGTGAGAGCCGACTACCGCGCCGCCCAACAACGCGCCGCCCTCGGCCTGCCAGACCCCGACGACAACCCGGAGGCAACCACCCTCGTGCTCTCCCACTGGACCTACGCCGGCCACGGCCACACCCCCGGCGAAGCCTGGCTCGCCGCCAACATCCACCGGGACATCCAACTCAACCGCGAAACCGCGCGTGAAGCGCTCGCCGACTGGAACGGAGGTGATCTCGATGACTCGCAAGGCTGAACGGATAACCCGCAAGCCGGTGATGACGAAGGAAGAGTGGATTGCCAAGCACCTTCGCCGTGCGCCGGAGCGGGATGAGGAGTGGGTGCACCGCCTTCTCGTCCTGCAAGGGAGGGCCTAGCCGTGGCTGCTCCCAGGGTCGCTGTCTACACGCGGATCTCCCGGGATGATGAAGGCGACGGCCTCGGGGTCGCGCGGCAGCGTCAGGACTGCGAACGCTTGACGGACCTTCGGGGATGGGCCGTCGCCAAGATCTATGAGGACAACGATGTATCCGCGTACAAGCGGAACGTCCGGCGACCTGCGTTCGAGTTGCTGTTGAGCGACCTGGCGGACGGGCTGATTGACGGCGTCGTGGCCTACGACCTCGACCGGCTCGCCCGCCAGCCGAAAGACCTCGAACGCCTCATCGACCTGTACGACGAGCGCAAGAGGCGCGTGTTCGCCACCGTCACCAACGACGTGAACTTGGGCACGGCCGATGGCCGAACCATGGCACGCGTGATGGTGGCCTTCGCCAACAAGTCGTCGCACGACGCGTCCCGCCGTATTCAGCGCAAGCATCTGGAACTCGCGCGAGAGGGGAAGTCCAGCGGAGGGCCGGCTCCCTACGGATGGCAGAAAGACGGACGCAAGGTCGACCTCGTTGCCGCAGAGCACATCCGTGCCGCGCAGATGCAACTGCTGGCCGGCGTAAGGATTGGAACCATCCGCACGGACTGGCAGCGTCGAGGGCTCGGGCATCCTCGCGAAGGGACGACTCGGCTACCGCATCACCTCGTGGAACGCATGCTGACGAACCCGCGGCTGTGCGGCTACCGCACCTACCGTGGCGAAGTCCTCCTCGACGACGACGGACACCCGGTCATCGGTGCCTGGGATCCGATCAACACTGTCGACGAGTGGGAGGCGGTGTGCGCTGTGGTCGCGGAACGCAAGCAGAAGTATCCCGGTCGCTCGTTAGCCCGGAAGTATCTGCTGTCGGGGATCGCCCGCTGTGGACTCTGCCACGCCAAGATTCGAGGCCAGGTCAACAGGCGCCGGAAACCGAACTCCAAGGGAGCTAGCTTCAGTTACCAGTGTTCCGTCGTGAATGGAGGCTGCGGCAAGGTGGGACGTGCCGGGGAAGCCGTCGACGAGTTCGTCATCAGCCTCGTTCTTGCGGAACAGAGGGAGCGAGCAGCAAGCACCACCGTGCAAGAGAACGAGTCGTGGCCCAACGCATCCGAGCTTGTTGATGTTGAGGCGGACATCGCTGCCCTGACACAGGCTGCGAAGGCCAAAGCGATCACCGTCTCGACCCTGCTCCAGCTCCTACCGGATCTAGAGCGCCGCCGTGACGAGCTGAAGCTGGAGCGTGGGCGTTTCAGCAAGGCACGGCACCAAGCGGCCTCCCCGAGCGTCGAGACCCTGGAGGACTTCCTGTCGCTCCCGCTTGAACGTCAGCAAGCGTTGATCCTTCACAGCCTTTCGGCGATTTTGATTCACCCCGCCGGGAGAGGTGCGCGCAAGTTCGACCCGAGCTTGATCGAACCCGTGTGGCGCTGACCGCCACCTGATTCGCCGATCACTGCCCCTGGACGCGAGGCTAGGCTCCTGCCGGCCTCGCGTTCGTCGTGTTCGGCCTCGGATATGGATCTGACCTGCATGTATGAGGCGTCCGCGACTACCCTCATTCAGTCAACGACGCCTGGAGCGTCGAACCGCCCGTGGTCCGGCGGGCCGGGCAGGTCCTCGACTCGTAGGACAGGGTCCGCGGAACTGAGAAAACGGAGGGGCTCCCGGCGGTGTGCCGGGAGCCCCTCCTTCTCCGTTACGGGCGGGTGTGTGCCGCCCGCGGTGTCAGAACGTGCCCAGCTTGATGATCGACAGGATCGCGATGAGCTGGATGGAGGACGCGGCGAGGGCCTTCGGCCAGGGGAGGTCGTGGGACTTGCCGACCATCAGGGTCAGCAGAGCGCCCGCGGCGACCCAGGTGATCCAGCCGAGGAGCTTCACGAAGGACGCGTCGCCGCCGAGGAACATGGCGAAGAGCAGGCGCGGGGTGTCCGTGATGGACATGATCAGCATGGAGAGGCCGACCGTGGGCTGCCAGGCCCCGTCGCCGCCGAGCTGGCGGGCCAGGGTGTGGGTGACCACGCCGAGGACGAACGTGCTGAGCACGAGGGCGACAGCGGTCGTCAGGACGATCGGGACGGCGTTGGAGAGGGTCGCGGTGATGGCGTCCTCGCGGGCGCCGTCGAAGCCGAAGACCGCCAGCAGGCCGTAGAGGAACGTCACGATCAGGGCCGGGGCCCACATCGTGTAGTCGCGCATCTGGAGGAAGGTCCGGTTGGGGGCCGTCACGATGCCCTTGAGCAGGTCCTTCCAGTGCAGCCGGGGGCCGACCGGAGCTGCGGCCGCCTGGCCCGCCCGGTAGACGTCCCCCTGGCTGTAGGGGTCCTCGCCGATCGAGAAGGCCTGCGTGTGGCCGGGGCTGTTCGCGGCGTACGGGTCCGGGCCCTGCTGCGGGTGTCCGTCGCCGAAGTACTCCGGCTCACCGTGCCGGCCGTCGTACCCGCCGCCCTGTCCGCCGTTCTGGGGCCAGCCGCCCTGCTGTCCGCCGCGGTAGGGCTGGCCGCCCTGCTGCTGCCCGCCGTACGGCTGCTGTCCGCCGTACTGCGGCTGCGACGGCGCGTTCGGGTAGCCGTACGGCTGCTGCCCGCCTCCCCGGGGGGACTGCTGTCCGCGTCCCTGGGAGGACTGTCCGTACGACGGTTGTTGTTGCGGTCGCCCTTGCGGTGCACGGTTGTCCCGGCCGCCGCGTCCGATCCTGAATCCAGCCACGTTATCGAACGTACCTGGTCCCGAAGAGTGACGTGCGGGAGCCGGGGCACCGGGCCCGGCATTGGGGCCGAGCTGTGACATCCCCTAAGGGGCCTCGTGGGCGGGCCCCTCGGGGACGGATGTTCGACGGAATGGCGTGCGGAGGGGCCGCCCGGGCCGGGCGGCCCCTCACGGCGATCAGTCGGCGAAGACGGCGCCGAACTGCGGGGTGCCCGAGGTCGAGACGCCCGAGGTGCTCGGCGAGACGGTGCGGGAGCCGGTCGTACGAGGGCCCGGACACGGCGACACCCCCGTGCTCCGCGGAGCACGGGGGTGTCGGTCGTACCGATCCGGATCGGTACCGGTCGGCTGTGCCTGACGGCCGGGTCAGGCGGCTGTTCAGACAGTCGTGGACGGGACGGCTACTTCACCGGCTCCGGCTCCGGCGCGCTCTCCGACTCGGCCGCGCCCGCCGGCGGCTCTTCCTCGACCGGCGTCCTGACGGATTCGAGCAGGAGCTGGGCGACGTCGACGACCTGGACGGACTCCTTGGCCTTGCCCTCGTTCTTCTTGCCGTTGACCGAGTCGGTCAGCATGACGAGGCAGAACGGGCAGGCGGTGGAGACGATGTCGGGGTTCAGCGACAGAGCCTCGTCGACACGCTCGTTGTTGATGCGCTTGCCGATCCGCTCCTCCATCCACATCCGCGCGCCGCCGGCGCCGCAGCAGAAGCCGCGCTCCTTGTGGCGGTGCATCTCCTGCTGACGCAGGCCCGGGACGGCGGACATGATCTCGCGCGGGGGCGTGTAGACCTTGTTGTGGCGGCCCAGGTAGCACGGGTCGTGGTACGTGATCAGACCCTCGACCGGGGTCACCGGCAGCAGCTTGCCCTCGTCGATGAGGTGCTGGAGGAGCTGGGTGTGGTGGATGACCTCGTAGTCACCGCCGAGCTGCGGGTACTCGTTGCCGATGGTGTTGAGGCAGTGCGGGCAGGTGGCGACGATCTTCTTCGCCGACTTCGGCTTCTTGGTGGACTCGTCCTCGTCGTCCTCGCCGAAGGCCATGTTCAGCGCGGCGACGTTCTCCATGCCGAGCTCCTGGAACAGGGGCTCGTTGCCGAGGCGGCGGGCGGAGTCACCGGTGCACTTCTCGTCGCCGCCCATGATCGCGAACGTGACGCCCGCCATGTGCAGCAGTTCCGCGAAGGCCTTGGTGGTCTTCTTGGCCCGGTCCTCCAGGGCGCCGGCGCAGCCGACCCAGTACAGGTACTCGACCTCGCTGAGGTCCTCGATGTCGCGGCCGACGACGGGGATCTCGAAGTCGACCTCCTTGGTCCACTCGAGGCGCTGCTTCTTGGCCAGACCCCAGGGGTTGCCCTTCTTCTCCAGGTTCTTGAGCATCGTGCCCGCCTCGGACGGGAACGCGCTCTCGATCATCACCTGGTAGCGGCGCATGTCGACGATGTGGTCGATGTGCTCGATGTCGACCGGGCACTGCTCGACGCAGGCGCCACAGGTGGTGCAGGACCACAGGACGTCCGGGTCGATGACGCCGTTCTCTTCCGCGGTCCCGATCAGCGGGCGCTCGGCCTCGGCGAGGGCGGCCGCGGGAACGTCCTTGAGCTGCTCCTCGGACGCCTTCTCGTTGCCCTCCATGTCCTTGCCGCCGCCGGCCAGCAGGTACGGGGCCTTGGCGTGCGCGTGGTCGCGCAGCGACATGATCAGGAGCTTGGGGGAGAGCGGCTTGCCCGTGTTCCAGGCGGGGCACTGCGACTGGCAGCGGCCGCACTCGGTGCAGGTGGAGAAGTCCAGCAGGCCCTTCCAGGAGAACTGCTCGACCTGGGAGACACCGAAGACGTCGTCCTCACCGGGGTCGGTGAAGTCGATGGCCTTGCCGCCGGAGGTCATCGGCTGGAGGCCGCCGAGGGCGGTCCCGCCGGTCGCCTCGCGCTTGAACCAGATGTTCGGGAACGCCAGGAAGCGGTGCCAGGCCACACCCATGTTGGTGTTGAGCGAGACCACGATCATCCAGATGAACGAGGTGCTGATCTTCACCATGGCGGTGAGGTAGATCAGGTTCTGCAGCGTGGTGACGCTCAGGCCCTTGAACGCCAGGACCAGCGGGTACGAGGCGAAGTACCCGGCCTCGTAGTGCTCCACGTGGTGGATGGCGCCCTCGAGGCCGCGCAGGGTGTAGATCGCGAGGCCGATGGTGAGGATGACGTACTCGACGAAGTACGCCTGGCCGGCCTTGGAGCCCGCGAAGCGTGACTTGCGGCCCGGGCGGGACGGCAGGTTCAGCAGGCGGATCGCGATGAGCACGGCGATGCCGAGGATCGTCATCACGCCGATGAACTCGATGTACAGCTCGAACGGCAGGAAGTCGCCGATGACCGGCAGTGTCCAGTCGGCCGAGAAGAGCTGGCCGAAGGCCTGGGCGAGGGTCGGCGGCAGGGTGAGGAAGCCGATCGCCACGAACCAGTGGGCGAAGCCGACGATGCCCCAGCGGTTCATCCGTGTGTGGCCGAGGAACTCCTTGACCAGGGTCACGCTGCGCGCGTAGGGGTTGTCGGTCCGGGTACCGGCCGGGACGGGCTGTCCCAGTTTGAAGTACCGGACGAACTGACCGATGGCGCGTGCGAGCAGCGCAACGCCGACCACGGTCAGGACCAGCGACACAATGATCGCGGCGAGTTGCATTCGGGGGCTCCTCGGGCCTGCGAGGTGTTCTCCGAGGGTGACCTCGAAGGTGATTACTAAGCGGTAACTTATGCAGTCCGTCTGAGACTACCCACTTCCTTCGCCGCACTGTAGTCAGCGCTGCGGTGATCTGCGTCGCTGAGGGAAGCCTGAGTGGGCGCCCGGGGCACGGGCACACGGTGCGGTTCGCCCGGGGTCGACAGGACACGTAAACCCGATCGTGTTATTCACCCAATACTGTGACAATTACCCCTAAATTGGCGATGTGCTGTACGGAATCACGGCCGCCACCGCCGCTCTGCTCCTGACCGCCACGCTCGTCGCGCTGCTGCGGTCGTTCTCCCTGCGCCTCGGCCCGGCCGACGGGAGGGGGCTTCCCGCGCGCCGGGCGAGGCCGCGGGCTCCCGGAAGGGCGCGGCCGGTCCCGCTCCTCGGCGGGCTCGCCGTGGCCGGCGCGACGGCGCTCGTCGGCTGGGCCGGAGACTGGACCGGCGCCGCCCCGCTCGGGCCGGAGACCGGCCGGCTGCTGATCGCCGCGATCGCGGTCGCCCTGCTCGGCCTGGCCGCCGATCTGCTGCCCGTGCCCCCGGTGGTGTGCGGGGCGGGGGTCGCCGTCGCCGCCGCGCTGACCGTCCCCTACGACGAACTCGGGCTGCCCGCCGGAGTGCTGGCGGTGGCCTGGACCGTCCTCGTCACGCACGCCTTCCGCGCGCTGGACCACGCCGACGGGGTGGTGGGAACGGTCGGTGTCATCACCGCGTTCGCCCTCAGCGGCTGCGCGGCCGCCGAGCTCATGGACGGGCTCGCGGCGCTGCTCAGCGTGCTGGCCGCCGCCCTCACGGGCTTCCTCATGCACGGATGGCCGCCGGCCCGGATCGCGCCGGGGCGGTGCGGGGCGCTGTTCGCCGGCTTCCTGCTGGCCTCCGCGGTCGTGCGGGTGCACGCCGAGCGGCCCGCCGGGCCCGGCCTCGCGGCGGCCTTCGCGCTGACGGCCGTGGCCACCGCGGACGCCGTCCTGGTCCTGGTGTCGCGGCGGCGCGCGGGGCGGCCGCTGCTGCGTCCGGCACCGGACCATCTGGTGCACCGGCTGCGGCGGGCGGGGCTCACCCCCCAGGGGGTCCTGGTCGTGACCGGACTCGCGGCGTTCGCGGCTGCGCTCGTGGGGCTGTGCATCGACCTCGGATGGCTGGGGGCGGGAGCCGCCTGGTGGGTGGCCGGTGCCGTGGCGGCGGTCGCCGTCGTGGGGGCCGTACGTCCCGGGGTGCGCCCCCGCCGGGCTCATCCGCATGCGATCCCCGCCCCCGGGGGACCCGTCCCGAGGGCGCTCGGGCGTCCTGGGCGTCCCCGTCCGGAGGCTCCCGGCGCGGTAAAGGTTCACTGACACAGCGAGAAAGCCGCAGGTCAAAGGCTCCATGCGTGTAAGGAGCGGATAAGAGTTGAGCCCCTGCGACTCAGGTCTGTTGACCGGAAGGCGGACGTCGTGCACACTTGAGCCCGTTCCACTCAAGTCATTGCTGGAGGAATCGAAATGGCACGTGCGGTCGGCATCGACCTGGGCACGACTAACTCCGTCGTCAGCGTTCTCGAAGGCGGCGAGCCCACCGTCATCACCAACGCCGAAGGCGCCAGGACCACGCCGTCCGTCGTCGCCTTCGCGAAGAACGGCGAGGTGCTCGTCGGCGAGGTCGCCAAGCGCCAGGCGGTCACCAACGTTGACCGGACCATCCGTTCGGTGAAGCGTCACATGGGCACCGACTGGAAGATCGAGCTCGACGGCAAGAGCTTCAACCCGCAGCAGATGAGCGCCTTCATCCTGCAGAAGCTGAAGCGCGACGCCGAGGCGTACCTGGGCGAGAAGGTGGCCGACGCGGTCATCACCGTCCCGGCGTACTTCAACGACTCCGAGCGCCAGGCGACGAAGGAAGCCGGCGAGATCGCCGGTCTCAACGTCCTTCGTATCGTCAACGAGCCCACCGCGGCCGCCCTGGCGTACGGCCTCGACAAGGACGACCAGACGATCCTCGTCTTCGACCTCGGTGGCGGCACCTTCGACGTGTCCCTCCTGGAGATCGGCGACGGCGTCGTCGAGGTGAAGGCCACCAACGGTGACAACCACCTCGGTGGTGACGACTGGGACCAGCGCGTCGTCGACTACCTGGTGCAGCAGTTCCGCTCCGGCCACGGCGTGGACCTCGCCAAGGACAAGATGGCGCTCCAGCGTCTGCGCGAGGCCGCCGAGAAGGCCAAGATCGAGCTGTCCTCGTCCACCGAGACCTCGATCAACCTGCCCTACATCACGGCTTCCGCCGAGGGCCCGCTGCACCTGGACGAGAAGCTCACGCGCGCCCAGTTCCAGCAGCTGACGGCCGACCTGCTGGAGCGCTGCAAGACGCCGTTCCACAACGTCATCAAGGACGCCGGCATCCAGCTCTCCGAGATCGACCACGTCGTTCTCGTCGGCGGCTCCACCCGTATGCCCGCCGTCGCCGAGCTCGTCAAGGAGCTGACCGGCGGCAACGAGGCCAACAAGGGTGTGAACCCGGACGAGGTCGTCGCCATCGGCGCGGCCCTCCAGGCCGGTGTCCTCAAGGGCGAGGTCAAGGACGTCCTGCTCCTCGACGTGACCCCGCTGTCCCTCGGTATCGAGACCAAGGGAGGGATCATGACCAAGCTCATCGAGCGCAACACCACGATCCCGACCAAGCGTTCCGAGATCTTCACGACGGCCGAGGACAACCAGCCGTCCGTGCAGATCCAGGTCTACCAGGGCGAGCGCGAGATCGCGGCGTACAACAAGAAGCTCGGAATGTTCGAGCTGACCGGTCTGCCGCCGGCCCCGCGCGGTGTCCCGCAGATCGAGGTCGCCTTCGACATCGACGCCAACGGCATCATGCACGTGACCGCGAAGGACCTCGGCACGGGCAAGGAGCAGAAGATGACCGTCACCGGCGGCTCCTCGCTGCCGAAGGACGAGGTCGACCGCATGCGCCAGGAGGCCGAGAAGTACGCGGAGGAGGACCACGCCCGCCGCGAGGCCGCCGAGACCCGCAACCAGGGCGAGCAGCTCGTCTACCAGACCGAGAAGTTCCTCAAGGACAACGAGGACAAGGTCCCCGGCGAGATCAAGACCGAGGTCGAGGCCTCCGTCGAGGAGCTGAAGGCCGCGCTCAAGGGCGAGGACAGCGCCGAGATCCGCACCGCCACCGAGAAGGTCGCCGCGGTCTCGCAGAAGCTCGGCCAGGCCATGTACGCCGACGCCCAGGCCGGCCAGGCCGCGGGCGGCGACGCCCACGGCGCCGAGGCCCCGAAGGCCGACGACGACGTCGTCGACGCCGAGATCGTCGACGAGGACCGCCGGGACGGTGCCGCGTGACGGAGGAGACCCCGGGCTTCGAAGAGCAGCCCGACGTCCCTTCCGGCGCCACCTCTGACGACGCCGAGCCGCAGTCCGCCACCCCCTCTGCGGAGGGGGCGGCGGCCCCGGACGGGGACGCAGCAGCACAGTTGACCGGTCTGACCGCCCAGCTGGACCAGGCGCGCATGGCAGTGACCGAGCGCACCGCGGACCTCCAGCGGCTCCAGGCCGAGTTCCAGAACTACCGCCGCCGTGTCGAGCGCGACCGGATCGCGGTCAGGGAGGTCGCCGTGGCGAGCCTCCTGACCGAGCTCCTGCCCGTGCTCGACGACATCGGCCGCGCGCGGGACCACGGCGAGCTCGTCGGCGGATTCAAGTCCGTCGCCGAATCGCTGGAGACCGTCGCGGCGAAGATGGGGCTCCAGCAGTTCGGCAAGGAGGGCGAGCCCTTCGACCCGACGATCCACGAGGCCCTGATGCACTCGTACGCGCCGGACGTCACGGAGACGACGTGCGTGGCGATTCTGCAGCCGGGGTATCGCTTCGGCGAACGCACCATCCGCCCCGCGCGGGTGGCCGTCGCCGAGCCGCAGCCCGGGGCGCAGGCGGTCAAGGCCGAGGACTCGGCCGAGGCGGCGGACGACAAGGAGAGCGGTGGCCCGGACGAGGGCTGAGCTTGAACGGACGAGGAAGGAGGGACGTCGGGGATGAGCACCAAGGACTTCATCGAGAAGGACTTCTACAAGGTCCTCGGCGTCCCCAAGGACGCCACCGAGGCCGAGATCAAGAAGGCGTACCGGAAGCTCGCCCGCGAGTTCCACCCGGACGCCAACAAGGGCAACGCCAAGGCCGAGGAGCGCTTCAAGGAGATCTCCGAGGCGAACGACGTGCTCGGCGACCCCAAGAAGCGCAAGGACTACGACGAGGCACGCGCCCTCTTCGGCAACGGCGGCTTCCGTCCGGGTCCCGGCGCGGGCGGCGGCAACTTCAACTTCGACCTGGGTGACCTCTTCGGAGGCGGCGCCCAGGGCCAGGGAGCGGGAGGGGCCGGCGGCTTCGGCGGCGGCATAGGTGACGTCTTCGGGGGCCTGTTCAACCGCGGCGGTGCCCCCACGGGCACGCGTACGCAGCCCAGGCGCGGCCAGGACATCGACACCGAGGTCACTCTCTCCTTCACGGAGGCGGTGGACGGCGCGACCGTTCCGCTGCGCATGACCTCGCAGGCGGCCTGCAAGGCCTGTTCGGGCACCGGCGACAAGAACGGCACACCGCGCGTGTGCCCGACCTGTGTCGGCACCGGGCAGGTGGCGCGGGGCTCCGGGGGCGGTTTCTCGCTCACGGACCCCTGCCCCGACTGCAAGGGGCGCGGCCTCATCGCCGAGCACCCCTGCATGGAGTGCGCGGGCAGCGGGCGGGCCAAGTCGTCCCGCACGATGCAGGTCCGGATCCCCGCGGGCGTCAGCGACAACCAGCGGATCCGGCTGCGGGGCAAGGGCGCGCCGGGCGAGCGGGGAGGTCCGGGCGGCGACCTGTACGTCACCGTCCATGTGGACGCCCACCCGGTCTTCGGCCGCAAGGACGACAACCTCACCGTCACCGTGCCCGTCACCTTCGCGGAGGCGGCGCTGGGCGGCGAGGTGAAGGTGCCGACGCTGGGCGGCCCGCCGGTGACGCTGAAGCTGCCGCCGGGCACGCCCAACGGACGGACCATGCGCGCCCGGGGCAGGGGCGCGGTCCGCAAGGACGGCACGCGCGGCGACCTCCTGGTCACCGTCGAGGTGACGGTCCCCCAGGACCTGTCCGGCAAGGCTCGTGACGCGCTGGAGGCGTATCGCGAGGCGACCGCGGGTGAGGATCCGCGGGCGGAGCTGTTCCAGGCCGCGAAGGGAGCATGACGGAGCTATGGACACGACCGGTCGTCGACGCAACCCCTATGAACTGACCGAGGAAACCCCGGTCTACGTCATCTCGGTGGCCGCCCAGCTCTCCGGGCTGCACCCGCAGACCCTGCGTCAGTACGACCGGCTCGGTCTGGTCTCTCCCGACCGCACCGCCGGCCGGGGCCGGCGTTACTCGGCCCGTGACATCGAACTGCTGCGCACCGTGCAGCAGTTGTCGCAGGACGAGGGCATCAACCTCGCCGGCATCAAGCGCATCATCGAGCTGGAGAACCAGGTGGCCGCGCTCCAGTCCCGTGTGGCGGAGCTGGAGTCGGCCCTGGACGGAGCGGCGGTCGCCATGCAGCAGCGTGAGGCCGCCGTGCACGCCTCCTACCGGCGTGACCTGGTCCCGTACCAGGAGGTCCAGCAGACGAGCGCCCTGGTGGTGTGGCGCCCCAAGCGGACGTCCGAGTAGTTCCCACGCTCACCCGAAGGGGCCCGGCGGTTCACCAGAACCGGCGGGCCCCCTTCGCGTGCCGTCGGGCGTTCAGCGGTTGACCATGACCTCGACGGAGGCGGCGTGCTCGCCCGTCCGGCCGTAGGCGTCCACGGCGCGGACGGAGACCGTGCAGGGGCCCGTGTACTGCGGGGTCCAGGAGAGGGTGTCCGACGCGGAGAACAGGGTGCCGCTGGAGCCGCAGGCGCCGGAGACGTCCCACGAGTACCCCTTCAGCAGCCTTGCCTCGTCACCGGTCCCGGGCCGGACCCCGACGCTGATCGGGAAGCGGGTTCCGCCTTCGGAGACCACCGTCAGCCGAGGCGCGGCGGGTCCGGTGGCGGTGGCCGGCGTCAGACGGTCGACGGTGGTCCGTGCCGAGGGACTCGACTCGGCTCCTCCGCCGTCGACCGAGGCGACGTAGTAGTACGCGGTGCCCTTCGGGGCGGCGGTGTCGTCGTAGGAGACGGCGGTCGCCCCGGCGCCGCCCACCAGGATCCAGGCGCCCTGCGCGGACGTACGGCGGTAGACGTGGAATCCGGTGACCGTCGCGTCGGGGTCCTGTGCCGGGGTCCAGGAGACGCGGGTGGACGCGTCGGCGGGTGTGCCCAGGACCGACGTCGGCACGGGGGCCGTGGAGTCCTCCGGGCGCACGAGCGTCACGCCGTCGGAGACGGGGGAGATGTTCCCGGCGCCGTCGACGGCCTGGACGGTGTACCGGTAGCCGGTCCCCGCCTCGGCGACCGGGTCCGTGTACGAGGTCCCGAACACGGGCTCGGGCCCGTCGGGGTCGTTCCGCCCGGGCGGCGCGGCCCACACCTCGTAGTGGTCGACGTCCGCGGAGGAGGCCTGCCAGGTCAGGGCGTTGCCCGCGGTGGTGCCCTGGCCCGCCAGGCCGGTGACGCGCGCCGGCGCCGTCCGGTCGGTGGTGGTCACCGGGCGGTCCGTGGTGCCCGTGGACTCGTTGCCCGCCTTGTCGTGGGCGCGCACCTCGTAGTAGTAGGTGGCGCCGGTCGCCGGGAGGGAGGTGTCGGTGTACGAGGTGGCGGTCGTCGTGGTCCGCAGCGTCCACGCGCTGCCGCCCCCGAGGCGGCGGTAGACGCGGTAGCCGGCGAGGTCCATCTCCTGGTTCCTGGACCAGGAGACCTTGGCCCGGCCGGTCGCGGTGTCGTAGGACGCCGCGGAACCCGTGGGGACGAGTGGCTTGATTTTGTCGGTACTGGCGGAAGTGACGGGTTTGTAGGCGAAAGTGATGTTCGCCTTGCCTGTCCAGTTGACGAAATCGACGCGCAGTGTGTGCTTTCCAGACGGAATGCTCAGGTTGACCGTTTTGGACCGTGTGGCCGACACGTTCTTCCAGAGGTCGACTTTGCGCACACCGTCCAGATAAACGCGTATTCCGTCCTGGGTGGTGACGGGCAGGCTGAACGGGCCGCCCGAGCCGAAGTCGCGGGTCACCGTCCAGCGGACGCCGAAGTTGTCGGCGGGAAGTCCGGACGCGGGCGCGCCGGAACCCCAGTTCTGGTCGATCGCGGAGTCGCAGTCCGTCTTCTTCGGCGTGCCCGAGAAAGTGGTGTTCGCGTAGAACTGCCGCTTATAGACGGGCGATGTGCAGTTGGTCACTGCGGAGGCGGTCGTCCCGGCTGCGGTGAGCAGCCCGCCCGCGGTGGCGAGCACGAGGGCCGAGGAGACGGCGCCCTTCGTGCCAGGGGCTCTGTACATGTGTTCCTTCGGGTCTGCCGATCGTCAACGGCGGTTAAAAACCGTCGACGATCACGACTCCTGTGAACGGAAGTTGGTTGTACCTGTGAATGACAGAAGGTGAAGCTGAGGGGATCGGTCGATGGATGGGCGTAGTCTTTTCCCGTCGCGTTCACTTGTGGAACACGAAACGCCGTTGCCATCTCGTTAAGTGGTTACTCCTTGACGCTGAGGTGATCGCCGCGTTGGCTTTCAGCCACCTGGGTCGCAATGCTGCAACCTCGCCCGGAAGGCACCTGATGTGAAGACTCGTAACACCGGCCTCCGCCGTACCGTCATAGCGGTGGCCTCGTCCGCCACCGCCCTCACCCTTGCCGGATGCGGCGTGGCCGGCTTCGGCGGCGGCAGTAGCTCGGCCAGCGCCACGAAGGGCGACGACATCACGGTCGGCCTGCTCCTTCCGGAGAAGGCGAACACCCGTTACGAGAAGTTCGACTACCCGATCATCCGGGAGCAGGTGCAGAAGCTCACCGAGAAGAAGGGTGACGTCCTCTACCTGAACGCGGAGCAGGACGCCGCGAAGCAGCTCCGTCAGATGCAGCAGATGATCGACGACAAGGTCGACGTCATCCTCGTGGACGCGGTCGACTCGGTGACGATCGCCAAGGGTGTGCGCAAGGCCAAGGAGGCCGGGATCCCGGTCATCGCCTACGACCGCCTGGCGCAGGGCCCGATCGACGCGTACATCTCCTTCGACAACGAGCTGGTCGGCGAGACCCAGGGCAAGGCCCTCGTCGCCGCGCTGGGCGCCAACTCGGCCTCGAAGAAGATCATCATGATGAACGGCTCGCTGACCGACCCGAACGCCGCGCAGTTCAAGTCGGGTGCCAAGTCCGAGCTCGAGGACAAGGTGATCATCGCCGCCCAGTACGACACCAAGGACTGGAACCCGGTCAACGCCAAGGCCAACATGGAGAAGTCCATCCAGTCCGTCGGGCTGAGCAACATCGCCGGTGTCTACGCCGCCAACGACGGCATCGCGGGCGCGGTCATCGACGCGTTCAAGGCCGCGGGCGTCAGCAAGGTGCCGCCGGTCACCGGCCAGGACTCCGAGCTCATCGCCGTGCAGCGGATCATCAAGGGCGACCAGTACATGAGCGTGTACAAGTCGTACCCGCAGGAGGCCAACGCGGCCGCCGAGATGGCCGTCGCCCGGGTCCAGGGCCGCTCGATCGAGTTCGACGCGCTCACCCGCGACAAGGTCAGCAGCCCCACGGACAAGGACATCCCGTCCCAGCTCGTGCCCGTCGTGGCGCTCACCAAGGACAACATCCAGGACACGGTCGTCCAGGACGGCATCTACCCCGTCGCCAAGATCTGCACGGTGCCCTACAAGTCGCTCTGCGGCTCGCTCGGCATCAAGTAGGACGCCCCGCCCGGCCGTCTCGGCACCGAGACGGCCGGGCGAGGACCAGCACGGTTCCGGCCCCGCCCGCGGCTGCGCGCCCCCAGCGCCCACCCCCGCCCGGGGCCGTTCCGCTGCCCGGACCCCGGGGGCCCCTCGGCCGCCCCGCACGGCGGCCCCCGCGGAAGCGCTGTACGCCCGTCTCCCGCCCGCGCGCCCCAGCTCCTCACTCCGGCGCACCCGCCCCCTCCACGCCACCTCTCAGCGCCCGCACGCCCCTTCCGGGCGTGATCGCCGGCTCGTGGCGGCCGAGGACCTGTTGACCGCCCCGCACGGCGCGGGCGCCGCCGCCGATCTCGGCGACCGCCACCGGGCGTTCGCGAAGGGGGTCGGTCGATAGGGGGGCCGGTCGCGCTCGCTGCGGGGGGTGTGAACTTTCCGGCGTCGCGGGTGGGGCGGCTCGGGTCGCGGTTCCGGGGGCGGGGTCGTTCCGGCGGGGCGGGCGGGGTGGGTGGGGTGGGGGTGATCGTTTCAAGTCCCTGTTCGGTGAACCGAGTTGGGCCTTCGGGGCGGGGAGCCGGGGAGGGGGCTCCGAGGGGTGTTCGGGGGATGGGGCGGGGGGTCTTCAGGTTGTTGCAAGGGGCGCGGAGGAGGTCGGGATTTATGGGGATGAGCCGGGGCGAACGGGCGCTCCTCGGCCGCGCAGCCTTGTTGCGGTGCAGGACGCGTCCGCGCATAGTTGCGCTGCGGAGGACGCCCTGACGCGGGGCTCACGCCAGGGGTTGGAGCTGGAGCCAGGGGTGGGAGATGGCCGGGCACGGGACGGACAGGCATCCGCACGGCGCTGACCGGCTGTGCGATGCGGGCGACCGGGTGTACTCCCGGGCCGTGCGGCGGGGCCGGGTGCCCCGCGAGGACGCCGAGCCGGTGCCCTGCCTGCTGGAACTGGCGCTGCTGCACCCCGATCCGGACGACATGGGCTGGCTGGTGCCGACCTCGCCCCAGGAGGTCATGAACCGGCTCCTGCGCGGCGTCTACGAGGAAGTCAGCGCGAGCCAGGCGCGGGTGGGCGACGCGGTGTCGGCCTTCGAGTGGTACGCGGGCCTCGGCGGCCGGGTACGGGCACCGGCCGAAGGCGTCGCGATCAGGGTCCTCGACGGGCTGCCCCGGATCCACGCCGCCATGGACAAGGCCACCGAGGAGTGCACCCGTGAGGTCCTGACGGTGCAGCCGGGCGGTATCCGGCGCGAGGACGAACTCGTCGAGGGACTGCACCGGGCGCTGGAGATGCGCCGGCGCGGGGTGCGGATGCGCGATCTGTACACGCACGTGGCCCGGCACGGCCAAGGACTCCTGAACTACATGGAGTTGATGGGCGACGCCGCCGAGGCCCGTACCCTCGACGAGGTCGTGGAGCGGCTCATCCTCTTCGACCGCACGGTCGCGTTCATCCCCGCCAACTCGGACCGCACGATCGCGCTGGAGCTGCGTCACCCGGCGCTGGTGGACTACCTGGTCACGGTCTTCGAGCGGCTGTGGCGCCTCGCGATCCCGCTGACCTCACCCATGCCGTCGACGGGCATCGAGGGCATCACCCACCGGGAGCGGTCCATCGCGGCCCTGCTGGCCGAGGGCCACCAGGACGCGGTCGTCGCGGAGCGCCTGGGCATCAGCGTGCGGACCTGTCGGGCGCACATCGCCAGGCTGTCGGAGACGCTGGGCGCGGCGAGCCGGACGCAGTTGGGCGTACGGATCGCCCAGGCGGGTCTCGACGGGCCGCAGCGTTCCCCCGGACCCGAACCGGTCGTCGTCGCCGAGGCCGCCTCGAAGGCCCCCGCCGTCCCCGACCGCGGTTCCCCGACCGGCCGTTGAGCGCGGCGGCCCGGGAACGACTCCCGGAGCCCGGCCGGGCCCGTCGTACGCTCTGCCGTCGGCCGGCGTCACTCCCCTCCCTCGGGCTGGTCCAGAAGCCCCGACTGCGCGATCAGGAAGCCGAGTTGGGCCCGGCTCCCGCTGCCGAGGGCGGAGGCCAGTTTGGCGATGTGGGCGCGGCAGGTGCGGACGTTCATGCCGAGGCGGCGGGCGATGGCCTCGTCCACGTGCCCCTCGATGAGCAGTTTGGCGATCGAGCGCTGGACGCCGGTGATGCCGTTGGGGCCGACGTCGTTCGGGACGTCCTCGGTCAGCGGGACCGCCCGCTGCCAGAGCTGCTCGAAGACCTTGCTCAGGTACAGCACGAGTCCGGGGTGGCGGAGTTCGAGGGCGACCCGCCGGTCGTCGCTGGCCGGGATGAAGGCGACGGTCCGGTCGATGACGATCAGCCGCTCGATGAGTTCCTCGAGGGTACGGACCTGGATCCGGCCCCCGGATATGCGCTCGACGTACGCGAGCGTCCCCTGGCTGTGCCGCGCGGTGTGCTGGTACAGCGTGCGGATGCGCACCCCGCGGTCGGTGAGCGGCCGGTCGCGCTCCAGTGCCTGCATCAGGGCGTCCGCGGGCCGGCCGCCGCCCGGCTGGATCGTCAGCATCTCCGTCTGGCACTCGGCGGTGGCCGAATTGAGTGC
Source organism: Streptomyces sp. NPDC096324 (assembly GCF_044763015.1). Lineage (NCBI taxonomy): Bacteria > Bacillati > Actinomycetota > Actinomycetes > Kitasatosporales > Streptomycetaceae > Streptomyces > Streptomyces sp. NPDC096324. The sequence goes on along the minus strand of NZ_JBIWFK010000022.1, from coordinate 86,354 downwards.
CGCGTTGATGCGGTCGAATCCCTCGAGGACGGTGATGGCGTGGATACTCGCGGTGCTCTGTGTGCTGATCGCGATGAACGGGTCGAAGGAGTCGGTCAGTTCGATCGCGAGCCGGCGGCGTTCCTGGATCTCCCGTTCCAGGGGCTGCAGGCGCTGGGCGAGCGCGACCGACGGCGGGACGGGGCGCAGCCACTTCTCGTCGTCGGGGTCGGGATGAAGCAGCGCGAACTCCAAGAGGCAAGGGGCTGTTTCCACTTCGACCCGCGTGATGCGGCCGGAGTGCAACGCACTGGCGTAAAGGCGTGTTCCTTCGTCACACAACGTGGTGACAGCGTGGGGATGTGTCGGTTGTGAGTAGTTTGTGGGCAAATCTCCACCCCCCAGGGTCCTGAACGTGCAGGAACATGATGCATCGCTGCTGTGGCATTGACGTGCCTGAATGAGCCATCGTCTTGTGACGACGGGGGAGAAGATTCCATCAAGTGAGGACGAAGCCGACTATGCGAGCGAGATTGCTTGGTTCAGTGCTTGCCGCAGTCTTCTCTGTCGCTGTGGCGTCCGGCTCCCTGGGAGCCTCGGGTCTTGATGCCGGGGGTGCCCGGACCTGGGCCGGCCCGGACAGCGGTTGGACCAGCGTGAAGGCGGCCATGGCGGACAGCGGCTGGACCGCCGCCGAGGCCGTGCCGGGCGACAGCGGCTGGACCGACATCGAGGCCGCGGCGCTCCCGGGCGACAGTGGCTGGACGGTCATCTCCGCGAGCGCAGAAGCATGAGCATTCCTCCCGACGACCGCTCCTTCCGCCGAGAAATGGCCACGGCCTACCGCTCCGGCTGGCACTTCATCGACCTGGTCACCGCCATCCCCTACAGCGGTGACTCGCTGATGGTGACCGTCTTCGGAGAGCCCGTCGTCGTCACCCGCGACGACGACGAGGACGTACGGGCCTACCGGTGTCTGCGGCGGCCTCGGGGGGCGCCGCAGCCCGTCCGGTGCGCCATCCGGTATGGAATGATCTTCGTGAACCTCGATCAGCGTGACCACCAGCTCACCGGACCGGACGTCCCGGACGTCGAGACCATCGCAGCCACCCCCCGCAGTGCCTGACGCGATTCCCCCGTCGTAGTAGATCGCGCAGGTACTTCCCCCCGCAGCGGCGTCACCGTGACCTGAACACGGTGACGCCGCTGCAGTTTCCGGTGAAATCTCCGGGTCTGAGCCCGTCCGTGCCAGGGCCGTCCGTGCCAGGCCTGTCCGGGCCGGGCCCGTCCGTTCCCGGGGCGCCGTCGACCGCGGGATGTCCCTCGGAGGTCTCATCCGCGGCCCATCGCCGCCGTGAGTTCGATCTCGATCGCCACCCGGGACGGGTTCGGCGCCGGCATGCGCTCGTAGCGCTCCGCGTAGCGCCGTACCGCCTCCGCGACGCGCTCCGGGTCCGCGGTGACCCGCGCCCGTCCCTCCAGCGTCGCCCAGCGTGCGCCGTCCACCTGGCAGACCGCCACCCGCGCCCCGTCCGGCCCGGCCGCCAGGACGTGGGCCACCTTCCTGCTCGACTTGTTCGTGATGACCCGAGCGAGACCGGCCTCGGGGTCGTATGTAACGCCGACGGGCACCACGTGCGGGCTTCCGTCGGGCCGCGGGGTGGTCAGCGTGCACAGATGGCGCTCGCGCCAGAAGCTCAGGTAGGCGGCGTCGGGCTGCCGGGGGTGCACCGGATGGGAAGCCATGAGGCCTGAATCTACGCCTGGTGGGCGTCCGATTTCCCGTCCTTGCAGCCTTGAGTGGAATAGACTCAACTTTGTGTACGCTGGACGGGTCAGGGATCTGTCGGGCACCAGGAGGAGGAGAACGCGAACGTGGACGCCGAGCTGACCAACAGGAGCCGGGACGCGATCAACGCGGCCAGCAACCGCGCGGTGCGGGAGGGGCACCCGGACCTCACCCCCGCCCACCTGCTGCTCGCTCTGCTCGAGGGGCAGGACAACGAGAACCTCATCGATCTGCTGGCGGCCGTGGACGCCGATCAGGCCTCGGTCCGCTCCGGCACCGAACGCGTGCTCGCCGGCCTGCCCAGCGTGACCGGCTCCACCGTCGCGCCCCCGCAGCCGAACCGCGAGACCCTGGCGGTCATCGCCGACGCCGCCGAGCGGGCCAAGGAGCTGGGCGACGATTTCATCTCCACCGAGCACCTGCTCATCGGCATCGCCGCGAAGGGCGGGACCGTCGGCGACGTACTCTCCCGGCAGGGCGCCAGTGCGAAGAAGCTGCTGGACGCGTTCCAGAAGACACGGGGAGGGCGCCGGGTGACGACCGCGGATCCCGAGGGCCAGTACAAGGCGCTCGAAAAGTTCGGCACGGACTTCACCGCCGCGGCCCGCGAGGGCAGGCTCGACCCCGTCATCGGCCGGGACCACGAGATCCGCCGGGTGGTGCAGGTCCTGTCCCGCCGTACGAAGAACAACCCCGTCCTCATCGGCGAGCCCGGCGTCGGCAAGACCGCCGTCGTCGAGGGGCTCGCCCAGCGGATCGTGAAGGGCGACGTCCCCGAGTCCCTGAAGAACAAGCGGCTCGTCTCGCTCGACCTGGGCGCGATGGTGGCCGGCGCGAAGTACCGGGGCGAGTTCGAGGAGCGCCTGAAGACCGTGCTCGCGGAGATCAAGGACTCCGACGGGCAGATCATCACCTTCATCGACGAGCTGCACACCGTCGTGGGCGCCGGAGCGGGCGGCGACTCCGCCATGGACGCGGGCAACATGCTCAAGCCCATGCTCGCCCGCGGCGAGCTGCGCATGGTCGGCGCGACCACGCTGGACGAGTACCGCGAGCGGATCGAGAAGGACCCGGCGCTGGAGCGGCGCTTCCAGCAGGTGCTGGTCGCCGAGCCGACCGTCGAGGACACCATCGCCATCCTGCGCGGACTCAAGGGCCGCTACGAGGCGCACCACAAGGTCCAGATCGCCGACTCGGCCCTGGTGGCCGCCGCGAGCCTGTCCGACCGCTACATCACCTCCCGCTTCCTCCCCGACAAGGCCATCGACCTCGTCGACGAGGCGGCCTCACGGCTGCGCATGGAGATCGACTCCTCCCCGGTCGAGATCGACGAGCTCCAGCGTGTCGTCGACCGGCTGAAGATGGAGGAGCTGGCGATCGGCAAGGAGACGGACCCCGCCGGCAGGGAGCGCCTGGACAGACTGCGCCGCGACCTCGCCGACAAGGAGGAGGAGCTGCGCGGTCTCAACGCCCGCTGGGAGAAGGAGAAGCAGTCCCTCAACCGCGTCGGTGAACTGAAGGAGAAGCTCGACGAGCTGCGCGGCCAGGCCGAACGCGCGCAGCGCGACGGTGACTTCGACACCGCCTCCAAGCTGCTCTACGGCGAGATCCCCACCCTGGAAAGGGACTTGGAGGAGGCCTCGCAGGCCGAGGAGGAGGTCGCCAAGGACACCATGGTGAAGGAGGAGGTCGGACCGGACGACATCGCGGACGTCGTCGGCGCCTGGACCGGCATCCCCGCCGGCCGCCTCCTGGAGGGCGAGACGCAGAAATTGCTGCGCATGGAGGCGGAGTTGGGCCGCCGTCTGATCGGCCAGACCGAGGCCGTGGGAGCGGTGTCCGACGCCGTGCGGCGCACCCGCGCCGGGATCGCCGACCCGGACCGGCCCACCGGCTCCTTCCTCTTCCTCGGCCCGACGGGCGTCGGCAAGACCGAACTCGCCAAGGCGCTCGCCGACTTCCTCTTCGACGACGAGCGGGCGATGATCCGCATCGACATGTCGGAGTACGGCGAGAAGCACAGCGTGGCCCGGCTGGTCGGCGCGCCTCCCGGGTACATCGGCTACGAGGAGGGCGGTCAGCTCACCGAGGCGGTGCGCCGCCGCCCGTACAGCGTGATCCTGCTCGACGAGGTGGAGAAGGCGCACCCGGAGGTCTTCGACATCCTGCTCCAGGTGCTGGACGACGGGCGGCTGACGGACGGTCAGGGGCGGACGGTCGACTTCCGCAACACCATCCTGATCCTCACCTCGAACCTGGGCAGCCAGTTCCTGAGCGGGCAGGCACTCGCCGATCCGTCGGCCTCCGAGGAGGAGCGCAGGCGGCAGGTCCTGGAGGTCGTCCGGGCGTCCTTCAAGCCGGAGTTCCTGAACCGGCTGGACGACCTCGTGGTGTTCTCCGCCCTCGGCCCGCAGGAGCTGGAGCGCATCGCACGCCTCCAGATCGACTCCCTGGCGCGACGGCTCGCCGAGCGCCGGCTCACCCTGGAGGTCACCGACGCGGCACTGGCCTGGCTCGCCGAGGAGGGCAACGACCCGGCGTACGGAGCGCGCCCGCTGCGGCGCCTCGTCCAGACGGCCATCGGGGACCGGCTGGCGAAGGAGATCCTGGCGGGCGAGGTCAAGGACGGCGACACCGTCCGGGTGGACGCCTTCGGCGACGGCCTGATCGTGGGGCCGGCCACCGGCAAGACGCTGTAGCCGGCACCTGAATCCGGCAGGGAGGGGTCCGTGGCGTATCCGACGCGGGCCTTCTCCCTTTGCCGCGCCGATGCCCGGACGTGACCGGATCTTGTCAGCCACCGGAGGACAGGCTCCGCCAGAGGTTGCCACTCCCCTGCCCGCATGAGAGAGGATGGCAGCATCCGTACGAAGGGAAATACACGGTGAGCATCGACCCGTCCTCGATTCCGAATTTCGGGGGCCAGCCCGAGCCGCAGTCCGGCGGCCCCGCCGGCCCCGTGGTCCCGGATCAGGACCTCGTGAAGCAGCTCCTGGAGCAGATGGAGCTGAAGTACGTCGTCGACGACGAGGGTGACCTCGCGGCGCCGTGGGAGGAGTTCCGTACGTACTTCATGTTCCGCGGCGAGGGTGACCAGCAGGTCTTCTCGGTGCGGACGTTCTACGACCGGCCGCACCAGCTCGAGGAGAAGCCCGCGCTCCTCGAGTCGATCGACGACTGGAACCGTCGCACGCTGTGGCCCAAGGTCTACAGCCACACCCACGACGACGGCACCGTCCGCCTGATCGGCGAGGCGCAGATGCTGATCGGCACCGGCGTCAGCCTGGAGCACTTCGTGTCCTCCACGGTGAGCTGGGTCCGCGCCGCCATCGAGTTCGACAAGTGGCTCGTCGAGCAGCTCGGCCTGGAGCAGGAGATCAACGAGACGGACAAGCCCGGGGACGACGAGGAAGAGTAGGCCCGTCTCCCGGCGTGGCCCGTCCTCCCGGCGGCGCTCCGGGTCCGCCGCGCGCACCGACCCCTGGGACACGACGTCCTAGAGCGGGGTGTGCGCGATCACGACCAGATAGGCGCCGTAGGCGAACGAGAGCCCGGCCAGGGCACCGACCACGAGGGTCGCGTGCCAGGGCCGGGCTCTCGCCGTTCGCACCAGGGCGCGGGCCAGCGGCAGCAGCAGCGGGAACGCCGGGAGCAGGAAGCGCGGCTTCGACTCGAAGAACCCCGAGCCGCCCACCGCGATGAGCAGCAGGACGCCGCTGTGGACGAGCAGCGGCAGGGGCGCGCGGTCCGCGATCAGCAGCAGGTACAGGAGCACGGCCGCGGCGACGATCACCATGGTCATCGGGAACACGAACCGGTCGCCGTGCAGCAGCAGGTGCTTGACGAAGTGGAGCGACCCCTCGCCGAGGTCGAAGCGGGAGCCCCACAGCCGCTGCACCTGGAAGTAGCCGCGCAGCCAGTCGCCCTCGCGGTGGCCCACCCACAGCACGTAGCCGGTCCAGCCCACCGGCGCGAGCGCGGCGCCCGTCCACACCCTGTGGGAAACTTTTCCGCGGCTCCGCCAGATCTCGTGCGCCGCCGCCACGAGGACCGCCGCGGCCACCGCGAAGCCGTTCGGCCTGGCCAGCCCCGCGAGCGCGGCCAGCGAGCCGGCCCACAGCCAGCGCCCGTCGAGCACCGCGTACAGCGACCAGGCGGCGAACGCGGTCAGTACGGGCTCGGTGTACGCCATCGACAGCACCACCGAGTGCGGCAGCAGACCCCACAGCAGCACCAGCGCCGTACCGACCGCACGGCCGTGCAGCCGGGCACCGATCGCGTACACCCCGCACGCCGCGGCGGCCGCCGCGGTCCAGGAGACCAGCAGACCGGCCGAGCCCCCGGTCAGCGGTGTCAGCGTGGTGACGGCCCGTACGAGGGCCGGGTAGAGCGGGAAGAACGCGAGGTCGCTGTGGATCACCGTGGGATGGAAGTAGAGCGTCCTGCCGTAGCCGTGAGCGGCGATCCCCAGGTACCAGGCCGAGTCCCAGGACCGGGCGAGCAGGGCGACCGGGTGTCTGCCGGTGGCCCAGGCGGTCCCGGCGAGCACGAGGAGTCCGGCCAGGCGCGCGGCCGCGAACACCCCGAGCGCCGTGATCGCGGCGGACGGCAGGCTGCGCGCGGCGCGGGAGGAGCGGGAAGTGCGGGAGGGCCGGACGGCACGGTCGCCGGGCTCCGGGGGAGCGGGGCGAGCGAGGGTGGTCGGGTGGGTCACACCCCGAACTGTGCGTTCCGCACGGGGTATTCGCGAGCTTTGATCGTCCGTGCGGGTTCCGTTGCGGGGCCTCCGGCGCGCCGCCCGCGCGGGGGGTGCGGGCGGTGCTAGACGGCCGGGCCTGGCCGCTCCCCGACAGCTCCGGGACGCCTCGTCGGGAGTGGTCCCGAGCCCGCTGGAGTCATCGCCCCGGGAACGTCTCCCGGGTTCGGGGTTCGGGGTGCCGGGTTCGGGGTGCCGGATTCCTGTCGATGTCCACCGCGACCCCTCCGGACTCTTCCGGGGACTTCCGACGCCTTCCGGCGCCTTCTGGACTCTTCCGAAGACTTCCGACGCTTTCCGGACCCGTCCGACGCCTTCCGAACCCTTCTGGGGACTCCCGGACCCGTCCGACACCTCCCGGACCCTTCCGGGGACTCCCGGAGCTGCTGTTGTCAGGCAGAACCCGGCCCGGAGATCGCGGCCACCAGGCCGTGGCGCGTCGGCGGCGGTGCCGCATAATCCTCGCGTGTCACAGACCCCGGCCCCGATACCGGCCCCGATCTCGCCCTGCTCCGCTTCCGCGGGCGCACCTCTCTGGTCCTCCGAGGAAGCGGCCCGGTGGTCGCACCTCCGCCACGCCCCCTGGGCGCGCCCCTTCTGGTCCGTCCTGGCACTGCTGATCACCGTCGTGTGGGCGATCGCGGTGGCGCCGGAACCGCCGTGCACCGATGCCGTGCCCTGCGGTGCGGACTGGCCGGGCATGGTGGAGGTGGGCCTGGCCGCGGGTCTGCTGTACTGGCTCGCCCGGCTGCCGGAACTGACGCTGGTCGCGGCCGCCGCGCTGGCGGTCGTCGTGGCCCGGCTGGAACTGCCGGGCGCGGGCCCGGACTCCCTCGCCGCGAACCTCTGCGTCCTCGTCGCCCTGGCGTTCGGATGGGTTGCCGCCCGCGAACGGCTCGCCGCCCGTCGCCGGCAGCGCGACCTGGTGGAGGGCGCCGCGGGAGTCCGGTGCCCGCTTCCCGAACCCCTCGCGCCGTTGCGCCGCGGCATGATCCCGATCGCGGCCGGGCTGGTCCTGGTCGCGGTCGCCGCCTTCTTCGTGGCTCAGGGGCTCTCGGGCGTCCGGGACGACGAGCGGCACGCGGCCCGCGCGGTCCGTACCGTGGCGAAGGTGGTCGGCCGGAACGACGAGTCGGTCCGGGTCCGCACCGACGACGGGCGGCGGCTGACGCTCGACTCGCTCTATCCGGAGGACCATCGCACCGGCTCCGCCGTGACCGTGCTGGAGGACGGCTCGTGGCGGCGCCTGGCCTCCGAGCCGTACGACGCGATGGGCCCGCAGTTCGGGGTACTGGCCGTCGGCCTCCCCGGGCTCTCCCTGCTCGTCACCGGTCTGCTCGCCCGCCGCCGGGCCGCATCGCTGCGCCGGGGACCGGTTCCGGTCCTGCGGGTCGTGGAACGCATGGACGACGACGGCCTGGTCTGGATCCACGCGGGCGACGACACCACCGCGCGCCACCCTGTTCTGGGCGCGCAATTCGTCGCCGACGCTCCCGGCACGAACGAGCGGGGCCCGTGGCCCTCGGCCACCGCCGACCGGGACCAGTACCGGCACCGGGATTCCTCACACGCGACCCCGGACTCGTACGCGACCCCGGACTTGTACGCGACCCCGAACTTGTACGCGACCCCGAACTCGGAGTCGGCCCCCGACCCGTTCGCGGCCCCGGACCCCGACCCGTTTGCGGCCCCGGATCCGGAAGCACTGTTCTCGTCCGCCACGCGGCCGCGCGAGGCTCTCCTGTTCGGCTCTCCGTACGACGGTGGCGAGTTGCTGCTCATCACCACGTTCCGGGACGGCGAGCCGGCGGTCCTCCGCACGAGCGGCTCCGTCCGGATGCCCTACCCAGGAAGGAAGCCGGGGCGCGCCCCGGACGCGGACGCCGCGACCGCCGAGGCCTGCGCCGCCGCCACCCCGGTCCCCGCGACGCTGATCACGACAGGACGCCCGCTGAGCTGGGGACCCGGCACCCTGGCGCGCGCCGGCGGTGCGGCCCTGGCCCTGGCCATGATCGCGGGTGTGGCCGTCGACGCCCGCTCTCTGGTGACGGACGGGATCGGCGTGCGGGAGGTCTTCTTCCTGCTCTGCCTGCTGACCTGGCTCGGGACCGCCGCGGAGCAGATCAACTGGCGTGTCACCGCCGACAGTTCGGGGGTGTGGCTGACCGGGGTGTGGAAGGTACGGCACGTGCCGTGGGACCGCCTGCGACCGGTCCGGTACACCAAGGAAGGGAGCGTGGAGACCAGGCTCCCGGACGGCACCGACTGGCGACAGCCCGGCCTCGGAATGCCGAAACTGGAACGACGCCTCGGCCTCGACCCTTCCCTTGCCCGCATGGCCCAGGAGATCAACGCGCTCCGCCACCACCCCGAACTGCGCCCCACCGAACCGACCGACCGCCGAGCCCGCGGCCTCCCCCTCGGCCCCGCCCTGCTCACCCTCACCACCGCGGTGGCCCTGGCCTGGGCTTTCCACTGACGCGCCGAAGCCGCCCGCGTTCGGTCGGCCCAGGTCCCCCCGACCCCGGGCCGACCGGCGGGGTTCAGGACGCGAGACGACGCAGTCGCCCGGCGGCTTCCCGGAGCACCTCGTCCCGCTTGCAGAACGCGAACCGTACGAACGGTGCGCCCGCCTCGCGGTGGTCGTAGAAGACGGCGTTCGGGATGGCCACGACGCCTGCGCGTTCGGGCAGGGCGCGGCAGAACGCGAAGCCGTCCGTCTCGCCGAGCGGCCGGATGTCGGTGGTGATGAAGTACGTCCCCCGCGGCCGGAAGACGGCGAAGCCCGCCTCGGTGAGACCCGCCGCCAGCACGTCCCGCTTGCGCAGCATGTCCGCGCGGAAGTCCTCGAAGTACGCGTCCGGCAGCGCGAGCGCCTCGGCGACGGCGTACTGGAAGGGCCCCGACGCCACGTACGTCAGGAACTGCTTCGCCGACCGTACGGCGCCGACCAGGGCCGGGGGCGCGGTCACCCAGCCCACCTTCCAGCCGGTGAACGAGAACGTCTTGCCCGCGCTGCCGATGGTGACCGTCCGCTCGCGCATCCCCGGCAGCGTCGCCAGCGGCACATGCTCGGCGTCGTCGAAGACGAGGTGTTCGTAGACCTCGTCCGTCACCACGAGCAGATCCCGTTCGACGGCGATCCGCGCGATCTCCGTCAGCTCCGCGCGCGTGAGGACGGTGCCGGTCGGGTTGTGCGGGGTGTTGATCAGCAGCAGCCGCGTCCGCTCGGTGACGGCGTCGCGCAGCTCGTCGAGGTCGAGCCGGAAGCGCCGGTGGCCGTCCCCGTCGTCGCCGGTCTCGTCGGGGCGCAGCGTCACGGGTACGCGTGTCCCGCCCGCCATGGCGATCGAGGCCGCGTACGAGTCGTAGTACGGCTCCAGGGCGATCACCTCGTCGCCGGGTTCCAGGAGCGCGAGCAGCGCGGCGGCGATCGCCTCGGTTGCGCCCGCCGTGACCAGAACCTCGGTGTCGGGGTCGTACGACAGGCCGTAGTGGCGTTTCTGGTGCGAGGCGATCGCGGTGCGCAGCTCGGGGACGCCGGGACCCGGCGGGTACTGGTTGCCGCGTCCGTCCCGCAGCGCGCGGACGGCCGCCTCCCGGATCTCCTCGGGACCGTCGGTGTCGGGGAAGCCCTGTCCGAGGTTGATCGAGCCGGTGCTCATCGCGAGGGCGGACATCTCGGCGAAGATCGTCGTCCCGAACTCGGCGAGCCGACGGTTCAGAAAGGGGCGCGCACTGGAGGTCATGCCGGCCATCCTCCGCCCAAGTTCCGGACTTCCTCAACTCACCTCCGCCGACCGGCACCTGCGCACGTGCACCCCGCGTCACCTCTGAGCAGGGCGGCGCTGTCGCCGACTGCCGTCATCCCCCGACACCGGCCACCCCCGGACGGCCCACGTTCGTCGCGCTGCGACCGTCTGGCATGCTGCGCGGGCGATCATGCACAGACTGGCCGCGTACGGCCGGGGGAGGCGGGACGGACATGACGGAACCGCAGGTGAGTGGGGCCCCGGCCCCGGAGGAGGTCCGCTTCCGACCCGGCATGCGGCAGTGTGTGCTGCCCTTGCTCCTCATGACCGTGTGCCTGTGGTCCGGCACCGTCCTGCGGGCGGTCGCGGATGTCGGCCTTCCGGTGTTCGACGTATGGACCCCTGTCCTGTGGATCGTGTTGGTGGTGTCCGTGGTTTCCCCCTTCGGGATCACGTTGACCCCGTCGGCCGCCCGAGTGCACGACCTCCGCCGCCGCACCGTCCCGTGGACGTCCGTGCAGAGTGTCCGTATCGAGCACGTCGCGGGCGGCCGGGTCGTCGTGCTGTACGAGGCCGACGGCCGCCGCACCCGACTCCGGGCACCGGTCACCGGATTCCTCCAACGGGACCGCGACTTCGAGGAGAAGTTCCACGTCATCGGGCAGTGGTGGCTGGCGCACCGCGGCAGCGACTGGGTTCCCGTTCCGCCTCCCGGAACCGGCTCACCGAACCGGCGTTGACGCCGCGCGGCTCCCCGCACCTCTGCGCAGGTCGGGAACCGCCCCACTTCTGAATGCTCTGGAGTTCCTCAACTCTGCTTTGGGCCGGGAAGCGTGGGGGCATCCCCCTGGCACGCAAGGCTGGAACCGAGAAACACGGCCCACGGGGGGCCGCTTCGGGGGAACGGAAGGAGGGTGACGCCATGGTCATCGGCATCATCCTGGCGGTCGTCCTGCTCGTTGTGATCATGGGGGTCGTCGGCGGGGGGAAGAAGGGCAAGGGGCGCTCGTCCACGGGCGTGGCCGGGGGCCGGAGGGGGCGGCGCTCCTCCCGGAGCGGCGGCGACAGCAGTTGGTGGGCCGGTGGTGCGGGCGGTGCCGCGTCGTCCTGCTCGTCCGGCGGCTCGTCCGGTGGCCACCACGGCGGCGGGCACTCCTGCGGAGGGCACTCGTCGTGCGGAGGCTCGTCCTGCGGAGGCGGGTCCTCGTGCGGCGGGGGCGGATGCGGCGGAGGCAGCTGACACGGGGCAGCCGAGCTCCGAGCGAAACGTGCCCGTCGGCCGACCACTGCCGGCGGGCACGTTCGTGCGCCGGGCGCACGTCGTCGTTGAACAGTTGAGCTGTGGAGCCCTCGGGGGGATGGAAACCCCACGAAGTTGGGTAAAAACGCTGTGGCGGCAGCACAGTTCATGATTCCCTCTAAACCACCAAAGCGGCCCTGGTACATCACCAAGCAGCCCTGGGCCGACAGGCCTCGGAAGTCCATCGGATGGTCCTATCGGACGCGTCCGCAGGAAGCCCTTCCGGCTGGGCCGGCCAGGCCGTTCCCCCGGTGTTGACCGGGTGCGCAGGAACCCCACCTCACCTTTGCGTGCTAGCGGAGCCGACCCATGCTCACGACCCTGAAAACCTCGTACACCGACACGCGCGCGGCCGATCTCGCCTGGGCGCTGGGCCGCGAACCGCTGCCGGCCCTCGCCACGCTCGATCTCGAACTGGACGGTGCGAAAATCCAGTTGAGACTCCTCGGCGCGTCCCACCAGGTCCTTCTGGAGGAGGAGCGGGGCAGTTGTTCGGAGACCGTCGCCTGTATCGCCGGCAGCAGCACGCCCCTGCCGCTCGGCGTCGCGAAGAGGTTCGGCGACTGGGAGTACGAGTTCGCGGCCCGCGTCGAGATCCTGTCGCCCGGCTCCTTCGCCGGCCGCGCCCAGGAGTTGCTGGCCCTGGTCTCCGGTCACCCCCAGGGACTCGCCGGTGTCTTCCCCGGCAGCCCGCACGCGTTCACGGCGATGCTCGCCCAACGGCATGAGGGCCAGGTCCACTGGCGTACGTGGCACGCGTACCCGCAGGACGGCCAGTTGGTGGCGACGCGCACGCGAGTCGGCGTACGGACGGAAGCCCTCAGCGCGTCCGGCGTCTGACGGCGAAGCGAGCGTCGCGAAGAGAGCGTGGGCGCGGGGGCATATCCGGGGTGGGGCAGGGGGCATGTCCGCAGTGGGTGAGAGGTTCGGGCTCGGGGTGGGCGTGAGGTTCGCGCTCGGCGTGCCCGACGTGGGCGCCGGGTTCGCGCGCGAGGGTTCGGGTTCGGTAGGCCGGGAAGATGCCCAGGTCAACTCAGTACACCAGGAAGAGCAAGGGTTTCCACACGTGTGGGTGACGAGACGTAGTGGCGACGTGACGTAGCGTTCACGAGGTGATCGAACCGCACGCGCCAGCCCCGCCCGGCGTGCCCCCGCCCTGGGGTGTCCAGGGTCAGGCGCGGCTGCCCGTCCGGCCGGGCATCGGCAGGTTCCTCGTCCTCGCGGGCGTGTTCGTCTGCGCGGCCTGCGGACTCGTGTACGAGCTCGAACTCGTCGCCCTCGCCTCGTACTTGATCGGTGACTCGGTCACCCAGGCGTCCGTCGTGCTCTCCGTCATGGTGTTCGCCATGGGGGTCGGCTCTCTCGCGGCGAAGCGGCTGCGTCCGTGCGCCGCGGCCGGTTTCGGCGCCGTCGAGGCCCTGCTGGCCCTGGTCGGCGGATGCAGCGCGATGGCGTTGTACGCGGTGTTCGCCTGGACGGGCGGCTGGGGCGGTCCGTGGGCCGACGGACCCCGCTGTCTGCTGGTGGTCTTCTCGCTCACCATCGGCCTGCTCATCGGCGCCGAGGTCCCGCTGCTCATGGAGCTGATACAACGCATCCGCCGCCAGGATCCCGGCGGCGCGGTCGCGGACCTGTTCGCCGCGGACTACGTGGGCGCCCTCGTCGGAGGCCTCGCCTTCCCGTTCCTGCTGCTGCCCCTGCTCGGCCAGCTCTCCGGCGCGCTGCTGACCGGAACGGTCAACGTGATCGCCGGCGGCGCCCTCGTACTCGGTCTGTTCCGGGGCGACTTGACCCGCCGCGCGCGCTGGACCCTGGTCGTCACCAACGTCGTCGTGCTCGGCCTCCTCGCCTCGGCCGCGATGCTGGTCGACGACTTCGAACGGGCCGCGCGGCACGCCCTGTACGGGGCGGACGTCCGCGTCGCGCTCCGCACCGGCGTCCAGGAGGCCGTCCTCGCCGGAGGAACCCACGGCCGTCCGCTCCGCTTCTTCCTCGACGGCCGACTGCGCTTCAGCGGCCGCGACGAGCGCCGCTACCACGAGGCGCTCGTCCACCCCGCGATGAACGGACCGCACGCGCGCGTGCTCATCCTCGGCGGCGGTGACGGGCTCGCCGCCCGTGAGGTGCTGCGCCACCCCGGCGTGCGCCGCGTCGACATCGTCGAGCCCGACGCGGACGTGGTCCGGCTCGGGCGCCACGACGCGGCGCTGTCCGCCCTCAACGATCACGTGTACGACGACCCCCGGGTCCACGAGGTGACGGCGGACGCCTTCAGCCGGCTGCGCTTCGACCGGTCGACGTACGACGTCGTCGTCTCGGACCTGCCCGATCCCTGCGTCACCGCCGCCACCAAGCTGTACTCCCAGGAGTTCTACGGCCTCGCGCGCCGCGTGCTCGCGCCCGGCGGGCGTCTCGTGGTCCACGCCGGGCCGCTGGCCGACCGGCACCGGGCGTTCTGGACGGTCGACGCGACGATCCGGGCGGCGGGTCTGTCCACCAGGCCCTACCGCGTCGACGGCCGGGCCGCGGGCGCGGCGGGCGTGGCGGGGGCCCCGGGCGACTGGGGTTTCATCCTCGCCTCCCGGACCCCCGCGCCCCTGCGGCTGGACACCTCCTGCCCGCGGCTGCGCACCCTCACCCAGGCGGCCCTGACCGCGGACGCGCGCGCCGCCTCCCGCAGCCGCGGTCACCGTCCGCTGCCGCCCTCCACGCTGGTGCATCCGCGGTACGCCGACTGAGGGCGAGGTCGGGAATCCCGGTATACGCGGGTGCGCTCCGGTTCGTGCTGGGTAGGCTCGGCTGACATGGAGCATGAGGTGTTCGTTCCGTTTCCGGTCGGGCGGCTGCGAGAGGTGCTGGCCGATCCCGTCCGGGTCGCCCGCGCGATCCCGGGTCTCCAGCAGGACGCGTCGGCCGGCGCCGACAGCGCGGCCCAGGCGGACGGGGGCTCGCCGCCCGTGTCCGGGACCGGGCAGGACGGTGCGGACGGGTTCTCGCGGACCGGGACCGGGCAGGACCCTGCGGACGGGGCCTCGCGCACCGGGCACGGGCAGGGCCTGGGGGACGCGCGGGTCGCCGGGCGGCTGAAGGTCCGCGTCGCCGGTCACACGATCACCTATCGCGGCGCGTTCCGTGTCTCCGCCCAGGGCGACGGCTCGTACGCCGTCGAGGGCGACGCCACGGAGGTGCGCGGCGGCGGTGCGGTGAAGCTGGCGCTGACCCTGCGGCTTCTGCCCGCCGAAGGCGGCACCACCCTCGCGTTCGGTGGGACGGGCTCCGGCGACGGCCGCGTGGCGGAACTCCCGCGCGACGCCGTGGTCTCGACGGGCACCCGCCTGCTGACACGCATCGGCGAAGCCCTGGCGGCGGACCTGGCATCACAGCCCGAGTCCGGCTCCAGCGCCGACTCCGGATCCGGATCCGGAGTCGGCGCTGATGCGGCTACCGGTTCGGGATCCGAGGCCGCGACCGAGCCCACCCGGGCTCCCGAGCCCACACCTGCCGCCGAGGCCGGACTGGCCCCCGAGCCCACACCGGCCCCCGAGGCCGGACCGGCGAGCGAAGCCGGACCGGGACCCCAAGCCGGCCAGACATCCGAGGCCGGACCCGGAACCGAGCCCGAAGCCGGACCGGCGCCCGTCGCCGAACCCGAGGGCGGACCCGCGCCCGACGCCGACTCCGCGCCCGATGCCGAATCCGACGACGAATCCGACGACGAAGCCGTTCCCGGGTTCGAGGCCGACGTGACCTCCTCCCCGCTCGGTCCCGCGGGCGAGGACGACGAGTTCGACGGGGAGGACTTCGTGGCGGAGACCGGGGAACCGGGGAGGGCGGACGCGATGGCCGAGGCGGCGCACGCACGGCGGACGATGATCGGGCGCAGCGCGGAGGAGGTCGACCACGCCCCGCCGCGCGGCCGCTACGCCCCCGTACCCCCGCCGGAGGCCACCGCCGCCCGCGCCACCCTCCGCTGGGCGGCCCCCGCGGCGGCCCTGGCGCTGGCCTCGGCGATCGCTCTCACCCGGGCCCTGCGCAAGCGCCGTTGAGCAGGTGACGAGGCCGCGGGAAGTGCACGGCGTCCCTGAGCGGTGACCAGGCCGCCGGGAATCGCGCGGTGCTCCCGAGCAGGTGACCAGGTCGCGGGAAGTGCACGGCGTCCCTGAGCGGTGACCAGGCCGCCGGGAATCGCGCGGTGCTCCCGAGCAGGTGACCAGGTCGCGGGAATCGCGCGACGCCCCCGAGTCGGTGACGAGGTCGCGGGAATCGCACGGTGCTCCGAGTCGGTGACGAGGGCGAGGGAGCCACGTGGTGCTCCCGTCCCAGTAGGGTCGGCTCCGTGAGTAACGAAGACATCACGCTGACCGCGGACGACGCGGAGGTGACCGTGACGCCGGGCAACGGCGGACGGGTCGGGAGTCTGCGGGTCGGCGGCGTCGAACTGCTGCGGCAGGGCGCGAAGTTCGGGTGCTTCCCGATGGTCCCGTGGTGCGGACGGATCCGCGACGGCCGGTTCCTCGACGGCGCCACCGTCCGGCAGATGCCGCTCAACTCCCCGCCGCACGCCATCCACGGCACCGCCCGCGACGGCGCCTGGAAGAGGGCCCGCGTCACCGCGGACGAGGCCGTGATCACGTACGACCTGGTCGAGCCCTGGCCACACCCCGCCCGTGTCACCCAGGCGTTCGCCCTCACCGGGGACAGCCTGGCGATCACCATGGCGGTGGAGACGTACGGCGAGTCGTTCCCGGCGCAGATCGGCTGGCATCCCTGGTTCAACCGGAACCTGGGGGACGGCGGCGAGGACGCCCGGGTGGACTTCCTGCCCGCCTGGCAGGAGGAGCGCGGAGACGACCACCTGCCCACCGGCCGCCGCCTCGACCCGGCGCCCGGCCCCTGGGACGACTGCTTCGGCATGCCGGAGGGCGTCGACGTCACGCTCACCTGGCCGGGGCGGCTGGAGCTGAAGGTCGCCAGCCGCGAGCAGTGGGTCGTCGTCTACGACGAGCAGGAGGCCGCCGTCTGCGTGGAGCCGCAGACGGGTCCGCCGAACGGGCTCAACACCCACCCCCGGCTGGTCACACCCATCGAGCCCCTCGAAGCCACCACGACCTGGAGCTGGCGGCGCCTCTAAGCTGGCCTCCATGAGTGATGTACGCGGCACGCTGCTGCAGCAGATCAAGGACAAGGCCGTGGTGCACGGCAAGGTGACCCTCTCCTCGGGTCTTGAGGCCGACTACTACGTGGACCTGCGCCGGATCACGCTCGACGGCGAGGCCGCCCCGCTCGTCGGGCAGGTCCTCCTCGACCTCACCGCCGACCTGGAGTTCGACGCGGTCGGCGGGCTGACCATGGGCGCCGACCCGGTCGCCGGGGCGATGCTGCACGCCGCCGCCGCCAAGGGCCGCAAGCTGGACGCGTTCGTCGTCCGCAAGGCCGCCAAGGCGCACGGCCTCCAGCGCCGTGTCGAGGGTCCCGAGATCAAGGGCCGGCGTGTCCTCGTGGTCGAGGACACCTCGACGACGGGCGGCTCCCCGCTGGAGGCCGTCCAGGCCGTCCGTGAGGCCGGGGCCGAGGTCGTCGGCGTCGCCACGATCGTCGACCGCGCCACCGGTGCCGCCGAGAAGATCGAGGCCGGCGCCGGTGTTCCGTACCTCTTCGCCTACGCCAAGGGCGAGTTGGGGCTCGACTGACGACGCTCCCGTGGGACCCGGCCGAACGCCGGGTCCCGCATGTCGGACGGGGTGTCTGTCCTGAGCGGTGGCGTCTGGAAAGATGGGGCCGACGATGATGTCGCCCCCCTAGGTCAGGGCCATAAGCACCAGTCCCGTCGTACCGCAGCAGCAGTACGCAGACCCGCACATACAAGGAGCGGACAGATGCCCATCGCAACCCCCGAGGTCTACAACGAGATGCTCGACCGGGCGAAGGCAGGCAAGTTCGCCTACCCGGCCATCAACGTGACCTCGTCCCAGACCCTGCACGCTGCGCTGCGCGGCTTCGCGGAGGCCGAGAGCGACGGCATCATCCAGATCTCCACCGGTGGTGCGGAGTTCCTGGGCGGCCAGCACAAGAAGGACATGGTGACGGGCGCCGTCGCGCTCGCCGAGTTCGCTCACATCGTGGCCGCGAAGTACGACATCACGGTCGCGCTGCACACGGACCACTGTCCCAAGGACAAGCTGGACGGCTACGTACGTCCGCTGCTCGACATCTCCGCCGCGCGCGTCGCCCGGGGCGAGAACCCGCTGTTCCAGTCCCACATGTGGGACGGCTCCGCCGAGACCCTCGCCGACAACCTGGCCATCGGCCAGGAGCTGCTCGCCAAGGCCGTCGCCGCGAAGATCATCCTCGAGGTCGAGATCACCCCGACCGGCGGCGAGGAGGACGGCGTCAGCCACGAGATCAACGACGAGCTGTACACGACGGTCGAGGACGCGCTGCGCACCGCCGAGGCCCTCGGCCTGGGCGACAAGGGCCGCTACCTGCTCGCCGCCTCGTTCGGCAACGTGCACGGTGTGTACAAGCCGGGCAACGTCGTCCTGCGTCCCGAGCTCCTCAAGGACCTCCAGGAGGGTGTCGCCGCCAAGTACGGCAACGCCAGCCCGTTCGACTTCGTCTTCCACGGCGGCTCCGGCTCCACCGCCGAGGAGATCGCCACCGCGCTGGAGAACGGCGTCGTGAAGATGAACCTCGACACCGACACCCAGTACGCCTTCACCCGTCCGGTCGTGGACCACATGTTCCGCAACTACGACGGTGTCCTGAAGGTCGACGGCGAGGTCGGCACCAAGTCGAAGTACGACCCGCGCACCTGGGGCAAGCTCGCCGAGGCCGGCATGGCCCAGCGGGTGACCGAGGCCTGCGCCGCCCTGCGTTCCACGGGCACCCGCCTCAAGTAGTCGACCGGGGACCGTCCGGTGGTCGTACGACCGCCCGCTGATCGTCCCCCGGGAAGGGCCCGGCACCTGCCATGGTGCCGGGCCCTTCCGTATGCTCCGAGGTATGGCTGTGCCTGCGCGTGACGCATCGGACGGCAGACCCGCGGGCGGTGGACCCGCGGGCGGTGGACCTGCGGTACGGATCGCCTCCCCGACGGGGAAATGGATCCTGCTGACCACCGTCCTCGGCTCCGGCATGGCCCTGCTGGACTCGACCGTCGTCAATGTCGCCCTGCCGACCATCGGCCGTGACCTGGACGCGAGCCTCGCCGCCCTCCAGTGGACCGTGAACGGCTACATGCTCTCGCTGGCCGGGCTGATCCTGCTGGGCGGTTCGCTCGGGGACCGGTTCGGGCGACGGAAGATCTTCGTTCTCGGCGTGATGTGGTTCGCGGCCGCCTCACTGCTGTGCGGGCTCGCGCCGAACGTGGGCGTGCTCGTCGTGGCCCGCGTCCTCCAGGGTGTCGGCGGGGCGCTGCTCACCCCCGGTTCGCTCGCGATCATCCAGGCCTCCTTCCATCCGGACGACCGGTCCCGTGCCATCGGCCTGTGGTCGGGCTTCGGGGGTGTGGGGGCGGCCGTCGGGCCGTTCCTGGGCGGCTGGCTGGTGGACGGGCCGGGCTGGCGCTGGGTGTTCCTGCTGAACATCCCCGTCGCGCTGGTGTGCGTCCCGGTCGCCCTGCGTCACGTGCCCGAGTCCACCGGCGACACCGCCCGCCCGACGGAGTCCGCCGGGACCACCGGCCCACGCGGGGCCGGGAGCGGGGGAGCGCCCGCCCACCGCCGCTTCGACGTCCTCGGCGCCGTCCTCGGCGCGCTCTCGCTCGCCCTGGTGACGTACGCCCTGATCGAGGCCCCGAGCGGTTCCCCCCTGGTGCCGGTCACGGCGGTCGCGGGCGTGGCGACGGGGGTGGCCTTCGTGTACGTCGAGCGGCGGCGGCCCGATCCGATGATGCCGCTCGACATCTTCGCCTCGCGCCAGTTCACGGCCGTCAACCTGGTGACCCTGTGCGTCTACGCGGCGTTCGGCGGCTTCTTCTTCCTGACCGCGCTCCAGCTCCAGGTCGTGGCGGGCTACTCGGCGCTCCAGGCCGGCACGGCACTCCTGCCGACCACGGCCCTCATGCTGCTCTTCTCCGCCCGCTCCGGCGAACTCTCCCAGCGCATCGGTCCGCGTATCCCGCTGACGGTCGGGCCGCTGCTGTGCGCGACGGCCATGCTGCTGATGCTGCGCGTCGGAGAGGACGCGTCGTACGTGGCCGACGTGCTGCCCGCGCTGCTGGTGATGGGCCTGGGCATGGTGACCCTGGTGGCGCCGCTGACCGCGACCGTCCTGGCCTCGGTGGACACCGGGCGGGCGGGTCTGGCCAGCGGGATCAACAACGCGGCCGCTCGCGCGGCCGGGCTCGTCGCCGTGGCCGCGCTGCCGCTGCTCACCGGGATGGGACCGGAGGCGTACCGCTCGGCGGACGCCTTCGACGCGGCGTTCCGCCGGGCGATGCCGCTGTGCGCGGGCGTGCTGGTGGTCGGCGCGGTGCTGGCGTTCACGACCGTGCGCCGCCCGGCGCCGGGCTGCCTGCGCCCCGAGTGCCGCAGGCACGGTTCCCTGACCACGCCCCCGCTGGAGCCGGAGCGCTCCCGGGGCGTCCTCGGGGGCCGCGGCTCCCCCGGGTCCGAGCCTTCCGGAGCCGGTCCGGCTTCGTGACCGTGCTTGGAGCTGTCGATCCGGCCGGCGATCAATCCGGCCGGAGATCAGAGATCAGAGATCAGCGGCCGGTGGCCGGTAGCCGGTGGCCGGTGGCCGGCGGTCGTTGTACGCGGGACGACTCCCCCGCAGGCGTGACCACGTCCGTCAGGTGCCGGTCGCGGTCCCGCTCCGGAACAGATCGTTCCCCGGCTGCCGCGGGCAAGCGTTACCGATCACGGCCGATGCAGCAGACTGGAACCCATGACGATTCACGAGAACCTCCTCGGGGGACCGCCCCCGACCCGTCTGCCCGACGACCCGGAGCCGCGCGAGCTCCTCGCGAACGGCACGGCCCCCACCGACGTCGCCGCGAAGTACCCCACCTCCTCGCTCGCCTGGGCGCAGCTCGCCGACGACGCGTTCGAGCGGGGCAGCGTCGTCGAGTCGTACGCCTACGCCCGTACCGGCTACCACCGCGGCCTGGACTCGCTGCGCCGCAACGGCTGGAAGGGCCACGGCCCGGTGCCCTGGGAGCACGAGCCGAACCGCGGCTTCCTGCGCGCCCTGCACGCCCTCGCCCGCGCCGCGCAGGCGATCGGCGAGCAGGAGGAGTACGAGCGCTGCAGCCAGTTCCTGAAGGACTCCTCACCGGCGGCGGCCCAGACCCTCGGCTAGACCCGGAATCTTGAAGGGGAGCCCCGTCCGCGGGGCCCCGGCGCGGGTCCGCCTGGTGTGACCAGGCGGACCTTGCGGTTTCGGGGGACGATTGTGGAGGATGCCCGGTGGGGACCGGGGCCCCCGTGTCGGTAACGGCAGGGGCGGACCGCTACCCGGAGCACAATCAGGAGACAGCGATGTCCCACCAGGCTCAGCCCCCGCAGGCTCAGGAGCCCGAGACCCCGCATCTCGACTTCCAGGGCACGACCCCGTACGAGGACTACGTACAGGCGGACGTGCTCACCCACCTCCAGCACACCCTCTCCGACGACCCCGGAGAGATGGTCTTCCTGGTGACGACCCAGGTCATGGAGCTGTGGTTCACGGTCATCGTCCACGAGTGGGAGACCGCGGCCAAGGCGCTGCGCGCGGACGACATCCCCGTCGCGGTGGCCGCGCTGAAGCGGTCCGTGCGTGAGCTGGAGGCGCTCAACGCGTCCTGGCGTCCGCTCGGACAGCTCACCCCCGCGCAGTTCAACTCCTACCGCTCGGCCCTCGGCGAGGGTTCCGGCTTCCAGTCGGCGATGTACCGGCGCATGGAGTTCCTGCTCGGCGAGAAGTCCGCGTCGATGCTCGTCCCGCACCGGGGCGCGCCCCGTGTGTACGCCGAGCTGGAGAAGGCCCTGCACGAGCCGAGCCTGTACGACGAGGTGCTGCGGCTCCTCGCGCGGCGCGGCCACGCGATCCCGGCCTCGGTGCTGGACCGCGACGTGTCGCTGCGCTACGAGCCCGTGCCCGAGGTGCAGGCCGCGTGGACGGCCCTGTACTCCGGTGACGACACCGACGAGGTCGCGCGTCTCGGCGAGGCGCTGACCGATGTCGCCGAGCTGGTGTGGCGCTGGCGCAACGACCACCTCGTCGCGACCCGGCGGGCGATGGGCTCGAAGACCGGCACCGGCGGCTCCGCCGGAGTGGCCTGGCTGGAGAAGCGCGCGCAGAAGAACGTGTTCCCCGAGCTGTGGACAGCGAGGTCCTATGTCTGAGCGAGCCCATGTGTTCGCGCTCGCCGCGCGGGCGGCGGAGCTGGACGGCGCCGACGAACTCGCCGGATTGCGCAAGCGGTTCGTTCTCGACGACGTGGTGTACCTGGACGGGAACTCGCTCGGCGCGCTGCCGACCGAGGTGCCCGGCCGGGTCGAGGACGTCGTCCGCAGGCAGTGGGGCGAACTGCGCATCCGCTCCTGGGAGGAGAGCGGCTGGTGGACCGCGCCCGAGCGGATCGGCGACAGGATCGCCCCGCTGGTCGGCGCGGCGCCCGGACAGATCGTGGTCGGCGACTCGACCAGTGTGAACGTCTTCAAGGCCCTGGTGGGCGCGGTACGGCTGGCGGGCGAGGGGCGCGACGAGATCCTCGTCGACGCGACGACGTTCCCGACGGACGGGTACATCGCCGCCTCGGCGGCCCGCATGACGGGCTGTGAGCTGCGCCCGGTCGACCCGGACGAGCTGTCCTCGGCCCTCGGCCCCCGCACGGCGGCGGTGCTGCTCAACCACGTCGACTACCGCACCGGCCGGTGCTACGACCTGCCCTCCCTCACCGCCGCGATCCACGAGGCGGGCGCGCTCGCCGTCTGGGACCTGTGCCACACCGCGGGCGCCCTGCCGGTCGGTCTCGACGAGCACGGGGTGGACCTGGCGGTCGGCTGCACCTACAAGTACCTGAACGGCGGCCCTGGTTCACCCGCGTACCTCTACGTGCGCGCGGACCTCCAGGACCGTTTCGACTCCCCGCTGCCCGGCTGGAACTCGCACGCCGAGCCCTTCGCCATGAGCTCGTCCTACGAGCCGGCGCCGGGCGCGCTGCGCGGCCGGGTCGGTACGCCGGACATCCTCTCGATGCTGGCCCTGGAAGCGGCGCTCGAGGTGTGGGACGGCGTCTCCATCGACAGCGTCCGCGCCAAGTCGCTCGCCCTGACGGACTTCTTCCTGGAGTGCGTCGCGGCGTACGTCCCCGAGGGCCGGGTCGAGTCCGTGACCCCCTCCGCGCACGCGGAACGGGGCAGCCAGGTGGCCCTGCGCTGTGCGGACGCGGGAGCCGTGATGAAGCGCCTGATCGACCGCGGGGTCGTCGGCGACTTCCGCCACCCGGACATCCTCCGCTTCGGCTTCACCCCCCTGTACGTCGGCTTCGCGGACGCGGAACGGGCGGCGAGGATCCTGGCGGAGATCCTGGGCTGAAACGGCAGCAAGTTTCAGCCCCTCCGGCGTTTGAGGAGCGGGGTCCGGGGCGGAGCCCCGAGTAAGGGACGGGTAGGGGCGGAGGGGGCGAAATCCTCTCCGCCCCTACCCGTACGCCGGGTATCTGCTCGCCCGGGGGAGCCACGGAAGGGGAGAACCGGCCCCCTTGACCGAGAGTGACAGCCCGCTGTCACCTCACGTCACCGGCCTGATACCGTCCCCGCAAACGGCCGAATTGTTCCCTCGTCCGCCAAATCCGTTTCACCGCTGAGAGGTTGGAGCATGCAGGACGACGCCGCACCCCGGGACCGCGACGACGCCGCCATCGCGCGCGACGCCGCCGAAGAGGCGTCGGCCTTCTCGCACCCGCCCGTGGACCCGGACGTCACCCTGGCGTACGGCGACCACCCCGACCAGGTGATCGACTTCTACGCTCCGTGCGACCCCGACCCGGAGGTCCTCACCCCTCTCGTGGTCGTGCTGCACGGCGGCGCCTGGCGCGCCCCGTACGACCGCCGCCACATCACCCCGTTCGCGGACTTCCTGACGCGCCGCGGATTCGCCGTGGCGAACGTCGAGTACCGCCGGGGAGAGGCGACTTCACCCGCTGCCAAGGGGCCCGCGATCCCCGCGCAGGGCGGCCCGGCGGAACCCGGGCGGGACGACGCGGCCTCCTCCGGGGCGGGCGGCACCGCGAGCGGGACCCCGGTCGCCGGCCGTTGGCCCGACACCTTCGACGACGTGGCGGCCGCACTCGACGCGCTGCCCGCCCTCGTCCGCACGGCACTTCCCCAGGCCGACCCCCTGCGCATCGTGGTCACCGGCCACTCGGCGGGCGGTCACCTGGCCCTGTGGGCCGCGGCCCGCCACCTCCTGCCCGCCGACGCGCCCTGGCACACCGACCGCCCCGCACCGCTGCGCGGCGTCGTCGCCCTCGCCCCGATCGCCGACTTCGAGGTCGCGGAGAAACTCGACGTGTGCGGCGGGGCCTCCCGTCAACTCCTCGGAGGGGAAGCCACGTTCGCGGAACGCCTGCCCTACGCCGACCCGGTGCGCCTGCTCCCCACCGGCATCGCCACCACGCTCGTCCAGGGCCGCACCGACATCGTCGTCCCGCAGGCGGTCGCCGAGTCGTACGCGGACGCGGCGGCCAAGGCCGGCGAGGTGGTGGGTCTGACGCTGCTGGAGGACGTCGGCCACTTCCCCCTGATCGACCCGGCCGCCGACGCCTGCGCCGTGGTGGCGGAGGAGATCGCCCAGCTGGCCTGGTAGCCGCTCCAAGCACTCGGCGAAAAAGGGGAGTTGATCCCCCCTTCCGCGAACCCCGGTCATACCCGTAGTACCTGAGAGCTACCTCTCGGATGGGTTCCCCAGCGGGACGCGGACGACGTGTGAGGATCCGTAATTTCCCTTCCAGCGGCGCCCGACGACCGGGCGGACGGGGAGGGACGGACACCATGGATCGGCGTCTGCGTCGGATGTCGGGCACCCGGCATCGGGGTCGGGCGGTTCGGGACCGGCGTTCGCGCGGGGCGGTGCGGGCTTCGGCGCCCGAGCGGAACCCGTGTCGGGCGGTGCGGGCCATGAGCCTGTCCTGGGCCGCGTGGGCGGGCCGGCTGCGGCGGGCGCTGCTCGCCGTGACGGTCGTGGCCGCCGTCGTCGTCCCGGTGTCCGGTGCCGCACGCCCCGAGATCCCCGCGCCGGCACCCGCTGTCCTCGCACCGCTGACGGCGTCGGCTCTGGGTCAGGTGTACGCGGCCAACCGGGCGGACGCCGCCGAGGCCGCGCGGATGGCCGAGGACCACGGTGACCGCACCCGGGCCGCCGCCGACCGGGCCATGGCCTCGCCCTCACGCCACTTCCTCACCTTCGACGGCCGGGGTACCGGCCGGGCCGTCGAGGTCTTCGGCGATCTCGCCCACGCCGACCGCGTGGCCGTCCTGGTCCCGGGCTCGGACACCACGCTGGAGACGTACGGCCGCTTCCGCGCCGGCGCCCGCGCCCTGCACGACCGGCTCGGCACGCGCGGTGCCGTGCTGGCCTGGCTCGGGTACGAGACGCCGGGGACCGTGAGCACCACGGTCCTGACGGCGGGCCGTGCCGAGGACGCGGCTCCGCGGCTGAGGGAGTTCCTGGGCCGGCTGCGCGGAGTCGTGGGCGGGCCGGCGCACGTCTCCCTGCTGTGCCACTCGTACGGCACGGTGGTCTGCGGCCGTGCCGCCCAGGGCCTGGACGTGAGCGACATCGTCGTCCTCGGCAGTCCGGGCACCGGCGCCTCCTCGGCCGCCGCGCTGCGCACCCCCGCCCGCGTCTGGGCCGCCCGGGGCTCCGCCGACTGGGTCGCGCACGTACCGCACACGAGCCTCGGTCTCTTCGGTACGACCGTCGGCTTCGGGCGCGACCCGGTGTCGCCGGCCTTCGGCGCCCGGGTCTTCCGGGCGGGCTCCGCCGGCCACAGCGACTACTTCGCGCCGGGCTCCGAGTCGCTGGCCAACCTCACCCGCATCGTCCTCGGCGACACCTCGGAGGTGACCCGTGCATGACCTGACCGGCACGACCGTTCCGAAAGCCACGACCGGCACGACCGCGCTGACCGGCTTACGGACCGCGATCCACCGCATCGACCGGTCCACCCCCGTGGAGCGGGACCGCGCCGTGGACGCCCTGCGCGCCCTCGCGATCCTGGGCGTGGTCCTGGGCCACTGGCTGGTGACGGCGCTCGTCGCGGACGGCGGCGCGCTGCGCGCGGCGAGCCCGTTGCGGTACATGCCCTGGCTGACCCCGGTCTCCTGGGCCTTCCAGACGCTCGCCGTGTTCTTCCTGGTGGGCGGCCATGTGGCGACGAAGAGCCACGCGTCGGCACGGGCCCGCGGGGAGACGTACGGACAGTGGCTGCGCGCCCGCATCGGACGTCTTCTGAGGCCGGTGGCGGCGGTGCTGACACTCTGGGCGCTCGCGACCGGTTGCCTCCTGGTTGCCGGAGCGGACTTCCGCACGGTGCACACGCTGGTGAAACTGGCGCTGTCCCCGCTCTGGTTCCTGGTCGTCTTCGCCGGCCTGACCGCGGCGACACCGCTGCTCACCCGGCTGAACCCGCTGTGGCCGCTCGCCGTCGTTCTCCATGTGGACATCGTCCGATTCGGCTTCGGCGGCCCGGCGTGGCTCGGCTGGGTGAACCTCGCGGCGGGCTGGCTGGTGCCGTACGCCCTCGGTGCGGCCTGGACACGCGGAGAGCTGGAGCGGCCGCGCGCGGGCTGGGTGCTGTTCGGCGGCGGCGCGCTCGCGACGGCCGCCCTGGTGCTGTGGGCCGGATATCCGGCGTCCATGGTCGGCATACCGGGCGCCGCGGTCTCCAACCTCGACCCGCCCACACTGGCCGTGGTCACCTTCGGCCTGGCCCAGTGCGGGCTCGCCCTGCTGCTGCGCGGGCCGCTGCGGCGGGTGACGCGGCGCCCGGTGGTCTGGGCCGGTATCGCCTTCGCCAACCTCTCCGCGATGACGATATTCCTCTGGCACCAGACATCCCTGATGGCGGTGTCCGCCGCCGGTCTGCTCGCGGGCCGGCTTCCCGGCCTGCACACCACCCCCGACTCCCTGGTCTGGGTGGCCGCGCGGGTCGCCTGGCTGCCCGTCTTCGGCTGTGCTCTCACTCTGTGCTGGTTCGCTTTCAACGTCCATGAGCGGGGACCCCGCCGGCCGACAGGCCGCCCGTCCCGGGTCGTCCGCGTTCACCGCGGCCCCGGCCGGACCCCACCCGAGGCGGCGCCTCGTGCCTAGGGTGGACCGCGTGACCAGCGAGGAGCACCGGCCCCCGATCGGCGAGCGGACCAACCCCTCTGACGCTCCCTCACGCAGACCCGAGCACCCCGTCACCGGCCCGCCCGTCACCTCTGCCCCGGCCCTCTGGTCCGTCGGCCGCGGTCCCCGTGGCGGCGCGCTCCTGCGGGCACTCGCCCAAGCTCCTTCCCTGCCGCTGCCGTTCCTGCGGGGAATCCTGGCCGAACTCGCGGTGCCGGCGGTCGCGCCGCTGCCCCCCTTGTCCCGGCCGCGCCGACTGAACCGACTGCCGCACGTCCTGGTGTGTGTGATCGCCCTCGGGCTCGGGCTGGCCGCCATGGACGAGTTGAGCAACGCCTACCGACTGGGTTTCCCGCTGGGCACACTCAGCGGCTTCGCGCTGGGCTCGGCCGTCGCGCTCGCGCTGTGGCGCCCCGTACCGGCCTGGTGGCTGTCGCTGGGTGCCACCGTGGTCGCGGCCGTCGTCGCCCGCGCCGGCCTGGTCGCCGACGTCTTCGGGCCCGGAACGCGGTCGGGACCGGACTGGCCCTGGAGCACACCCGCGATCATGGCGCAGGCGGTCGTTCTCTTCCTGCTCGCCCTGCGGTCGCCCACGCGCGTCGCCGTCGGCGCGCTGTCCCTGACCGCTCTGGCGACCTACGCCCTGCAAGGTCTGGCGGGCGGACCCACGAGGAGCGGGCCCAACCCTCCGGCGGTCCCGCTCGGCGGATCGCCCTATCAGGCGACGGGAATGTCGGCGATGGTCGTCTTCGCCGCGGTCGTCATCGTCGGCACGGCGCTGCGCGGTCGCCGCGTGGCCCGTACCCAACTGGTCGAGCAGGCCTCCCTGACCGAAGAGGAGCGCGCCCGCCGCACCGTCCTGGAGGAGCGCAGTCGCATCGCCCGTGAACTCCATGACGTGGTCGCCCACCACATGTCGGTGATCTCCATCCAGGCGCAGGTCGCCCCGCACCTGGTCGAGAATCCGACCGACGAACTGAAGGAGAACCTGGCGGGCATCCGGCAGAACGCCCTGGAGGCGCTGACCGAGCTGCGCCGAGTGCTCGGCGTGCTGCGTTCGGAGAACCCGGAGGACCCCTACGGCCTCGGTGCCGGGGCGGGTGTCGCGCCGGACTCCCCACAGCCCACGCTCAGCCGTCTCGACGCCCTGGTCGAGAACACCCGCGCGGCGGGACTGGACGTGACCACGGAGATCGCGGGCGAACAGCTTCCGCTCGCCCCGGGCGTGGAGCTGTCGGCGTACCGGATCATCCAGGAGGCGCTGAGCAACGCCCTTCGCCACGCGCCGGGTTCCGCCGTCAAGGTGGAGCTCTGGCATTTCCCGAGGGGCCTCCAGGTGAGGGTCGTCAACTCGCGGCCCCAGTACCCCGCTCCGCCTTCCCCGGGCGCGGGGCACGGACTGCTCGGCATGCGAGAACGCGTGGCGATGCTGGGTGGCACCCTCGTGACCTCGAGGACGTCGTGCGGAGGGTTCGCGGTGGCGGCCTTCCTCCCGGGCAACGGCGCCGCGTCCGCCGACGGATCCGCCCGGACCGACGACCCCTTGACCGGCCCGCGAGGAGAAGAGACGTCATGACGACCGTGAGCGGCACCATCCGCGTACTGATCGCCGACGACCAGCAGATGGTCCGCCAGGGATTCACCGTGCTGCTCGACACGCACCCGGGCATCGAGGTGGTCGGTCAGGCGGTCGACGGACTCGACGCGGTCCGCCAGGTCGCCGAACTGGCGCCGGATGTCGTCCTGATGGACATCCGCATGCCCGAACTCGGCGGCATCGAGGCGACCCGTCGCATCACCACGGACGCCCCGCACATCAAGGTCCTGGTGCTGACCACCTTCGACCTCGACGAATACGTCTACGAGGCGCTGCGCGCCGGCGCGTCCGGGTTTCTCCTCAAGGACGCCTCCGCGGATCAGCTCGCGGAGGCGGTCCGCGTCGTCGCGGCCGGCGACGCCCTCCTCGCCCCAGGCATCACCCGCCGCCTCATCGCGGAGTTCTCCCGCCTCGGCGCCACCCCGCGCGCACCCCTCAAGCAACGCGTCGGCGACCTCACCGAACGCGAGACGGAGGTTTTGGCCCACATCGCCCAGGGCCTCTCCAACGCCGAGATCGCCCAGCGCCTGGTGGTGGCCGAGCAGACCGTGAAGACCCATGTCGGCCGCATCCTGGTCAAACTGGGTCTGCGTGACCGCACCCAGGCGGCGGTCTTCGCCTATGAGACGGGCCTGGTCCGTCCCACGGGCTACTGAGCCGCCCCGGTCCCGCCCTGCCCGTAGGAGTCCCGGCCCTACCCGTAGTACCTGAGACGGACCCGGGAGGACCCTCCTCGCAGGTGACGACCCCGCCCCCCGCCCGGGCCTACCGTTCTGAGCGTGACCGAGACGACCCAGACGCAGACGACGTCCCCGCCCCCCGGCGGTGCCGGGGCCAAGCCCCGCAGCCCGGAGTACCGCCTCGCGGCGGACGCCGTGCGCGGACTGCGGCAGGACATGTTCCACGACGCCTTCGCCTACCGCCCGCTGCCCCGCATGCGCACGGACGGCCCGGTGACCCGCCGCCTCTCCGGAACCCTGCACAGGTACGCCGCCTGGACCCCGCACGCGACGGTGGCGGCGGCCGGTCTGCTGGCCATGGCCGCGGGCTACACCTCCGCCGGCGGACCGGGCGGCGGCTCGGTCGGGGCCCTGTTGTGCGGGCTCCTCGCCCTGCTCCCGGTCCTGGCGACCCTCGTCCGCCCGGTCGGCGCCTTCTGGCTCTCGATCGCTGCGGTCCCGGTCGTCGCCGTGTTCGACGGCGCCTGGAGCGACTGGCCGTGGCCCCCCGGCAGCTTCCTGGCGCATGTCATCGTGCTGACGGTGGTCGCCCTGCGGTCGCGGCCCCGCGTCGCGGCGTGGATGTGGCTGCTGACCGCCGCGTACAGCCTGATGGCCGAGACGTTCTTCGGCGGGGGCTACTACAGCGCCAACACGTTCCCGCTCCTCTTCGTCTCGGCGCTCGCCCTCCTGATCGTCACGGTGCTGAACATCCGCAGGGAGGCCGAGCAGGAGGTGACGGCCCACCAGTCGGAGACGGCACACGAGCGTTCCCGCCGCACGCTGCTCGAAGAGCGCACGACGATCGCCCGCGAGCTGCACGACGTGGTGGCCCACCACATGTCGGTGGTCGCCATCCAGGCGGAGGCGGCGCCCTACCGGGTGGTGAACCCGCCCCCGGAGCTGGAGCAGGCGTTCGTCACGATCCGGGAGAACGCGGTGGCGGCGCTCACCGAGCTGCGCCGGGTGCTGGGCGTGGTCAGGGCCGAGGACTACGAGGCGCCGGATGCGCCGCAGCCCACCCTCGCCGATCTGGACCGGCTCCTGGCCAATGTGCGGGAAGCGGGTCTGTCCGTGGAGAAGGCGGTCACCGGCGCGGTGCGCGAACTTCCGCAGGGCGTCGAACTGTCGGCGTACCGGATCGTCCAGGAGGCCCTCAGCAACACCCTGCGGCACGCGCCGGGTGCCTCCGCCCGCGTCGAGATCGGCTACGTGCTCGGCGGGCTCGGCCTGCGCATAGTCAACGGCCCCGCGCCGGTGACGAACCTGGAGAAGTCCACGCACGGCGCGGGGCACGGCATCACGGGCATGCGCGAGCGGGTCACGATGCTGGACGGCGAGATGACGACGGGCACCACGGACGACGGAGGGTACGAGGTGGCGGTGTTCCTGCCGGTGCCGTCGGGGGAGGAGAGCGGATGACGGGCGGCACGGGTCGCGCGATCCGCGTGCTGATCGCCGACGACCAGATGATGGTCCGCGAGGGCTTCTCCGTGCTGCTCGGCGCGATGCCGGACATCGAGGTGGTCGGCGAGGCGGTCAACGGCCGCGAGGCGGTCGACCGGGTCCGCGAGCTGCAACCGGACGTCGTGCTGATGGACATCCGCATGCCCGAGATGAACGGCATCGACGCGACCCGCGAGATCGTCGCCGCGGACGGTGCCGCGAAGGTGCTGGTGCTGACGACGTTCGACCTCGACGAGTACGTGTACCAGGCGCTGCGCGCGGGGGCCTCCGGCTTCCTGCTCAAGGACGCCTCGGCCCGCCAGCTCGCCGACGGGGTGAGGGTGGTGTCGGCCGGGGAGGCGCTGCTCGCCCCCTCGGTCACCAGG
Source organism: Streptomyces sp. NPDC096324 (assembly GCF_044763015.1). Taxonomy (NCBI): domain Bacteria; kingdom Bacillati; phylum Actinomycetota; class Actinomycetes; order Kitasatosporales; family Streptomycetaceae; genus Streptomyces; species Streptomyces sp. NPDC096324. The sequence continues at coordinate 55,312 of NZ_JBIWFK010000022.1, read as the reverse complement.
CGGCTGATCACGGAGTTCTCCAGGCTCGCGGAGGAGCCGAGGCTGCCGACGACGGCGCACGGGGCGTACGGGGAGCTGACCGACCGGGAGACGGAGGTGCTGGTACTGATCGCGCAGGGGCTGTCGAACGCGGAGATAGCCGAACGGCTCGTCGTCGCCGAGTCGACGATCAAGACCCATGTGAGCCGCATCCTGGTGAAGCTGGGGCTGCGGGACCGCACACAGGCGGCGGTGTTCGCGTACGAGGCGCGGCTGGTCACCCCCAGATGACGGCATCCGGCGCCCGCGGCCCGGGTCGGCCCTGGTCAGCGGGGGGTGGGCCGGGCTAGCGTCCGTTCATGGCAGCTTTGGAGAGTACGCGGGCCTTCGACCCGTGGGATCCGGCGTTCGTGGCGGACCCGTACCCGGCGTACGAGGAACTGCGCGCGCGGGGCCGGGTGCACTACTACGAGCCGACGAACCAGTGGCTGGTGCCGCACCACGCGGATGTGTCGGCACTGCTGCGGGACCGCCGGCTGGGCCGGACGTATCAGCACCGGTTCACGCACGAGGACTTCGGGCGGACGGCGCCGCCGCCGGAGCACGAGCCCTTCCATGTGCTCAACGATCACGGGATGCTCGATCTGGAGCCGCCGGACCACACGCGGATCCGGCGGCTGGTGTCGAAGGCGTTCACGCCCCGCACGGTCGAGCGGCTGAAGCCGTATGTGGAGGGGCTGGCGGGCGAGCTGGTCGACCGGCTGGTGGCGGCCGGCGGCGGGGATCTGCTGGCCGACGTGGCGGAGCCGCTGCCGGTGTCGGTGATCGCGGAGATGCTGGGGGTCCCGGAGTCCGAACGGGCGCCGCTGCGGCCCTGGTCGGCGGACATCTGCGGGATGTACGAGCTGAATCCCCCGGAGGAGACGGCGCGGAAGGCGGTGCGGGCGTCGGTCGAGTTCACCGAGTATCTGCGGGGGCTGATCGAGGCCCGCCGCAAGGAGCCCGGGGACGATCTGATCTCGGGGCTCATCGCGGCCCACGACGAGGGCGACCGGCTCACCGAGCAGGAGATGATCTCCACCTGCGTGCTCCTGCTCAACGCGGGGCACGAGGCGACGGTCAACGCCACCGTGATCGGCTGGTGGACCCTGTTCCGGCACCCGGAGCAGCTCGCGGGACTGAGGGCGGACCACACCCTGATCCCCACGGCGGTGGAGGAGTTGATGCGGTACGACACCCCGCTCCAGTTGTTCGAGCGCTGGGTGCTGGACGACATCGAGATCGACGGTACGACGGTGCCGCGGGGCGCGGAGATCGCGATGCTCTTCGGCTCCGCGAACCGTGACACCGCGGTGTTCCAGGACCCGGAGACGCTGGACCTGGCGCGGGCGGAGAACCCGCACATCTCCTTCAGCGCGGGCATCCACTACTGCATCGGCGCTCCGCTGGCCCGGATCGAACTGGCCGCGTCCATGAGCGCGCTCCTGACGAAGGCGCCCGGTCTCCGGCTCGCCGGGGAGCCGGTCCGCAAGCCGGGCCTCGTGATCCGCGGCCTGGAGAGCCTGCCGGTGGAGATCTGACCTCCGTCACGGCTTCTCCGTGACCGCGCGTCCGTCACGGCTTCTCCGCGACCGCGCGTCCGTCACGGCTCCTCCGTCACCGGTCCTCCCTCATCGTTGAGTCCGGCGATGCGGCCACTCACCGCTCACCGCTCACCGCTCCCGCCCGGCGGCGCGACCCCTGCCACGGCAGGTCGCGCCGCCGGGACTCTCACGTCGCCAGGTCGCGGCGGCGCAGGCAGGCCAGGCCCGCCGCCGTCAGGGCCGCCGCGATCGCGGTGAGGACGAGGACCGGTGTCCAGGCCATCGTGCCGCCCGGCAACTTCGGCAGATGACCGAAGGGCGAGAGGTCCATGACGGCCTGCGGGATCTTCAGAGCGGGGCCGATCCAGCCGAGCACCAGGGCGAGGCCGGCCGCGGCCCAGGCGCCGGGGGCGACCCGGGGCGAGAGGCCGTACAGCAGGACGGCGAGGCCGCCCAGGGTCCAGACCGCCGGGACCTGGACCAGACAGGCGCCGAGGATCGCGCCGGACTCGGCGCCGTAGCCGAGGGCGAGACCGAGTCCGCCGAGCAGCATGACGACGACCGTGCCGCCGAAGGCGATGACCAGGTGTCCGCCGGCCCAGCGCAGCCGGCCCACGGCGGCGGCGAGCAGCGGTTCGGCGCGCTGGGAGGTCTCCTCGCCGTGCAGTCGCAGCACGGAGGCGACGATGTAGAGGGCGGCGACCATGCCCAGCATGTTCACCATGGCGGCGAGGAACGCGTCGGTGATCCCGGCCTGCCCGCCCATCCGCTCGATGATCTCGCGGGTCTTGGCGTTCTCGCCGACCAGGTCCGCGGCCCCCTTCGTGATGCCACCGAACGCGGCGCCCGCCGCGAGGAAGCCGAGGCTCCAGCCGAGCACCGCACCGCGCTGCAGCCGCCAGGCCAGCGCCCCGGCCGTGCCGAGACGGCCGGTCGCGGGTCCCGGCCGGGTGGGCAGGAAGCTCATGCCCACGTCGCGCCGCCCGGCGAGCGCGTAGGCGGCGGCGCCCTGCGCGGCGACGGCCGCGGCGAACAGCGCCAGGACCCACCAGCGTTCGTCCGCGAAGGCGCGGACGTTCTCCAGCCAGCCCAGCGGTGAGATCCAGGTCAGCACCGACGAGCCGTCGTCGGTCGCGGAGTCGCCCGCCGCCCTGAGGACGAAGGCGGCGCCGATCAGCCCGGCCGTCAGTCCCTTGGCGAGCCGCCCGCTCTCCGTGAGCTGGGCGACGATCGCGGCCATGGTCGCGAAGACCATCCCGGTCGCGCCGATCCCGAGCCCCAGTGCCAGGGCCCCGGCGGCGCCCTGTCCGGCGAGGCCGGCCGCGACGAGGAGGGCGAGGACGCCGTTGGCGACGAGTGCCGCGAGCAGGGCGGCGGTCAGCGGGGCCCGGCGCCCGACCATCGCGGCGGAGACGAGTTCCTGACGCCCGCTCTCCTCCTCGTCCCGGGTGTGCCGTACGACGACGACCAGGCTCATGACGGCGGCGAGGATGCCGGCGTAGACGCCGATGCGCCAGGCCGTGAGCCCGCCGAGCGAGTCGCCGAACACCGGTCCGTAGGTGGCGCGCAGGGAGTTGTTGGCGAGCATCTGCCGCCCCAGGGAGGCGCGTTCGGCCGGGGTGCTGTAGACGCTCTCCAGCGAGGCCGGCAGGGACAGCACCATCAGCGCGGTCACGCCGATCCACAGCGGCATCATGACGCGGTCGCGGCGCAGCGCGAAGCGCAGCAGGGTTCCGGTGCCGGCCAGGGGGCGGGAGCCGCCGACGCGTGCGGCGAAGGGGCCCGCGGTCGTGGCGGTCATCGGGCCACCGCCCCTTCGGACCCGTCCGTCCGTACGTCGGATCCGTCCGTCCGTACGTCGGATCCGTCCGTCCGCGCGTCGTCCTGGTAGTGCCGCAGGAACAGCTCCTCCAGGGTCGGCGGGGTCGAGGTCAGGGACCGTACGCCGGAGTCGGTCAGCGAGCGCAGGACGGCGTTCAGCCGGTCGCCGTCGGCCTGGAACCGGACCCGGTAGCCGGACCCGTCGTGCCGGACCCCGGTGTCCTGGACGTCGAGCTCGTGGACCCCGGGCAGCTCCGCCAGGCCGTTCGGCGGGCCGGTGAGTTCGGCGGTGACGCTGGTGCGGGTGAGGTGGCGCAGGTCGGCGAGGGAGCCGCTCTCGACGGTCCGGCCCGCGCGGATGATGCTGACGCGGTCGCAGAGTTCCTCGACCTCGCTCAGGATGTGCGAGGACAGCAGGATCGTACGGCCGCGGTCGCGTTCCTCCCGGACGCACTTCTGGAAGACCTCTTCCATCAGCGGGTCGAGGCCCGAGGTCGGTTCGTCCAGGATGAGCACGTCGACGTCCGAGGCGAAGGCGGCGACGAGGGCGACCTTCTGACGGTTGCCCTTCGAGTAGGTGCGCCCCTTCTTGGTGGGGTCGAGTTCGAAGCGCTCGATCAGTTCGGCGCGCCGCGCCGGGTCGAGGCCGCCGGTCCGTCCGCCGTCCTGTCCGCCGCGCCGGGAACGGCCTCCGCCGTGCAGCCGCCCGTAGAGGTCGATGACCTCGCCGCCGGAGAGGTCGCGCCACAGGGTGACGTCGCCGGGGACGTAGGCGACCCGGCGGTGCAGCTCGACCGCGTCCGCCCAGGGGTCCATGTCCAGCATGCGCGCCGTGCCCGAGTCGGCGCGCAGCAGGCCGAGCAGGACCCGGATGGTGGTGGACTTCCCGGAGCCGTTGGGGCCGAGGAAGCCGTGCACCTCACCGGCCTCGACCTCCAGGTCCAGACCGTCCAGTGCGTGCGTCCTGCCGAACGACTTGTGCAGTCCAGCGACGCTGATTGCCTTCGTCATGGCCCGAACGTACGCTTCCTTCAGAAATTTGTGAAGTTAAGGAAACGTATAAATCCTGGATACACTCGACCGCGACGCGTGAGCAGGGGAGATGATCGGGAGATGGCGGAACCGAGTGCGGCGGAGCGGGACCCGGAGGCGGTCTCACAGTTCGTCGAGGGCTTCGCGGCCCAGCTCGTCGAGGCCGGGATGCAGCGGATGCCCGCCCGCGTCTTCGCCGCGCTGCTGGCCTCCGACGCCGGCGCCATGACCTCCGCCGAACTCGGCGAACAGCTCCAGGTCAGCCCCGCCGCCGTCTCCGGCGCGGTGCGCTACCTCGCGCAGCAGCACATGGTCGCGCGCGAGCGCGAACCCGGCTCGCGGCGCGAGCGCTACCGCGTGCACAGCAACCAGTGGTACGAGGCGCTGACCAACCGTGACGCGGTGCTCAAGCGCTGGGAACTGGCCCTGCGCGCCGGTGTCGACTCCCTCGGTTCCACGACCCCCGCCGGGCGGCGGCTCTCCGAGACCCTCGCGTTCTTCGAGTTCATCGACGGTGAGGTCGCCGCGATGATGGAACGCTGGCGCGCCCACCGCGAGGCACTGTTCGGCCAGGGCGGCTGACGAGGGGGAACGGCCTCGCTCCAGGGGTGCCACCGGCAGGGCCAGGCCTTCAGGGTGCCACCGGCAGGGTCGGGTCCTCAGGGTGCCGCCGGCAGGGTCAGGCCCCAGGCCGACTCCCGTACCGTCCAGGTCCGGGTCCGGACCGGGCCGCTCACCACGGAGTCCGCGCCGTAGCGGAAGTCCGCGCCGGAGACGGTGACCTTGTGGCCCAGCAATCGCAGGGGCGAGGACCCGGCCCCCACGGACACCGCGCGCACCTCGATCTCGGCGCCGGTCCCCGAGCCCCCCGGCGTCACCGACACGGCTTCCACGGGCTGGTCCAGGTCCACCACGCACACCCCGTCGACCTCGATCCGCAGCCGGGAGGGCCCTGTCGTGGACACGGGGCCGAGCCGGGACGGCCGGGAGGCGAAGGTCCGGACGAGGGACTGGCAGGTGCGCAGCCACGGATGCCCGCCGATCTCCTCCCCGGGCGCTCCCGCGGGCACCGGGGCCAGGGGCCGGGAGGGCGGCGAGGGGATGCGCAGAGCGCCGAGCACGACGCCGTCGCTGTCGTCCACGAGCAGATCGAGCCGCCGTTCGGCCCCGTCGAGGACCGCCCTGGCCGCCGCCACGGCACCCATCGGCACCCCGAGCGAACGGGACAGCGACAGCGCGCCGCCCACGGGCACGAAGGACAGCGCGCACGCGGCGAGTTCCCGCCGCCGGTGCAAAAGCGACACCGCCCGCAGCAGGGCGCCGTCGTCACCGATGACGACGGGTCGGCGCGCACCCCGGCGGATCAGCGCCCGAGCGAATTCCTCGGGCCCTTCCGGGAGGCACACCTTTGTCGCCGCACCCGCGCTGAGCACGTCTTTCGCGATCCGGACGGACTCGCCGTCGGTTCGTCGGGCGACCGGGTCGATGACCACCAGGAGCTGGTCGGAAGCCGCCACCTCGGTCCTGCCTCGCTTCCTCGGGTAGCATCTTTCTGCAAGAGCCCCTTGCGCCTTTGCGCCAGGGGCTTCGTCTATTCCGGGGCATCCGGTCCGACGGTCGCGGCCAATGGTGGTCGCCGGTGTGCGCAGCCGTAGCCACGGTGGCGTACGTCCCCGACCTTGGACATGCCCCGCCCGGAAGGGGTGTACGCCTGTGCCCGCACTTGTGCTGCTCGGTGCTCAGTGGGGTGACGAAGGCAAGGGAAAGGCCACCGATCTGCTCGGTGGATCCGTGGACTATGTGGTGCGCTACCAGGGCGGTAACAACGCCGGCCATACGGTAGTCGTGGGCGATCAGAAATACGCCCTCCACCTCCTCCCTTCCGGAATCCTCACGCCGGAGTGCACTCCGGTGATCGGCAACGGAGTCGTCGTCGACCCGTCCGTCCTGTTCTCCGAGCTGAACGGACTGAACGAGCGCGGCGTCGACACCTCCAAGCTGCTGATCAGCGGAAACGCTCACATCATCACGCCTTACAACGTCACTGTCGACAAGGTGACGGAACGCTTCCTCGGAAAGCGGAAGATCGGCACCACCGGGCGCGGCATCGGTCCGACATACGCGGACAAGATCAACCGCGTGGGCATCCGCATCCAGGACCTCTACGACGAGTCGATCCTCACCCAGAAGGTCGAAGCGGCGCTGGAGGTCAAGAACCAGCTCCTCACCAAGCTCTACAACCGCCGCGCCATCGAGGCGAGCCAGGTCGTCGAGGAGCTGCTGGGCTACGCGGACCGGCTCAAGCCGTACGTCGCGGACACCGTCCTGATCCTCAACCAGGCGCTGGAGCAGGACAAGGTCGTGCTCTTCGAGGGCGGCCAGGGCACGCTCCTGGACATCGACCACGGCACGTATCCGTTCGTGACCTCGTCGAACCCGACCGCGGGCGGCGCCTGCACGGGCGCCGGTGTCGGCCCGACCAAGATCAGCCGGGTCATCGGCATCCTCAAGGCGTACACGACCCGGGTCGGCTCGGGTCCGTTCCCGACCGAGCTGTTCGACGCGGACGGCGAGGCGCTGCGGCGCATCGGCCACGAGCGTGGCGTGACGACCGGCCGTGACCGGCGCTGCGGCTGGTTCGACGCGGTCATCGCCCGCTACGCGACCCGCGTGAACGGTCTGACCGACTTCTTCCTCACCAAGCTGGACGTCCTGACCGGCTGGGAGGAGATCCCGGTCTGCGTGGCGTACGAGATCGACGGCAAGCGCGTCGAGGAACTCCCGTACTCCCAGACCGACTTCCACCACGCGAAGCCGATCTACGAGACCCTCCCCGGTTGGTCGGAGGACATCACCAAGGCGAAGACCTTCGGCGACCTCCCGAAGAACGCGCAGGCCTACGTGAAGGCGCTGGAGGAGATGTCGGGCGCCCCGATCTCCGCGATCGGCGTCGGACCGGGCCGCACCGAGACGATCGAGATCAACTCGTTCATCTAGCGCGGAGTGGTGTCCGGACGAGGTTCCGGAGCAGTTGATTCCATGAGTACGCCCCCGGCCGACGTCCGGGGGCGTACTCGTAGGCGGCGGGCCGCGGAGTGCCGCCCATCGCGTTGCGCGAGCCGAACCGGCCGGGGCGGGCCCGGGCCTCACTGGAGAGAGTGATGTCCGGGCCGCCGCCGTGAGTGCGCCCACGGTGAGGGGAATAGCCTGAAAGCGCACGTCTGGGTGCTTCTGCGTGCGTCCACGACGGAGAAGGAGAGTGCGATGCGCGTGATGCTCAGGGCGACCATGGACACGGAGAAGGGCAACGAGCTCATCCGTAATGGAAAGCTTCCGCAGTTGATGCAGGAGACGATGGAGCGGCTCAAGCCGGAGGCGGTCTACTTCACCACCAACGAGGGCTGCCGCGCGTGCTACATGGTTTTCGACCTTCAGGACAGCAGCCAGATTCCGGCGATCGCGGAGCCGTTCTTCATGAGCCTGGGCGCGAAGTTCGAGATCGCCCCGGTCATGAACGCGGAAGATCTCCACAAGGGCCTGGCCCAGCTCGGCTGACGGCCGGACCGGGGTGCGGGGCCGTGAGAGGACCGCGGCGCGGGGCCATGACACCGGCCCCGCACCCCGAGACGGACGGATCAGCTGAAGACGATCATGGAGCCCTGGGCGAGGCTCCGGGTGGCCGCGGCGTGGAGGCCCAGCCAGACGTGACGCTCGCGGGCGAAGGGGCTGGAGTCGAAGGGGGCCGGAGCGGCGGGCTCCTCCAACTCCGTCGGGGCGTTCGGAGGCTGCGGCGGCGCCGGCGGGTTCGCCGGGTCGATGCCGATCGAGGGGGCCACGAACTCGAGTTCGCGCAGGAGAACCTGGGACGAGCCCAGCGGCCCGCCGCCCGCGAGGAGTTCGTCGTTGGCCAGCGGGTGCGGGAAGTCCACCGGGACGTAGGCGCCCGCGTGGTCGTAGTGCCAGACCAGATGGGACTGCTGGGCGTTCGTCTCGAACATCTCCAGCAACTGCTCGTAGTCGCCGCCGAGTTCATCGACCGGCGCCACCGCGAGCCCGCACATCTGGAGCAGGTAGGCGCGACGCAGGAAGTGCAGCGCGTCGTAGTCGAAGCCGGCGACCGGGGCCACGTCACCCGACAGCCCCGGCATGTACGCGTACACCGGCACCGGGGGAAGCCCGGCCTCGGCGAGCACCTTGTCGTAGAGCGCCAGTTCCTCGGCGAAGGGGTTGTCGGGGGTGTGGCACAGCACGTCGACGAGCGGGACCAACCACAGGTCACAGGCCAACAGACGGCTCCTCTTGCTCCTTGGGGTGCAGGGTGGTCAGGGCAGCGTAATGCGCGTGGCGGTCCTGTGAAGAGGCCGGTGCGCAACTGGGCCGCCGGGTGGCCGGGGTTGTCCGTTTCCAGGGGCCCCGCCCCCATCCTCCCGATCACCCGGCGGGAGTGTCCCCAAACACGGGAACGGGACGATCCGGTCGGAGGTCCGCGCCTCAGGGGGCGTCGAGGCGCTCGATGAGGGTGAGCGCGTGCTCGTTGTACGCCGTCACGATCGCCCGCGCCCCGTCGGCGTCGCGGCGCGCGAGGGCGTCCACCAGCTCGGTGTGGCCGGACCACAGATGGCCCTTGAGATCGGAGATGTGGCGCAGGTGCTGGACCGTGCAGACCCAGGACTGGACCCGCATCCGGTGCAGGAAGTCGGCGAGATAGCTGTTGCCGAACAGGTTGCTGAGTTCGCGCCAGTAACGGAGGTCGTAGCCGATGAGGATGTTCAGATCGCCGGCGGTCGCCGCGCGCTGGGCCTCCTCGCCACGGCGCCTGACGGCCGCGAGGGCGGCGAGCGCGCGGGGGTCGTCGGCCTGCGGCATGCCGCTCGCCACGAGGCTCTGGAACATGCCCTCCGTGATCAGGCTGCGCGCCTCGATCATGCCGCGGTAGTCGGCGCCGGAGTACTCGTGCACCCGGAAGCCGCGGTGCTGGTCCGCGTCCAGAAGCCCCTGGGCGGACAGATCGACCAGGGCCTCGCGGACCGGGGTGGCGGACACGCCGTACTGCTCGGCGATCTCCTTCACCGTGAACTCCTGGCCGGGCCGCAGGCGCCCGCCGAGCACCTCGTCACGGAGCGCGTCCGCGATCTGCTGTCGCAGGGTGCTGCGTGTTACGGCGCCACTGCCGCCGGTGCCGGCCATGGTGGTGATCTCACTCCCCGTCGCGTGGGTCGGTGCGCGCATCCACTCGCGTATCCCGTCGAGCAGGCCACCATACGCCGTGGGGGCCGGCCGCCCGACTCCCCGCCACCCCCGAAGGGACACGGAGAACCACCACGACCGACCCCCACCGGGAGCGACGACCTCTGAGCACCGGGAGTGGGAACCCCCGAGGCTCAGGAGTGGGGGCTCCTGAGCAAGAAGGGCGGGAACCCCCAAGACCTCAAGGCCTCACACCGTGTGCTCGTCCGCCACCGACAGCGCCTCGTCCAGGGCCGCGAGGCCCTCCTTGGCCTCGGCCTCGGTGATGTTGCACGGCGGCACGACGTGGGTGCGGTTCATGTTGATGAAGGGCCACAGACCACGGGCCTTAGCCGCGGCGCCGAACGCGGCCATCGGCGCGTTCGCCTCGCCCGACGCGTTGTACGGGACCAGCGGCTCCCGGGTCTCCCGGTCCTTCACCAGCTCCAGCGCCCAGAAGACGCCCGTGCCGCGCACCTCGCCGACACTCGGGTGCCGCTCGGCCAGCGCGCGCAGCCCGGGGCCGAGGACGGTCTCGCCGATCGCGGCCGCCTGGCCGACGATCCCCTCCTCCTCCATGACGTTGATCGTCGCGACCGCGGCGGCGCAGGCCAGCGGGTGCCCGGAGTAGGTGAGCCCGCCCGGGTAGGGCCGCCGTGCGAAGGTCTCGGCGATGGCGGAGGAGATCGCCACACCGCCCAGCGGCACATAGCCGGAGTTCACGCCCTTGGCGAAGGTCATCAGGTCCGGCGTCACCTCGTAGTGGTCCGCCGCGAACCACTTTCCGGTGCGGCCGAACCCGGCCATGACCTCGTCCAGGATGAAGACGATCCCGTACCGGTCGCAGATCTCCCGCACTCCGGCGAGGTAGCCGGGCGGCGGCGTCATGATGCCCGCCGTGCCCGGGATCGTCTCCAGGATCAGGGCCGCTATGGTCCCGGGCCCCTCGAAGGCGATCGTGTCCTCCAGGTGCTGGAGCGCGCGCTCGCACTCCTGCCGCTCGCTGTCGGAGTGGAAGGGGCTGCGGTACAGGAACGGCGCCCAGAAGTGGACGACACCGGCCGCGCCGATGTCGTTCGGCCAGCGCCGCGGGTCACCGGTGAGGTTGATCGCCGTGGAGGTGGCGCCGTGGTACGAGCGGTAGGCGGAGAGCACCTTCGGGCGGCCGGTGTGCAGCCGGGCCATCCGCGTGGCGTTCTCGACGGCCTCCGCGCCGCCGTTGGTGAAGAAGATCTTGTCCAGGTCGCCCGGGGTCCGCTCGGCGATCAGCCGGGCCGCCTCCGAACGCGCCTCGACGGCGAAGGCGGGCGCGAACGTGGACAGGGTCGCGGCCTGTTCCTGGATCGCGGCGACGACCTTCGGGTGCTGGTAGCCGATGTTGGTGAAGACGAGCCCACTGGTGAAGTCCAGATACCGCTTGCCTTCGTAGTCCCAGAAGTACGAACCCTCGGCGCCGGCGACGGCGAGCGGGTCGATGAGCTCCTGCGCGGACCAGGAGTGGAACACGTGCGCGCGGTCCGCGGCCTTCACGGCGGCGCCGGCCTGGGGGTTGGGCTGAGGGGTCATGCGGCGAAGCGTAAATGTCCACGGACCGGGCGCGGTATCGGCGTCCTGTCTGCGGTCGGGGGCTTTCCGCGACAGACTGTCGGGCTTGGCCGGGGGGTGCGCGGGACCGCCGCGGAGCCCGGCGCGGGCGTGCGGTGAGCGCTCGGGGCGGCCCGGGGCCGGGGTGCCGAGGGCGGCGATGCGGTCCGTTACCAAAACGGCACCAGCCGTGACGGAACCGTGGACACGGGCCCGCCCGGCTTCCGCCACCGCGCACTATCCTCGGTCTGTTGCACACATATGGGGGAGGGTGGGCACTGCCATGGAGAAGCTGGGGGCGGGGGATCCGCAGCAGATCGGGGCGTACCGGCTGCTGGCGAGACTCGGCGCCGGAGGGATGGGCCACGTCTATCTCGCGCGGTCCGACCGGGGACGTACGGTCGCCGTCAAACTCGTCCGGCCCGAACTCGCCGAGCAGGAGGAGTTCCGGGCCCGCTTCCGCCAGGAGGTGCAGGCCGCCCGCCGGGTCGGCGGGCTGTGGACCGCGCCCGTCCTGGACGCGGACACCGATGCCCCGATTCCCTGGGTGGCCACCGGCTATGTCGCGGGGCCCTCGCTCCAGGCCGTCGTCGGACGCGACCACGGCGCACTGCCCGAGCGGTCCGTGCGCATCCTCGCCGCGGGTCTCGCGCACGCGCTCCAGGACATCCACGCCGCGGGTCTGATCCACCGCGACCTCAAGCCCTCGAACGTCCTCGTCACCATCGACGGCCCCCGCGTCATCGACTTCGGCATCGCGCGTGCCCTGGAGACGGTGACGGACGGCGGCCTGACCCACACCGGGGCGCTCGTCGGCTCGCCGGGATTCATGGCCCCCGAGCAGGTGCGCGGCGACCGCGTCACGCCCGCGTGCGACATCTTCTGCCTCGGCTCGGTCCTCTCGTACGCGGCCACCGGCGCCCTTCCGTTCGGCGCGGCCAACAGCGGTGTGCACGCCATGATGTTCCGCATCGCGCAGGAGGAGGCGGACCTGACGGGGGTGCCCGAGGGGCTCGCCGACCTCGTGCGGGACTGTCTGCGCAAGGATCCCGGCGCCCGGCCCGGTCTCGACGAGATCCTGGAGCGCACGGGCGCCGAGGACACCGTCGCGGAGGGCCGCACCCTCGACCCCTGGCTGCCCGGTTCGCTGGTGGCCCAGCTCGGGCGGCACGCCGTACGGCTGCTGGACACGGAGAACCCGGACCAGGGGCCGCCGCAGCTCCCGGCCGGGGCTCCGGCGCCCGGCGCCCTGCTCGCCCTGCCGCCGGCACCCGTCGCCACCCCCGATCTCTCCAAGCCGCCCGCCGTCTCGCCCTCCGCCTCGGCCTCCGCCTCCTCTTCGACGCCGTCGTCCTCCTCCTCGGCGCCCGCCGCGTCCTCCCCGGAACACGCGCCCGCCGACGGGGGCGCCACCCCGCCGCCTCCGGGGCAGCCCGGCCCGGTGAACCATCTCCCGACCGTGATCGGCGGCTCGGGCGCGACGCCTCCCCCGGCGGCACCGGCCGGCCCGCACCCCGCCTACGGCTATCCGCAGCAGCACCCGGGACCCGCCGGCCAGGGCCCGGCCCACCCGGCGTACGGCTATCCGCAGGCCGGGTGGGGTGCGGCCCAGCCGCCGTACGGTTCGACGCCTCCCTACGGTCCGGGCGCGGTAGCCCAGCCGTACGGTCCCGGCGGCGCGACCCCGCCGTACGGCCCGACCCCTCCGTACGGTCACGGTGTCGCCCCGCTCGGCCCGGAGCCCGCGCAGCGGACCGGCCGGTCCACGGCCCTCCTCGTGGTCGTGGCCCTGGTCGTCGCGCTCGGCGCGGGCGGCAGCGTGTTCGCGTTGCTGAACGGGAGAGGGGGCGGGGGAGGTCAGGACGACCCCAAGGCGTCCGGCTCCACCTCCGGCGCGACGACACCGGGGCAGAGCGCCTCGCAGGTTCCGGACGGCGGCACCACGGTGCCGCCCAGCGCGCCGACGACGCGGGCGGGCACCGTTCCGGAGGCGTTCGTCGGCACCTGGGACGCGGTCATCGACAACAAGACCGGCCACCACACGCGCCGGATGACGATCCAGCAGGGCGGTGTCGGCGACACGGTGCTGACGATCGTCGCGGACGGCTCGGCCGGGTACCACTGCGTCTTCCAGGCCGCCCTCGCCGCCACCCCGGGGTCCGGCGGGCCGCTGGAGTTCGGCCCCTCCGAGGTCACCGTCGGCGGACCGCCGTCCTGCAACCCGGGTGACGCCTCCGAGGTCACCCTGCTGTCGGACGGCCGGCTGCGGCGGGCGAAGACGGGCTTGGCGGCCGAGGCCGAGCTGACGTACACCAGGAGCGGCTGAGTCCCGTGCCGTCCCGCGGGCAGGGGCCCGCGGGACGGCACGTGCACCGCTCGTGGGACGGGCCGGCCGGCTTGGAGAACCCGCCGGCCGCCGTGCCCGCCGAGGCTGTTGAAGTTCACTTCCCGTATGTGGGCTGTTTCCGGCCGGAGTCGTACGGTGACCGCACCGCAGGGCAGGGCAGTGCTCGGGGGAGTGGCTCACGTGGAGTGGCTGAGCGCAGAGAACGTCGTGGCCGTCGGGACCGCCGTGATCGGTGTCGTCTCCTCCGCCGTGATGGTCTGGTACGAGCGAAGGGTGCCGCGCCGCAAGACCGTCGGCTACCGCGTCCAGATGGACAACCCCATCGGCGACGGGGTCCGCTCGGGGCGGGCGAACGTACGGCTCGGACTGTTCGACGAGACGCCCGGCATGTCCGACGCCACCCTCGTGCTGCTGCGGATCGAGAACGACGGCTCGCAGAGCATCGTCGGGGAGGACTACACGAGCCGCGAACGGCACGGCCTGACCGCGGTGTTCACCGATCGCACGATCCGCGGTGTCTCCGTGACCCAGCCGCCCGGCACCGACCATCTGATGGACCACTTCACGCCGGCCGCCGGTCTCAGTTACGAGCGCGGCATACTGCGCATCCCGCGGGTCCCGCTCAACCGGGGCGAGCACTTCAAGCTGCTGGTCCTGCTGTCCGGCGGCGACGTGGGCTGTCCGGTACGGATCGTCGGGGGCATCCGGGACGGCGAGGTCCGGCCCAACCGCAGTACGACACCGGACGACAAGCCGCCGCTGTTCAGCCGGGCCGCGCGGCTGATCACCGTCCTGCTGACGGTGTGCGTCGTGACGCTCGCCGTGATCGTCGTCCTGCGCGACGACACCCCGCCCCCGATCGGCTGCGAGCGGGGCACGCTGGCCGTCACGGGCTCGACCGCCTTCGAGCCGGTGGCGCGCGAACTGGCGGAGAAGTACGAGCACGACTGCCGGGGCGCCACGATCACGGTGGACACCCACGGCAGCACGGCCGGTGTGCGCGAGCTCGACACGGCGGGGCGGGCGTCGAAGAAGGGGTCCCCGGCTCTCGTCGCGCTCTCCGACGGCCCCAAGCCGGGCGACTTCCCGCACCTGCGGGAGAACCGGATCGCGGTGTCGGTGTTCACGCTCGTCGTCAACGACGCCGTCCCGGTCAGGAACCTGTCGCTGACCGACGTACGGCGGCTGTACCGAGGCGAGATCACGAACTGGAAGCAGCTCGGCGGACCAGACAGACCCGTCCTCCTGGTCAGCCGGGACGCCAACTCCGGTACCCGGCAGGTGTTCCAGCGCCGGGTGCTCGGGCGCGGCGAGATCGCCAACTCTTCGCTCGACTGCGTCCACAAGGACGACGCGACGGCACCGGTCGCGCGGTGCGAACTCGACTCCACCGAGCAGGTCCTCGACACGGTCGCCAAGCTGCCCGGCGCGATCGGCTACAGCGAACTCAACGACGCCACCGGCCGCAGGGGCCTGCACCGGATCAGCCTCGACGGTCACACCGCCTCGGTCGAGGACCTGGAGCACGGCACCTCGGCCTACCCGTACCGCGAGATCGAGTACGCCTACACCTACGGACAGCCGCCCGCCGACTCCCTCGCCTCCAGCTTCCTCTCCTACATCAGCCGGGGCAGCGGCCAGGACGTCATCCGCACCCACGGCCATCTCCCCTGCGGGACGCCGGTCGGGCTGAGGATCTGCGGAGCCGGCTGACGGCATGGCGCCCGGCCGCCGGGGCTCGCGCGGGCGGCGGCGTTCCGGCGACCTCGGTCGGGCTGGCGCCGGTGTCCCCGGCTACCTCGGCTCGGGCGGGCGTTGGCGGGGCATGTTCGGGCGGGTTCCGGGCGGCAGCGGGGTGCGGCCGTTCAGCGGCGGCCCGTCGGGGCGGGGCGCGCCCGCCGCCGAGGACTGGATCCCCAGCGGCGCCGGTCCCGTACGGAACTCCACCATCCAGTCCGCCGTCTCGGTGCGCACCAGCTCCGTGACGTCCTCCGAGAACCGGCGCAGTACCCCGATGCACCGGTCGGCGGCCTCGCTGGCCGTTCCGTCGGCGGGTCCGAGGACCTCCCGGACGCTCTCGGACGCCCAGTCGAACTGCAACGCCTGAAGCCGTCGCTGCACGGCCTGCGCGGTGGCCACGTCCCTTATCCATCCCGAGGTCACGCCGAAGAACCGGTCGACGCCGACGCAGGAGGCCGCGAGCAGCAGCGCCAGATAGCCCCACGGAGCCGCCCCCCGCACCGATCCGGTGAGGTCGAGCAGCGGCAGCGCGGCCCCGGAGACGGCCCCCAGCGTGGCACCGGACCGCAGCACCCGGGCCGCCCACCGCTTCCACACGCGGTCGGAGAGATACCAGGCGGCCGTGTCGAGCGCGCCCTGTTCCACCCAGCGGTAGAGCTCGTGGAGCCGCTCGGCCGGCTCCCCCCAGTCGCCGAGCGGAAACGGCCGACCGGTCAGGTCGCCCGGCCGGGGCCCCGCCGCGCCCTCGCTCCGCCCGTCCTGGAGCGGCCCCTCCGGCTGCATCTCCGGCTGACTCACCCGGCACTCCCTAGTTGACGACGGTGATGACGGACGACGGTGGCGTCGTGACGACGGTGACGGTACGGACAGTGCGTGCGGTGCGTGACGTCGTGTGACGCATGGTGCAAATGCGCAGCCCCCTTCCTACCGCCCAATGGGTGGCGATGGACCGGGTTTACCGGCTTTTCCGCCCGGAAGAGGGCCTTGATCAGGTATAGGCGCCGCTGTGATATCACTCGAAAGAGTGCTTGGGCGACGGGCCCTTGGACCACGTAGGCTCGTGCTGGACAGGAAGAAGCGCTCGGACAGCCGTACTCGAAACCAGGAGCTGATCGTGATTCCCGGTGGTGGCCAGCCCAATATGCAGCAGTTGCTGCAGCAGGCCCAGAAGATGCAGCAGGACCTCGCGAACGCGCAGGAGGAGCTGGCGCGCACGGAGGTCGGGGGCCAGGCGGGCGGCGGCCTGGTCAAGGCGACCGTGACGGGCTCCGGAGAGCTCCGCGCCCTGGTGATCGACCCGAAGGCGGTCGACCCCGAGGACACCGAGACGCTCGCCGACCTGATCGTCGCGGCCGTCCAGGCGGCGAACGAGAACGCCCAGGCGCTCCAGCAGCAGACGCTCGGCCCGCTCACCCAGGGGCTCGGCGGCGGCAGCGGTATCCCCGGTCTGCCTTTCTAAGACCGGCGGCATCCAACTACCGTACGGACCAGGAAGAAACAGTAGGACGGGACCAGGCGGTACCGAAGCACTCGGAAAGGCAGTCCGTTGTACGAAGGCGTTGTTCAGGACCTCATCGACGAACTGGGGCGGCTCCCCGGCGTCGGTCCCAAGAGCGCGCAGCGGATCGCCTTCCACATCCTGCAGGCCGAACCGACGGACGTCCGCCGGCTCGCGCAGTGCCTGATGGAGGTCAAGGCGAAGGTCCGCTTCTGCGCGACCTGCGGCAACGTGGCGCAGGAGGAGCTGTGCAACATCTGCCGCGACCCGCGCCGCGACCTCACGGTGATCTGTGTGGTGGAGGAGCCGAAGGACGTCGTCGCGGTCGAGCGGACACGCGAGTTCCGGGGCAAGTACCACGTGCTCGGCGGCGCGATCAGCCCGATCGAGGGCGTCGGCCCGGACGACCTGCGCATCAGGGAACTCCTGGCCCGCCTCGCCGACGGCACGGTCACCGAGCTCATCCTGGCCACGGACCCGAACCTGGAGGGCGAGGCCACGGCCACGTATCTCGCCCGCATGATCAAGCCCATGGGCCTCAAGGTCACCCGCCTGGCCAGCGGCCTCCCGGTGGGCGGCGACCTGGAATACGCGGACGAGGTCACACTCGGCCGCGCCTTCGAGGGGAGACGACTTCTAGATGTCTGACGCCACGCTGCACGCGACCAGCCCGGACCCCGACGACTTCGTCGTTCAGATCGCGGACCAGGTGGAGAGCTTCCTGGTCGCCGTCAACGAGGTGGCCAAGGGGGACGAGCCGGACTCGGCCGTGCCCTTCCTCCTGCTGGAGGTCTCCCAGCTCCTCCTGGCCGGCGGCCGTCTCGGCGCGCACGAGGACATCGTTCCCGACGAGCGCTACGAGCCCGACCTCGGCCCCGAGGCGGACGTGGACGATCTCCGTGAGCGTCTCGCCGTGATGCTGGAGCCGATCGACGTCTACTCCGAGGTCTTCGACCCCTACGAGCCCCGCAAGGCCCCGGTCCCGGCCCGTATCTCCGACGACCTCGCCGATGTCATGACCGACCTGCGCCACGGCATGGCCCACTACCGCGCGGGCCGCACCACGGAGGCTCTGTGGTGGTGGCAGTTCTCCTACTTCTCGAACTGGGGATCCACCGCCTCCGCGACCCTGCGCGCCCTCCAGTCCGTCGTCGCCCACGTCCGGCTGAACCAGCCCCTGGAGGAGCTGGACGGCCTCGACACCGACCAGGACCTCGGCGAGGAAGCGCTCGCGGAGGAGGCCGGCAAGGTGATGGCGGAGGAGATCGCCGGACCACTCGGTCTGCGCACGGTCAAGTAGCCGCCACCGCCCGTCCCGCGTTCCGCTTCCCGCGCCTTCCCCGGTGTGACCTGGGGCACGTTCGGAGTGGCGGGGCTCCGGCACGGGCAGGTGCCGTCTCGGAGCGGCCGGACCCCTTGCCGACCTGACAGCCCGGAGTGATCACGTCGTGAGCGGGACATCTCACGATGCGACACCCCGGAAGGGAATTCCGGCCGCTCGTTAGACTGGGCCGACCGCAGTAGTGCGGTGCAGAGACGGACTGAGCGAGGAGCGCACGTGGGCCTTGTCGTGCAGAAGTACGGAGGTTCCTCCGTAGCCGATGCCGAGGGCATCAAGCGCGTCGCCAAGCGGATCGTGGAAGCGAAGAAGAACGGCCACCAGGTGGTCGTGGTCGTTTCCGCGATGGGCGACACGACGGACGAGCTGATCGATCTCGCCGAGCAGGTATCCCCGATGCCCAGCGGACGAGAGTTCGACATGCTGCTGACCGCCGGAGAGCGGATCTCCATGGCCCTGCTGGCCATGGCGATCAAAAACCTGGGCCACAGCGCCCAGAGCTTCACCGGCAGCCAGGCAGGCGTCATCACCGACTCGGTCCACAACAAAGCCCGGATCATCGACGTCACCCCGGGCCGTATCCGTACGGCGCTCGACGAGGGCAACATCGCCATCGTCGCCGGCTTCCAGGGCGTCTCGCAGGACAAGAAGGACATCACCACGCTGGGCCGCGGCGGGTCCGACACCACGGCGGTCGCGCTGGCCGCGGCGCTCGACGCCGAGGTGTGCGAGATCTACACCGACGTGGACGGCGTGTTCACCGCCGACCCGCGCGTGGTGAAGAAGGCGAAGAAGATCGACTGGATCGCCTTCGAGGACATGCTGGAGCTCGCCGCCTCCGGCTCCAAGGTGCTGCTCCACCGCTGTGTGGAATACGCCCGCCGTTACAACATCCCGATCCACGTGCGGTCGTCCTTCAGCGGACTTCAGGGCACCTGGGTCAGCAGCGCGCCACTCGTTCGAAAGCAAGGGGACCAGAAGGTGGAGCAGGCCATCATTTCCGGTGTCGCTCACGACACCTCCGAGGCCAAGGTCACGGTCGTCGGCGTCCCGGACAAGCCGGGCGAGGCCGCCTCGATCTTCCGCGCCATCGCCGACGCCGAGATCAACATCGACATGATCGTCCAGAACGTGTCGGCGGCCACCACGGGCCTGACGGACATCTCCTTCACCCTCCCGAAGACCGAGGGCCGCAAGGCCATCGACGCCCTGGAGAAGGCGAAGGGCGTCATCGGCTTCGAGTCGCTGCGCTACGACGACCAGATCGGCAAGATCTCGCTCGTCGGCGCCGGCATGAAGACCAACCCGGGTGTCACGGCCGGCTTCTTCGAGGCGCTCACCGACGCCGGGGTCAACATCGAGCTGATCTCGACCTCCGAGATCCGCATCTCCGTCGTCACCCGCGCCGACGACGTCAACGACGCCGTCCGTGCCGTGCACACCGCCTTCGGGCTCGACTCCGACAGCGACGAGGCCGTCGTCTACGGAGGCACCGGGCGATGACCCGACGACCGACGCTCGCGGTCGTGGGAGCGACCGGAGCCGTCGGCA
Source organism: Streptomyces sp. NPDC096324 (assembly GCF_044763015.1). NCBI lineage: Bacteria > Bacillati > Actinomycetota > Actinomycetes > Kitasatosporales > Streptomycetaceae > Streptomyces > Streptomyces sp. NPDC096324. Next base: position 35,612 of record NZ_JBIWFK010000022.1, on the reverse strand, counting down.
CGGTCATGCTCCAGATCCTGTCCCAGCACGCGGACATTTGGGGTGAGATCCGACTGATCGCCTCGCCGCGCTCGGCCGGCCGCAAGCTGGCCGTGCGCGGTGTGGAGGTCGAGGTGACGGCCCTGGCGGAGGAGGCCTTCGACGGGGTCGACGTCGCCATGTTCGACGTGCCGGACGAGGTGGCCGCCCAGTGGGCGCCGATCGCCGCCGCCAAGGGCGCGGTCGTCGTCGACAACTCCGGCGCCTTCCGTATGGACCCGGAAGTGCCCCTCGTCGTTCCCGAGGTGAATCCGCACGCCGCGCGTGTGCGCCCCCGCGGGATCGTCTCCAACCCGAACTGCACGACCCTGTCCATGATCGTGGCGCTGGGTGCCCTGCACGCCGAGTTCGGGCTGCGGGAACTCGTCGTCTCCTCGTACCAGGCGGTCAGCGGTGCGGGCCGGGCGGGCATCGACACCCTGCGCCGCCAGATGTCCCTGGTCGCGGGCACGGAACTGGGGAACAACCCCGGTGACGTACGCCGCGCCGTGGGCGACGACACCGGGCCGTTCCCGGAGCCGGTCGCCCTGAACGTGGTGCCGTGGGCCGGGTCGCTCGCCGAGGACGGCTGGTCCTCGGAGGAGATGAAGGTACGCGACGAGACCCGCAAGATCCTCGGTCTGCCCCGGCTGAAGGTCGCCGTGACCTGCGTCCGGGTTCCCGTCGTCACCACGCACTCCCTGACCGTGCACGCCCGGTTCCAGGACGAGGTGACCGTCGACAAGGCCCGGGAGATCCTGGACACCGCGCCCGGCGTCGTGCTCTTCGACAACCCGGCCGCCGGTGAGTTCCCCACACCCGCGGACGTGGTGGGCACCGACCCGACCTGGGTGGGCCGGGTCCGCCGGGCACTGGACGACCCGACGGCCCTCGAACTGTTCGTGTGCGGGGACAACCTGCGCAAGGGCGCGGCCCTGAACACCGCCCAGATCGCCGAGCTGGTGGCGGCGGAGATCGGCAGGACTCCGTAGACCAGCGGGACTCCGCATATCATCAGGGCTCCGCGGCCCGTCGGGACTTCGTGGATCCGGTTCTCCGCCGGGACGGCCGTTCCGCAGGTTCTCCGCCGCCGGCGGCCTCCGGCCGAAATTCCGGTGCCTCCCGGCCGGTAGGTTTGTAGGATCCCTGTCGGTTCAGTGATCAACTTAATGGTCCTGACCACTTGTACGGACTCGTGTCGGCGTTCGAAGATTTACTTGCCGCCCCACGCAACCGCGCACGGGGCCGTGAGCGTCTTCGCCGTCGCCATTCAGGGGCGTCCGGGGGGCGGCGGAGCATTGGGCACAGGGGAAGAGCTGTTACGCATGAGGGCATCTGGTGCACTGTCGCGCGCGCGGGACGGCGTATCGGCGGAGGGTCCGGGGGGCGTTCCCGGGGTGAGGTTTCCGGCCGAAGTGGCACCGGGCGCGATTGTGACGCCTGTCTCGTACAACCCTGCCGGGGGGACGTGTGTCCAACTGGCGTGGCAGAGGTACTCGAATTCACCGCGGTCCAGACAAGGGGCATCGCCCTGCGTCCACCCCGCCGACTCCGCAGCCCCGGCGCGCCCGGCGGCATGCCGGTGATCGCCCCCATGCCCTCAGCGCGGCCGGCCCGCATCCCGAGTCAGCGTGACGGCGCCGAGGACAGCCTGGCGGCGGGCACGACCGTCGACCACCTGACCGAGACCTACCGGGCGCACTACCGCTCGCTTCTCGGCCTCGCGGCGCTTCTGCTCGACGACACCGCCTCCTGCGAGGACGTCGTCCAGGAGGCGTTCATCCGGGTGCACTCGGCGCGCAAACGCGTCCGGGACCCGGAGAAGACGCTCGCCTACCTGCGGCAGACCGTCGTCAACCTGTCGCGTTCGGCCCTGCGCCGGCGCATCCTCGGCCTCAAGCTCCTCTCGAAGCCGATGCCCGACATGGCGAGCGCCGAGGAAGGCGCCTACGACCAGTTGGAGCGCGACGCGCTGATCAAGGCGATGAAGGGGCTCCAGCGGCGCCAGCGCGAGGTCCTGGTCCTGCGCTACTTCGCGGACATGACCGAGGCTCAGGTCGCCGAGACGCTCGGTGTCTCCCTGGGTTCGGTGAAGGCGTACGGCTCGCGGGGCATCGCCGCGCTCCGTGTCGCCATGGGGGCTTCGGCATGAGCGAGCACGACGGTCAGCGGCGCCCCGAGGACGAGGGACGCCCGGAACACGAGCACACGCAATCGCACGCTGGGAACGGAAATGTGAACAACGGCCCCGACGAACAGCCCGGCACACCGGACATGGACGGACCGGGACCCGAAGGGTTCGGCGGCGACGAGCTGGCACTGCGCCGGCTGTTGCACCAGGCCGTTCAGGAGATCGAACCCACCGACGGCACCCTGGAACATCTGCGCCGGGCGGTTCCGGCGCGGCGGGCGCGCAAGCGGCAGGCCGTGGTCGGCATGGCGGCGGCGGCGCTCTTCATGGGCACGGCGATCCCGGCGTTCGTCCACGTCTCCAACTCCTCGGGGTCGAACCCCGACCCGTCCATCGCGGCCAACAGCTCACAGGCCCAGGGCGGCGCGAGCGAGGGCAAGGGATCGGACGGCGGCTCCGGCAAGGACGCGGGCTCGACGGGCACGTCCAAGGGCGACGGCGACGGCAGCCGGACGGAGACACCGGGCGGCACGGACAAGGGCGCGGGAGGGGCCGTCACGGGCGGCACCGATCCCTCGGCCTCCGCCTCGATCGCCCTCACGTGCACGGCGGACCAGCTCGGCGGGGCGTCCGGCACGGCGGGCGCACCGGACTCCACCGGCGCGGTCTACGGCTCCTTCACCGTCTCGAACATCTCCACCACCGCCTGCACGGTCACCGGCGCCGGCTCGGTCAACGCGACCGCCCAGGGCGCGGCGGACCCCGCCAGGATCGGTGTGGCGACGCATGTGGGGGGCGACGCGGCCGGCGCGCTGCCCGACCCGTCCACGGAGGTCACGTCCCTGGTGCTCCAGCCGGGCGCCTCGTACGTGGTGAAGTTCGCCTGGGTGCCCTCGTCGACCTGCCCGACCGTGGAGCCCTCACCCGACCCCACCCCGACGCAGGGGGCCACCGACACCGGCGGTACGACCGCCGGATCCGGCGTGCAGGGCGCCTCGCCCCAGCTCCTCGTCGAGGACGGCACGCAGGACGGCAGTGTCGTCGTCTCCAGTACGGCGGCGACCGGCGGCGCGAGCGCGTCGGTCACCGTGGGCAACGCCTGCGCGGGCACGGTGTATCGCACCGGGATCCTGGCCTCGTCCTGACGGACGGGTGATCCGTTCGGTACCGGGCGGCGGCGATGGTTCGCCGCCGCCCTGTCCGTCCGCTCAGGTCAGTCCGCTCGGGGTCGGTTCGATCGGGTTCAGTCCGCTCAGGCAGTCCCGGACGGCTCGACCGCAGTGGCGGCGGCGTCCTCGGACTCCTTCTCCGGTGCGGCCGTGGCTTCGGGGGCGGCCGGGGTTTCGGAACCACCCGAGGGCTCCCGGGTCTCCGGCAGCAGTCCCAGTTCGGCGTCGCGGGCGAACTCCGTCTCGCGGCGCAGCAGGCGGAACCACATGAAGACGACGAAGCCCGCGAAGACGAACCACTCGCCGGTGTAGCCGAGGTTCTGGAACGCCTTGAGGTCGAGTCCGGTGTTCGCCGGCGCGCTCGGAGGCACCGCCTTCATCCCGCTGTCGGCCTTGTCGAGCGTGATCCAGGCGTCGTACAGGGTGTACGGCACGAGGTTCACCAGTGACGCGGAGCTGATCGCGGCCGTCTGCCCCGCGGGAAGCCCGCCGACCGCGCTGACGCCGTTCGAACCGGGGCTCTCGGACGCCTGGAGCGAACCCGTGACCGTGACCTCGCCGGTGGGCGGGGCCGGGACCTTCGCCGCGTCCGCCGTGCCGGGCAGCCAGCCCCGGACGACGGGCAGCGCCCTGCCGCCGTCGACCCGCAGCATCGCGAGCGCGTAGTACCCGCTCCTGCCGTCCAGTTCCCGGCCCGGCACCAGCAACTGCTTGCCGTACCGGCCCGTCGCGGTGGTCCGCCTGCCGGACGTCTCGGTGGTCACGGGCAGCATCGAGGCCAGGGGCCGGGCGGCCTCCGTCCTGGCCGACGAGGCCGCCGCGTCCGCCGTCCGGTGATCCTGGACGCGGTCCTCGAACCGACCCAACTGCCACGACCCCATGAAGACGCAGAAGGGGATGGCCAACAGCACGAAGACGTTGATCCCCCACCAGCGGGGCGTCAGCAGGAACCGGTACACGCCGTCCACGGTACGGTGCGGCCGGGCCGGACTCGCCCGTGGGGCCCGCTCAGTACCGCTCGGCCAGATGGTCCCGGGCCGCCGGAGGCTCGTACGGCTCGGGCCAGAAGTCGGTCACCGTGGCGATACGGCCCCGGGCGTCCGCCGTGAAGAACGTGATCGCGTGCATCTCCTCCAGGCCCACCGTGACGTGGGTCCAGGTGACGGCCTGACCGGGCTCGGCTATGACCCGCTCGATCCGGACGTGCCAGTCGCCCGGGTACTCGCGGTTGAACTCGATGTACCGCTCCCTGCCGCTGATGCGCTCGCGCGTCTGCGGCAGGGTGTAGACGACGTCCTCGGCGAGCAGCTCCGCGAACGCTGCCCAGTCCCGGGCGTCCGCGGCGGCCCAGTAACCCTCGACGGCCTTGCGTAGATCGGTCATGCGAAAAAGTCTGCACCCCGCCACTGACAACGGCCCTGACCTGCTCATATGCGGCCCTTACGAGACCGGCCCGGACCGCGCTGCGGGAACGCGGGGCCTGCTTCGCGTGCCGTCCGGCGGTCGGCCGAGCGTGCCGGCGCCGCGAGGTTGTCCACAGGCTGGGGACCTCCCCGGCGCGAGACGGGCCGGGCCAGGCACTATGGGGCCATGACTGAGAGCACCAGGTCCACCGAGCCGCAGCAGGCAGACATGCCCGAGTGGGAGAAGCGCTTCCGGGCACCGCGGGTGTCGCTGCCGGACTGGGCGGAGGACGCACCGCACCGCTCCCTGTTCGTCTCGAACGCGACGGGGACCTACGAGCTGTACGCGTGGGACCGAGCGACGGGGGAGCAGCGCCAGGTCACCCACCGGGCGAACGGCACGACGGACGGGGTGCTCTCGCCCGACGGCGAGTGGATCTGGTGGTTCGACGACAAGGACGGCGACGAGTTCGGCGTCTGGCGGCGCCGCCCGTTCGGCGCCGAACTCGTCGTGGGCGATGTGGACGACCCCGCGGTTCCCGGCCTCGACCCCTCCTACCCCGCGGGCCTGGCCATCGGCCGCGACGGGCGCACGTCCGTCGTGGGCCGCTCGACGGACGAGGACGGATCGACGATCCACGTCGCCCGCGCCGGCGATGCCACGGTGGAGATTTACCGGCACCGCGAGTCCGCCGGCGTCGGCGACCTCTCGCACGACGGCTCGCTGATCGCCGTCGAGCACACCGAGCACGGCGACGCGATGCACTCGGCGCTCAAGGTGCTGCGCCCGGACGGTTCGGCGGTCGCCGAGCTGGACGACACCGAGGGCGGCACGGTCGAGCTGGGCCTCGAAGTGCTCGGCTTCGCCCCCGTCGACGGGGACAGCCGGCTGCTCATCGGGCACCAGAGGCGCGGCCGCTGGGAGCCCCTCGTGTGGGACGTGGCGACGGGCGAGCAGACCGACCTGGGGCTCGACCTGCCCGGTGACGTGGCCGCCGAGTGGTATCCGGACGGCTCGGCCCTCCTCATCGCGCACAGCTTCGAGGCGCGCAGCGACCTGTGGCGTTACGACCTGGCCTCCGGTGAGCTGACCCGGGTCCCGACCCCGCCCGGCACGGTGTCCGGGGCGACGGCCCGTCCGGACGGAACGGTGGAGTATCTGTGGTCGTCGGCCGCGGAGCCGTCCACCGTCCGTTCGACGACCGGTGAGATCGTCCTGGACCCGCCCGGCCAGAAGTCCCCGGGATCCGTTCCCGTGGAGGACGTCTGGGTCGAGGGACCCGGCGGCCGCGTCCACGCCCTGATCCAGAAGCCGGCCGACGCCACAGGACCGCTGCCCACCGTCTTCGAGATCCACGGCGGCCCGACCTGGCACGACAGCGACTCGTTCGCGGCGGGCCCGGCGGCCTGGGTCGACCACGGCTACGCGGTGGTCCGGGTCAACTACCGCGGCTCCACGGGTTACGGCCGCGCGTGGACCGACGCGCTCAAGCACCGCGTCGGCCTCATCGAGCTGGAGGACATCGCGGCGGTCCGCGCGTGGGCGGTCACGTCCGGCCTGGCCGACCCCGACCGGCTGATCCTCACCGGCGGCTCCTGGGGCGGCTACCTCACCCTCCTCGGCGTCGGCACCCAGCCCGACGCCTGGGCCCTCGGCATCGCCGCCGTCCCGGTCGCCGACTACGTCACGGCGTACCACGACGAGATGGAGGCGCTGAAGGCCATGGACCGTACGCTCCTCGGCGGCACCCCGGAAGAGGTCCCCGAGCGCTTCGAGGCGTCCTCCCCGCTGACGTACGTCGACGCGGTGAAGGTCCCCGTGTACATCTCGGCCGGGGTCAACGACCCCCGCTGCCCCATCCGCCAGATCGACAACTACGTCACCCGCCTCGCCGCCCGAGAAGCCGTCCACGAGGTCTACCGCTACGACGCGGGCCACGGCTCCCTCGTCGTCGACGAACGCATCAAGCAGGTCCGCCTGGAACTCGACTTCGCGGAACGCCACTTGGGCAAGTGACACGGTGGCCCGGGGCTCTGCCGAGCCCCGGGCTATGCCCCCGCCCGCTGCCGGGGCCGGCGGCCGAGCAGTTCCGCCAGCCCTCGTCGTGTCGCGGCGAGCACCACGCGGTCCTCGGGCTTGAGGACATAGGTGGAGGGCAGGTCCCACACCAGCCGGGGACCGCGCCCGCCGGGCGCCGGGTCGGCCCGGCGCTCCTCGGGGGTCGCCGTGTCCAGCGCGAGCACGCGCCAGGCCCCGGCCCGGAACGCCTCTCCCACCGTGCGCCCTTCGAGCTGCGGATGTCCGCCGACGTCCACCGCGGCGAACAGCAGCACCCGCCGCTCGACGGGAATCGCCCCGAGGATCTGTCTCCCCAGCATCGCTCCGGCGAACGCGGGCGCGGCGAGATGGGACACGCTGCGGCTCCGGGTGAGCGCGCCGGGATGTGCGGCCCGGAGGGTGCGGTAGACGGCGGTCGCGAAGTCGTCGTCGTACAGCCGCAGGACGACCCGCAGATCGGGCTTCAGGGTGCGGGCGGAGAGTACGGCCTCCAGGTTCATGGTGTCCGCGCTGGTCAGTGCCAGCAGCGCGTGCGCCCGATGGATCTTGGCGGCCTCCAGCACTCCTTCCTGCGTGACGTCCCCCAGCACCACGGGCACCCGCAGACTCCGTGCCAGCGCGAGCCCCCGGGCCTCGGGATCGGCCTCCACGCACACCACGGGGATACGCAGTTCACGCAGCCGCGCCAGCACCCGCGTACCGATCTTGCCGACCCCGAGCAGCACCACGTGTCCGGACAGCCCGCGGGGCGGTTTCCGAAGAGCGGTCCCGCCGCGGAACGTGCCGAGCGCCTCGAGCACGGCCGCGAGCAGCACCGGCAGCAGCAGCAGCCCGACCAGCCCCGAACAGAGTTGGAGGATCTGCCGCCCGAGCGGCTGCCCGATGGCCGGGTCGTTGATGGCGAAGAGATCGAGCAGGGTCAGATACGTGGCCTGGAGCGGCTGCTCCCCGGTGACCAGCATCGACGCCACGGCCAGCCCGACCACACACGCGACGAGCCCCGCGAACGACCAGCGCAGCCGCCGCGACAGCAGCGAGCCGAACCACGGCACGACCCCGCGTCCGGAGCCCAGTTCGGGCCCGGAGTACGACACGTTCTCCAGGACGACCGTGCCGCGCCCGGTGGCGGCGGCCACCGCCCTTTCATCGGGCAGGAGTTGAGGCCCCTGCGCACCGCTGCTCTCGGAACCGTCGGCGCCGGCCGGGTCGTTGGTCGTGGCGGACAGCAACGCCAGTGTGCACAGCCCCGGATCGGCGACCGCGCCCGGACCGGGCGGCGGCCGCTCCACCGCGCGCAGCATCAGCCCGTCGGTCTGGACGACCTTGCTGGTACCGGCCACGGCGGTGGCCGCGAGCGCGGGCGCGGCCGTGTCGGCGTCGGACAGCACGGTGGTGGAGGCGTCGTAGACCTCGGTGTTCCGGCCGGCACGGGAGGCGTCCGAACCCGGGCCGCCCGCGGCCGAGTTCGCGCCGCCGCGGGTGTCAGGTGCGCTGTCGGGTCCGGTGGCGGCGGCCAGGGCCGAGGCCTGATCGAGGAGGGCCTCGATGTGCTGGCCGAGACGCCGGTTGTAGAGCCGCAGGACCAGCCGGATGCGCGGATTGAGGCGCCGGGCGGTGAGCGCGGCACGGATGTTGGTCTCGTCGTCGTCGTACACGAGGGCGAGCGCGGTGGCCCGCTCGACACCCGCGTAGGAGAGCGCGTTCTCGGTGAGTTCGGCGGCCTCGACGACCCGCTCGGAACCACCCGTCTCCTCGCTCCCTCCTCCCCCTCCTCCTCCCGCTCCGCCGTTCCCGTTCCCGGAGGCCCGGTTCACGGCCGCGGACACCCGGTCGAACAGGGCGGTGGCACGCGCCCGCCCGACGACCGGCGGCCGCACACCATGCTGCGCGGGCGGCACCACAAGGGTCACGCGCTCGCCGTACACCCCACGCAACTCGGCGGCCAGCCGCTGGGCCAGGGCGTCGTCCCCGGCCACCACCATGAGCTCGGCGGCGTCACTCGACGCGCTCTGAGACGGAAGATTCCCCACGGAGGAGAAGACTGCCGCACGGATGCGGGTGGTTCCAGTGAGGAGACCGTGCGCCCCGGAACCACCGACTGGTCCCCCGCCGATCTCAGCGGGTTTCCTTCCCGGACAGACATGAGTGAACGGCGCTGAACGAGACGGAAACCGAGACGGAGGGCGACACCGGGCTCGCTTAGCCTCTTCGCTGTTGAAGGGAGACCAATCCGCCGGCTTCACAGCCTCGCTTTGACCTTCTGGGAGCGTGCGGCCTCAGGAGTGTTTGCCCTGGTACCCGCCAAGGCGGGTCCGCCTGCCCTGCTCCATGCCACGGTCTGGCGAAGTCCCAGGTGCTTCTGGTGCGAGCCGTCCCGCCTGACCTCTGGCGACACACACCATCACGTGTCCAGTCCGCAGAAGATCAAGGAGGCAGCCGACGCTCAACCACCAATAGAAGGACCGGAGTACAAGGGCAGTGAGTGCAAAGTAGATGAAAATCGCGACAAAAAACGCAGATGCGGAAAGATTGAGCACCAGTAGTGGCCAGCCGGAATCCGTTTTGGCTCTAATGAATCTCTGCCAAGTCGTTCGTGGCACTTGAGTGGGATGCGGGCTGAAGCGGCGTTTGAACCCGCCGACAAAAGATCGCTGCGTCATGGAGGCATGGAACAGTTGAAGACAACGTCTGCGCAAGCACCTGCTACGGAGATACCGGCACGGCCAGTTGAGTCTCAACGCCCGAGCCGAGCCAGCGCCGCGACCGCCGATATGGAGAAGGCCCGCTTGAGGGACGGACTCCGCAGGACGGCCGGGTTCGTCGGGGAATTCGCTGGTGGTGGGGGACAACCCTGCCGCCGCCTCGTGAGTCACACGGGTGCTCAGCTGTTTCACTTTTCATGGTCCGAAGGGCCCGCTCTCTGTGATGACTCGTACCCGGCTGACCGTGCTGGCCTCCACGGCCGCCCTCGCCGCCACCTGCAGCCTGATCACCGCCTCCCCGGCCTCGGCGGCCGTCACCTGCGCCTCGCCACAGTGGAAGGCGCAGTACTTCGGCAACTCCACCTTCAGCGGCACGCCGAAACGGACCACCTGCGACTCGGCCATCGCTGAGAACTACGGGTACGGAGACCCGGCCGGTGTCACGTTGCCCAAGGACAACTTCTCCGTGCGCTGGTCCCTCACCCGGGACTTCGGTTCCGGCGGCCCCTTCCGGCTGACCGCCGCCACCCAGGACGGCATGCGCGTCTACGTAGACGGTGTGCGGAAGATCGACCTGTGGAAGAACGTCTCCGCCACTGCCCGCAAGAGCGTCGACCTGACCGTCCCGGCCGGCACGCACACGCTGCGCGTGGACTATGTCGCCTGGACCGGATTCGCTCTGGCCCAGTTCACGTACGCCCCGCGTACCGAGGCCGCCGTCGACACGGTCAAGCCGCTCGCCCCGGCCGGCCTGTCCGCCTCATACGACCGGGCCACCGCGAGGACCACCCTGCGCTGGGCCGCGAACAAGGAGATGGACCTCGCCGGCTACCGCGTCTACCGCCGGTTGGGCACCGCTGCGTGGGCGAGGGTCAGCGGTTCGTCACTGCTCACCTCGCGCTCTTTCGTGGACGCGACACCCGCCACGGGCCAGACCTTCCTGTACGAGGTCCGCGCCGTCGACAAGGCGGGCCGCGAGTCCGCAGGCAGCACCGACGTCACCGCCGCGACCGTGGACCGTACAGGCCCGGCGGCACCGGCCGGGCTCACGGTCACCGGCGACTCCTGGTGGGCCACCCTGGAATGGCAGCCGGTCGCCGATGCCACGGCATACGAGGTCTACGCCGCCTCCGCGGCCACCGGCCCGTTCACTCTGCTGGGCACCACTGCCGCGAGGTCGTACCGTACTGACGCGCCCGTGAACACCGCCCGGTACTACCGGGTCCGCGCCCTGGATGCGTCCGGCAACCCGTCGGCGTACGCCACCATCACCGGCGACGGCGTCGACCGGATGCCGCCGAAGTCCCCTGTCTCCCTCGAGGCCATCGCCCAGTACGGCTACACCGACGTGTACTGGAAGCAGCCCGACGGCTTCTACGAGGACTTCGACAACGGCGGGACGTACCACGTCTACCGTTCGCCCGGAAAGACCCTCGACCCGGCCGCCCTCACCCGCGTGATCTGCGAGCACTCCGAGAGCGACGAGACCAGTACCGACGGCGTCTGCCACGACCTGGACATGCCCGCGGGCACCTATGTGACGTACGCGGTCGCGGCGGTGGACCCGGCCGGCAACGAATCGGCGCTGTCCGCCCCGCTCGTCGTGCGCACCGGTGACCGCGTCGCGCCCGGCCCGGTCACCGGTGTGAAGGCCACCCCGCGCGCCGACGGCATGCTGCTGAGCTGGGAGGCCTCGCCCGAGGATGACGTCAAGTTCTACGACGGCTGGATCGGCACCCGGAAGGCCGACGGCACGGTCAAATGGCTCGGCTCCATTTCCTGCGCGGAGGGCACCAGCGACCCGCTCGCGGTCGTCTGCGGCGACCTGCCGGACGGTGAGACGTACGTGTACGCGGTCGTCGCCAGAGACCGCTGGGGCAACGTACTGTCCCCGAGCGCGCAGGGGGTCACGGTCGTCGAGGCCACCGAGCTGGACATGAGGCCGTCCGTGACGGTCACCCGGGACTGGAGCCTCGGCAGCATCGGCTACAACAGCGTGATCGGAGGCCCCGACGTGACCGGGCCGTTCATCAACTGGGGGTGCGACAACACGGCCGAGTGCGACACCGTCGCGGGCTACCGGGTCAGCCGGTGGAACCCGGCCACCGAGGCGTACGAGCCCCTGCACACCGGGCTGCTGCCGGCCACGACCCGCGCCTACAGGGACACCACCGCCGCCCGGGGGACCACGCACTTCTACACGCTGGAGGCGGTGCGCGCCGACGGCAGCGTCGCGGGCACGCATGTGTGGAGCTGTGTCTTCCAGAACCGCGTCTAGGCAGGTCCGTCCCGATCATCCGAATCGTCCGGGCGCCGCTCCGCGGGTACTCCCGCACCGGCGCCCGGTCGACGCGGAGTCCGGCTGCTGCTCCCGGGCCGGACGCCGGGGCAGGGTGGGGGAGGCCACGCAGGACACGGCCGCCTTCTGACGGCGAGCTGCTGGACGCGGCGCCGGTCTACGGCGTAGCCCGGTGACTCGTCTCTGCGGTGCGTAGCGGCTGGCAGTGGAGGACGAACCAGGCAGCGTGAATGAGGACGGCACTCCGTCCGAGGTGCGCTCTCCGACTTCGTCGTCTTCATCAACCCCGCCGTGTCGGATCAGGACACCTTCTGCTCTGCAGCGGAGACCTTCGACCAGCCGGAAGGCTGACTGCCTGTTCGCCAGGCGTTGTGTAGAACGCTGGATCGGCAGGAACAAATGCGGGTGCTGGGGGCACGACTTCGGGCTCTGCGCCTGGATGCCGGCCTGCCGGGTGCGGTGTTGGCGCAGCGGGCTGGAGTGGGTCAGCCGACGGTGTCCAAGGTGGAGAACGGGCGGATGGTCCCCAGCCGTGACGTCCTCGACCGCCTGTCCGGAGCTCTCGGCCTGGATGCCGCTGTTGTCGCGGAGTTGCGGGTGGCCTTCGCGGAAGTCGAGTCGGCTCCGTCCGTGGGCGCAGACGAGACCCTCGCGGGTTTGAGTGCCTCCGCGGATGCCGTTGTCGACGTGGCGGTGCGCGGGGCCCGGCACAGCTTCATGTGCCGTGGTCATGGACGGCATCTTCGGCACCGACTGACGCGGGTCGCAGGCACTCAGGAATCGGTAGTCACGCAGTAGACACACAGCAACGCCAGAGGGCCCTTACCGATCCGGTAAGGGCCCTCTGAACTGCTATTTAGCTGTCGGGGTGGCGGGATTTGAACCCACGACCTCTTCGTCCCGAACGAAGCGCGCTGCCAAGCTGCGCTACACCCCGATTGTCGCTGCTCTCGCGGCGACGTCGTTTACTTTAGCCCACCGGTGGCCTGAGACGAAATCCGGTTTTCTGGGCGTCGGACCGGGTCGGGGCGCACGTGGTCGAGGGCGACGATCAGGAGGGCCAGGGCGTAGAAGGCGGCGCCGAGGATGGCGGTGTTGCCGAGGACGCCTCCGTAGCCGTGCCGGTCCACGTCGACGAAGGGGTAGAGGTAGCGCGCCGGCGTCCCGGGCGTCAGCATCGCGCCGCGGGCCAGGCTGAAGGCCAGGTAGGCGAGGGGGTAGATCAGCCAGGTCGCTGCGTTGCGCAGCGCCAGTGGGGTCGGGCGGGTCAGCAGCAGCCAGTCGATGGCCACGGCGATCGGCGTGACCGTGTGGAGGAGCTGATTGGCGACCGCGTGCCATCCGGAGAGCGTGTCGTTGCCTCCGGTCATGGAGAACGGCGCCGACTCGTTCGCCAGGATCAGGTGATAGACGAGGCCTGTGATCGAGATGTAGATCAGTGTGCCGCCGGTCAGCACCCCGGGCAGGGGCCTGCGCGCCGACCAGGCCCGGCGCGCCGACATCGCGAAGACCACGGCCACGAGCAGATTCGTCTGGATCGTGAAGTAGCTCAGCAGACGGGCCGTGGTTCCCAGCTTCATCTCGACGGCCACGCCGGTCGCCGCCGCGAGGGCCACCAGGGCGCGGTAGACCGCTGTGGCCGGGCGGTGGGAGGGGCCCACCACCGCCGTCGCGGGGACGAAGGGGTGGGTCGTTGGGATGATGCCCGGTATCGCGGGGAGATCGGGTATGTCCCTGGGCATAGGGGTGATCATGCCCTCACGCTAAGCGGGTCGAGGCATCTGGGCGATATGTGTAGACCGGGCGGGTTACATGGGTTACGGGCCCGTGATTCGGTTCGGCGTCGCCGCGTTGCCGCGTCGTCGTCACCGGTCATATCGGTGGGACTACGTAACGTCCTGGGTTGCGGCAGTCGAGTCCACCGCGGCACGCACTCGACGGGCATGGTCGGGTGGCGCTCACTCCCACTGTCTCTGCCCCGGGCCGTCACTTTCACGTGCCGACCGGGCCTCGCTCGACGTCCTGCCCTGCCCGGATGCCCCGGACTTCCTACACCCGCTCCACCAGCGTCAGCAGTGACGCCTCCGGCGGGCAGGCGAAGCGGACCGGGGTGTAGCGGCTCGCGCCGCAGCCCGCTGAGACGTGCATGTACGACGTCCGGCCCTCCGCCGTATGCCTGGAGAGTCCCTTGACGCGGTCCGTGTCCAGGTCGCAGTTGGTGACGAAGGCGCCGTAGAAGGGGAGGCAGATCTGGCCGCCATGGGTGTGGCCCGCCAGGATGAGGGGGTAGCCGTCGGCGGTGAAGGCGTCCAGGCTGCGCAGGTACGGGGCGTGCACGATGCCCATCGAGAAGTCGGCGGACTCGGACGGCCCGCCGGCCACGCGCGCGTAGCGGTCGCGCTTGATGTGCGGGTCGTCGAGGCCCGTCAGCTCGATCTCCGAGCCCTCGATCTTCAGTGTCCCCCGGGTGTTCGTCAGGTTCAGCCAGCCCGCGGTGTCGAAACCGTCGCGCAGGTCCTCCCACGGGTTGTGGACGGCGCCCACGACCGGCTTGTTGCCGTTCAGCCCGTGACGGCCCGCCGTCTTCTCGAACAAGTAGCGGGCGGGGTTGCGGAGTGTGGGGCCGTAGTAGTCGTTCGAACCGAAGACGTAGGCGCCCGGGAAATCCATCAGGGGGCCGAGCGCGTCCAGCACCTCAGGCACGCCCTCCGGGTCCGAGAGGTTGTCCCCGGTGTTGATCACGAAGTCGGGGCGCAGGCCGGCCAGGGAGCGAAGCCAGCGCTGCTTCTTGCGCTGTCCGCTCACCATGTGGATGTCGGAGACCTGAAGAATGCGCAGCGGCCGCATCCCCGGAGGCAGAACCGGGACAGTCACCCGCCGCAGGCGGAAGGAACGGGCCTCGAACCCCGCCGAGTACAGCAGTCCGGCGGCGCCCACCGCCGTGATTCCCAGGGGTACTCCGTATCGCGCGCGCATACGCCCATCGTGTCAGACTCCGCTGAGCGCTCATCACCGCCTGTGGACAGTCCGAAAGCGCCCCGTTCGGGGTCTGCGGAGACGGCATCCCAGCACGGCCCTTCGGGCGTTGGCCGGGTGCGCCGGGAAATCAACAGGCGTCCACATCACCGCACCTGCGACACCTGACGGTATGACGACAGCCAAGGCTCCGTGAGATGACGCCCGTTAGTGATCAGGCCGCGGCCGCGTACATGGCGAAGTACCTGTCCAAGACCGTCGAGGGTGTGCGCGGTGGCGGTACGGACCGGTCGATCACCTCGTACGGGGAACTGGATCTGCCCCCCGTGCCGGCGCACGCACGGGCCCTCATGGGTACGTGCCGGCGTCTCGGGCGGCTTGGCGAGCTCGATCGGCTGTCGCTGCGGGCATGGGCCCACGCGTCGGGCCACCGCGGCCACCGGAGCCATGATCAATCGTGCTGAAGCAGTTCCGGCCCAAAGTCGTCCCACCGCCCGCTTGCATCAGCCGCCGGTGGTCGCTGCTAGGTCCGGGGCAGGATTTTTTCGCGGGCTTCTCGCGGACCGATGATCAAAGTGAGAGCTCCCGGATCCTGGGGGTGCTCTTTGAGCGAAACACTTCCGCGTTGATCAGACGCTGATCCACGAGTCCGAGATGAGTAATCGATCACCATCGCCGACTTGCTACACCCAAGCGAAGCCCACATCGCAGATCCACTCGTACCTGCCGAAGCGAAATTGTACGGGCCGGCAGGGTATTTTGCGCTCCCGCCTGAATCATTCTCCGGCCATGCCGAAGTGATATGAAGCAACGATCGTTTCGGCTTCGCCGCGTCAGTCACCCGAAGGCCGCAGGAGTCTCCCTGGATATATGCGACCAGGCGGTAAGGGCCTTTTCGGACCTCGCCTATCACCTTAGGGGTGTGAGAATCTGAAGGGAACTCATCCGCCGAAATGACCTTTTCTTCGGTCGCGTCGATCGAATCAAGTCGACTTAGCTGCGTGAATTGGGGAGCCGATGGTTCGTGCGTAGCCCTGTCTCCGCTTCCTGAAGTGCATGCGACGCACAAGAGCGGAAGGGTGGCCCCTAAGGTCAGCCTTCGAAAAACCTGCGCCATGGGGCCACCCTTTCACACCGGAAATTTAGACTGACTAGTCTAGCCACTGATTGAAGCATACGCCGATAGGCTTATATACGTCGACTACGTGAGGAATGCTCCGCATGTCCCTGAACTTGACCAGATAGTGCTGAAAGAGAGTGTACGCTTCAATATTCCCATGCTTGCCTCTGGGCACCTCGTAGCGAGTTTCATCCGTAACTTTGTAGGTGTTTGTCACATCAAAGCCTACATTGGCAGAGATTAGGCCTTTAGCGATGCCGGCGCTCCCGCTGAGCTGGACCGACCGCTCCTTACTGACGGACAGCACCAGGGTGGTCTTGCCGTTTCCGGAAGTCTTCGAAATTACTTGTGTGCTGCACGACTCACCGAGATTTGATACCGCCCGAGGTGAAACGGTCGAGAGTGGCCGCGCGTAATCGGCGTTGTGCTTGACTATCAACCTGGCTCCAGGCTTGGAGAGGTTGTCGGGTATCTCGGCTCCAGGCTCAAAGAATTGAGTGACGGGACTTGCGTGGGGAGTCATTGTCTCGTCCTGGGCTGCGGCCGGAGTAACTGCTAAGCCCGTACTCACGGCTACTGCACCGATGAGCGCGCCAATCCGTGCTGTCCGATTCATTATTCCCCCTAGGTCTCGGCCTGTATCTCTCGGCCTGTGTTCCCGTTCTGGCGAACGAGTAAGAACCTAGTGGCTGTACGGTGCATCGCTCAATGGAATTGAGGGAGGTTTGAGAGTGGACTGACTGATTCCGGAAATAGTTTCTCTTTCACGGTTGCATGACAGCTCATCCGCTTTCCCATAGTAAGTTCGGCCGGGGAGCCTCGAAACGGGCTTATGTCACCGCCAAAGGGTTCGGCTCGATCTCCACCGGCCCGAAGTCGAAGTGCCTGCCCTTGGTCGACCTCGCCTTGATGATCACGGCGGCGAAGGCGCTCGATCAGCGCGTCCTTGAGCCGTCGGGAGGTGTCATCTCGATGCGGAGGAGAAGCGGTCATCGGGGTCCGCGAGATCGCGTTGGTTGGCCTCGCCGTGCAAGGTGATGTTGTGGTCGTCCGCGATCTGTAAAAGCTCTTCGAGATCGCGGGGCTGACGCATCAGGCGGTCGGGGTGGTACGTCAGGATGTGGCGGACATGGCCGGACCGCGCGGCCTCCAACAACTCGTCCCAGCCCGTGCGCTTCCGGTTGCGCTGCCAAGCTGATCGGTTGTTGTCCACGTAGATCATGTCGTGGCTGACGGTGACACCGAGCCGCTCCGCGATGTCGCGGCAGATACGCTCTTGTCGGTCGACGCCCGTTTGGTCGTCATCGTTCACGTGGGAGATCCGGCAGTAGATCGCCGCCGGTTCTCCCGTCCAGTCGGTACTTCCGCGTCGTCGGGCCTTTTGAGTTTCGGTCATCCGGGCCAACTTGCGGAAGCGTGCCGAGTCGCTTGTGACCTGCGATATCTCGTTGACCGGGTCCATGACAAAAGGCTATGAATAAACCATGACCACGCTCAAGTCGAAGTTGCAGGAAGACCTCAACGCCGCGATCAAGGGGCGCGACGAGCTCCGCTCCTCGACGATCCGGCTGACCCTCTCCGCGATCACCAATGAGGAGGTCGCGGGCAAGACCAAGCGCGAACTCTCCGACGAGGAAGTGCAGAAGGTGATCGCCCGCGAGGCGAAGAAGCGTCGTGAGGCGGCCGAGGCCTTCGCGCAGGGCGGTCGCCCCGAGTCGGCCGAGCGTGAGCGGGCCGAGGGCGAGGTGCTCGCGGTGTATCTGCCCAAGCAGCTTTCCGACGACGAGCTTCGGCAGATCGTCGCCCAGGCCGTCGAGGAGGCCAGGGCGGCCGGCGCCGAGGGTCCGCGCGCGATGGGCGCGGTCATGAAGATCGTGAACCCGAAGGTGGCCGGACAGGCCGAGGGCGGCCGTGTCGCCGCCGTCGTGAAGCAGTTGCTCACGGGCTGACGCCGTCCCCGGTTCCGGATCCACATCCCGTTCAAGATCCGGTTCCGGTTCGGGGTCCGAATCCCGTTCAGATCCGGTTCCGGTTCCGGTCGACTCGATGGTGCACTCGCCGGTGCCAGCGGCGGCCGGTCGGTGGTCATCCTGAGGGTTGCCCGTCCCAAGGCGGTCGCCATGGCGCCCGCCCCGTGGACGTCGTACGCCCCGGCGGGTGCGGGCCATCGGGTCCGGACCGCCGACGTCGTACGTCCCGGCGGTGGACGATGCGATTGCGCCGCCCCGCCAACCTCGTGCGTCACGTCACGGCGGCCCGCCACGCGACAGCAACACCCCTTATGCCGAACGCCCCGTGGGCCAGGATCGACTCCTGGCCCACGGGGCGTTCCCGCGTACACGCGAAGGCGTACGGACTACGGGTTACGGACTACGGGCTACGCCTCAGCGTTGGCCGCCGTTTCCATTGCCGCTGTTCGTGTTGCCGCTGTTCGTGTTGCCCTGGATCCATCCGTCCGGGAAGGAGACGGAAGGCGTCGGGAACGTTACTCCGCCGTCGCTCTGACCGGTGATGGTGTTGCCGGTGGTGTTGTCGTTCCCCCTGCCACCGTGGCGGCCGCGGCCCTTGTTGTTGTCGTCCTGGCCCTTGCCCTTGTCCTTCTCGGGGTCGGGAATGTTGACCAGGTTGAAGGACGGGGCGTCCTTGCCCGAGAGCGCGCCCGTCATCAGGTCCCGCCAGATCGGACCGGGGACCTGACCGCCGTACACCTTGTCGTGCCAGACGCCGCCGATCTGGATGCCCCGCATCTGGACCCGCTGGGAGGCGCTGCCGACCCAGACGGCGCCGGACAGGTTCGGCGTGTAGCCGACGAACCAGGCGTTCTTGCGCTCGTCCGTCGTACCCGTCTTACCGGCGTTGGCGCGGTCGGTGAGACCGGCCTGCTGGCCCGTACCGGAGTCGATCACACCGCTCAGCAGGCTGTTGACGGTGTCCGCGGTCGTCTCGGACATGGCCCGCGAGCAGGTCGACTTGGGCACGTCCAGGGACTTCTCGTGGCCGCCGATCTGCTGGCTGATCGACTCGATGGCGACCGGCGTGCAGTACATGCCGCGGGAGGCGAAGGCGGCGTAGGCCGTGGCCATCGTGAGCGGCGAGATGCCCTTGGCGCCCAGGGCGATGGCGGGCACCTCGGGGAGCTTGTCGCCGTTGCCCTGGACCACGCCGAGCTTGTCGATCTGGTTCATCACCGGGCACAGGCCGATGTCGGAGATCATCTGCACGAAGTAGGTGTTGACCGACTTGGCCATCGCCTCCTTCAGCTGATACGGGCCCTGCTCGGACGCGCTCTCGTTCGGGACCTGCTCGTTCCCCTGGTTCGTCCACGGCTTGCTGCCGCAGGTCTGCACCGGGCTGGGGTACGGCATCTTGTTCGGCGAGGAGTACTCCTGCGTTGCCGGCCGGCCCTGCTCCAGCGCCGCCGCGGCCACGAACGGCTTGAACGTCGAACCGGTCGGGAAGCCGTAGTTCGAGCCGCCCATGTCGTAGTTGACCGAGTAGTTGTACTCGGTCTCGTTCTTCCCGTAGCCGTACGGCTTCGACTGGCCCATACCGAGGATCTTCCCGGTGCCGGGCTCGACGAGGGTGGCCGCCGCGGCGACCTTGTCGGACTTGTAGACGTGATCCTTCAGCGACGCCTGGATCGACGCCTGGGACTGCGGGTCGAGCGTCGTACGGATCGTCAGGCCGCCCTGGTTCCAGACCTTCGCCCGCTCCTCCTTGGTCTTGCCGAAGACGGGGTCGCTCAGGAAGACCTTCTCCACGTACTTGCAGAAGAAGCTGGCACCCTTGATCGCCGTGATGCAGCCGTTCTTCGGCTGGCTGACGTGCAGCCCGAGCTTCGTGGCCTTGGCGGCGTCGGCCTGATCCTGGGAGATGTCGTGCACCTCGGCCATGCGCTGCAGCACGGTGTTGCGGCGCTTGACGGCCTCCTCCTCGTCGTTGACCGGGTCGTACCGGCTCGGCGACTGGACGATGCCCGCGAGCAGTGCGGACTCCTGGAGGTTCAGGTCCTTGGCGGGCTTGGAGAAGTAGCGCTGGGAGGCGGCCTCGACGCCGTACGCCTGCTCCCCGAAGAACGTGATGTTCAGGTAGTTCTCGAGGATCTTCTTCTTGCCCAGCTTCTCTTCGAGCTGGATCGCGTACTTGAGCTCGCGGATCTTGCGGCCGATGGTCTGCTGGGTGGCCTCGGCGACCTTCGTCGGGTCGTCGCCGGCCTCTTCCACGAAGTAGTTCTTCACGAGCTGCTGGGTCAGGGTGGAGGCGCCCTGGGCCACCCCGCCGTTCTGCGCGTTCTGGTTGACCGCGCGCAGAATGCCCTTCAGGTCGATCGCGCCGTGCTGGTAGAAGCGCGAGTCCTCGATCGCGACGATCGCCTTCTGCATGTACGGCGAGATGGCCTTGAGGTCGACCACCGTGCGGTCGCGCGAGTAGACGGTCGCGATCTGACCGCCCTTGCTGTCCAGGATCGTGGTCCGCTGACTCAGCGACGGACTTTTCAGATTGTCCGGAATATCGTCGAATCCCTGGACCGACCCCTTGGCCGCCAGACCGAGCGCGCCCGCGGCGGGCAGCGCGATTCCGGCCATGACGGCGCCCGCGAGCACGCTGACACCGAGGAACTTGGCGGCCTGCTGCGTAGGGGACAGACCACCGCCCGAGCGCTTCTTTGGCATGAGGGCAGCCTACGTTCTCATTCGCCGGACACGCGTATATGCCTTGGCCTAAGCTGCTCACAACTGTCACAGCAGTGCGGCCACGTATCAATACGTCCGGCGACCCCGAATCGTTCCGGAGGTTCCGCACTCTTGTGGAGTGCGTGTCCGAATCAGCCTTGTGTGTCACGGGGCGTCCGTTGTGACTCGACCCAACTGTCCCGGTTTGCCGGGATGGTCGCGCATGTCCTCGGCTCACTCCCCCGGGTGATCTGCCGCTTACGCATAGTCCGTTCGGGCCATTCAAGATTGGGCCCGAAGGGGGTGTTGCGCTGTGCCCACCTTCCGTAACGTCCTCAACTGGCGGCGGTGAATATGCCGCTGCCGCCGTGGGGGAGCCTCGATTCGGGAGAGGACGGCGCCGGTATGGGCTGGGTAACCGACTGGAGTGCGCAGGCGGCCTGCCGCACTACCGATCCAGATGAACTGTTCGTTCAAGGAGCAGCGCAGAACAGGGCCAAGGCAGTGTGCACCGGATGTCCGGTTCGCACGGAGTGCCTCGCCGATGCGCTCGACAACCGCGTCGAATTCGGCGTGTGGGGTGGCATGACCGAGCGTGAGCGCCGCGCATTGCTGCGCCGGCGGCCGACCGTCACCTCGTGGCGGCGCCTGCTCGAGACCGCGCGTACGGAGTACGAGCGCGGGGCGGGCCTGCTGCCCCTCGACGAGGAAGAGGTGTACGAGCGCTACGCGGCGGTGGGCTGAGGGGAGTTCGCCCCATCGCGGCCAGGACGCCAGAACGCCGCTCTAGGGTCTCTCGGGCTCGTGCGGGCCCTCCCGGCCCGCTCGGCGGCCGAGGGGGCAGGGTGGGGCCTGAAGCGGCCCCTCGGGGGTCTCTGGACTCGGCCAAGGCCCCCCAAGGGTCTCCGCGCTCAGCTTTCGGGCAGCTCCGGCCGGTGGGCCGCGAGCCGGTTCCCGATGTCCCGCAGCCCCACGAGATCGTGGACGTCGCCGGGCAGCGCGGCCACTTCGGCCACCGGCACCTCGGGGTGTCGCGCGGCGAAGCGGTCACGCGTGCGCTGCTCGCGGGAGAGCAACTGCATGCGCTCGGCGTGGAGCCTCAGCAGGCCTGCGGTGAGTTGGTCGATGGATCGCTCGGGGTCCGTGGCGGCGGTCCTGTCCGTAGCGGTGGTGTCGTCCGTGCCGGCGGTCCTGTCCGTGGTGGCGGGGGAGCCTTCGTCAGGAGCTGATGTGCCGGAAGCCGGTGATTCTGAACTGCCGTACGTGTCAGGAGAGTTACGAAGTCCAGCCTTCCCGTCCGCCTGATCCACAATGCGGGCTTCGGCAAGATTTTCTACGGCGGCGGCTTCGGGTTCCTCCGAACCGGCGGCTCCCGGATCCTCCGCGGCGTTGGCCTCGGGGTTCTCCGCGGCTTCCGGGTTCTCCGCGTCGGCGGAATCCAGATCCTCCGCGGCGGAGAGCGCGCGCTCGGCGGAGAGCTGGGCGGCCCCGCTGCCGTGCACCCGGTTGAGCACCAGCCCGGCGAACGGCATCTCCTCCGCGGCCAGCCGCTGCACGAAGTACGCGGCCTCGCGCAGCGCGTCCCGCTCGGGCGCCGCCACCACCAGGAACGCGGTGCCGGGCGCCTGGAGCAGCTTGTACGTGGCGTCGGCCCGCGTACGGAAACCGCCGAACGTGGTGTCCATGGCCGAGACGAACGTCTGCACGTCCTTCAGGAGCTGGCCGCCGAGCAGCTTGCCCAGGGTGCCCGTCATCATCGACATCCCGACGTTCAGGAACTTCATGCCCGCCCGGCCGCCCAGCTTCGCCGGCGCCGTCAGCAGCCGGATCAGCCGTCCGTCGAGGAAGGAACCGAGCCGCTTCGGGGCGTCCAGGAAGTCCAGCGCCGAACGCGACGGCGGCGTGTCGACCACGATCAGGTCCCACTCGTCGCGCGCTCGCAACTGGCCCAGCTTCTCCATCGCCATGTACTCCTGCGTGCCCGCGAAGCC
Organism: Streptomyces sp. NPDC096324; assembly: GCF_044763015.1. NCBI lineage: Bacteria > Bacillati > Actinomycetota > Actinomycetes > Kitasatosporales > Streptomycetaceae > Streptomyces > Streptomyces sp. NPDC096324. Next base: position 13,071 of record NZ_JBIWFK010000022.1, on the reverse strand, counting down.
CGCCGAGAGCGATTGGTAGAACGGGTTGTTGAGGATGGCCGCCGCCCGGTCCCCGTCCGCGTGCGCCTCGACGATCTCGTCGAACGTGCGCTTCATGTCGAGCATCATGGCGTGCAGCTCGCCGCTGCCCTCGACGCCCTTCACCCGGCGCGGAGTGTTGTCCAGGGAATCGATGCCCATCGACTGCGCCAGCCTGCGCGCGGGGTCGATGGTGAGCACGACCACCTTGCGGCCGCGCTCCGCGGCACGCAGCCCCAGCGCCGCCGCCGTGGTCGTCTTGCCGACGCCGCCCGAACCGCAGCACACCACGATGCGGGTTTCCGGGTCGTCGAGCAGCGGGTCGAGATCGAGGACGCGGGCGGTGTCCAGACTCATGACATCCCTTGCTTACGGAGCTGTGCGGCCAGTTCGTACAGGCCCGCCAGGTCCAGGCCCTCGGCGAGCAGCGGGAGTTCGTGCAACGGCAGGTCCTGCTCGGCCAGCACGCTCCGCTGCTCGGTCTCCAGCGTGTACCGCTCGGCGTACTCCTCGGCCTGCTGGAGAAGCGGGTCCACCAGCCGTTCGGCGAGGCCGCCGCGCCGCGCCCCGCCGAGACCGGCCGAGGAGAGCGACTTGGCGATCGCCGAACGCGGAGCGGTCTTCGCCAGTTCCAGGTCGACGGCGTCGAGGAGTGCCGGGCGCACCATGTTCACGATGATCCGGCCGACGGGAAGCTTCGCCGCGCGCAGCTCCGCGATCCCGTCCGCGGTCTCCTGTACGGGCATCTCCTCCAGCAGCGTCACCAAGTGGACCGCCGTCTCCGGGGACTTGAGGACACGCATGACGGCCTGGGCCTGATTGTGTATCGGGCCGATCTTGGCGAGGCCGGCGACCTCGTCGTTCACGTTCAGGAAGCGGGTGATGCGGCCGGTGGGGGGCGCGTCCATCACCACGTAGTCGTACGTGAAGCGGCCGCTCTTCTCCTTGCGGCGCACCGCCTCGCACGCCTTGCCGGTCAGCAGGACGTCCCGCAGTCCGGGCGCGATGGTGGTCGCGAAGTCGATCGCGCCCAGCTTTTTGAGGGCGCGGCCGGCACCGCCCAGTTTGTAGAACATCTGGAGGTAGTCCAGCAGCGCGAGTTCGGGGTCGATGGCGAGGGCGAACACCTCCCCGCCACCTGGAGCGACGGCGATCTTCCGCTCCTCGTAAGGCAGCGCTTCTGTCTCGAAGAGCTGCGCGATGCCCTGTCTGCCCTCGACCTCGACGAGGAGGGCACGCTTGCCCTCGGTCGCGAGGGCGAGCGCGAGGGCGGCGGCCACCGTGGTCTTGCCGGTACCGCCCTTGCCGCTGACGACCTGGAGCCTGCTCACGTATTCGAGCCTAACCAGTCCGCAGCCGGAGTAAGCAGGAGGCTGTGGACAACCGGCGCTGTCGGAGGCGGGGACGGCGGGTGACTCGGGCGGGAGACGGTGGTCGCCAGCGGCTACAGTCGGCCACATGACCAAATGGGAATACGCCACTGTGCCGCTGCTCGTCCACGCCACGAAGCAGATTCTGGACACCTGGGGCGAAGACGGCTGGGAGCTGGTCCAGGTCGTGCCCGGACCCAACCCCGAGCAGCTCGTGGCCTACCTGAAGCGCGAGAGGTCGGCATGAGCGGGGCTGTCGAGGCGAAGCTCGCCGAACTCGGACTGAGCCTTCCGGGCGTCGTTCCGCCGCTGGCCGCGTACCAGCCCGCCGTGCAGTCGGGCGTGTACGTGTACACGGCCGGGCAGCTTCCGATGGTGGACGGGAAGCTTCCGGTCACCGGGAAGGTGGGCGCCGAGGTCACGGCCGAGGAGGCCAAGGAGCTCGCCCGTACGTGCGCGCTGAACGCTCTGGCCGCGGTGAAGTCGGTCGTGGGCGACCTCGACCGCATCGCGCGTGTCGTCAAGGTCGTGGGTTTCGTGGCGTCGGCGTCGGACTTCACCGGGCAGCCGGGTGTGCTGAACGGGGCGAGTGAGCTGCTGGGCGCCGTGCTCGGCGACAAGGGTGTGCACGCCCGGAGCGCGGTCGGTGTGGCTGTTCTGCCGCTGGACGCGCCGGTCGAGGTCGAGATCCAGGTGGAGCTCACGCACGCGTAGCCCTTCGGGGTGTCACCGGGTGCGGTGTCGGTCCGGTGGGTGGGTCGGGGCCGTGCCGGTGCATCAGCCCGTCGCCGTTGGACGGAGAGGTGACCGTCGGTGGCGACGGGCATCGATGTACCGGCACGTCCCCGACGGCGCGTTCCCGGCTGCGGGTGCGGGATCCAGACGGTCACAGCCCCTCCGGCGTTTGAGGAGCGGGGTCTGGGGCGGAGCCCCAGGTATGGGACGGGTAGGGGCGGCGGGGGCGAAAGTCGCTTGTGGGGCGGTGGGGCCTCGAACATCCGCCCGGCTCGGGATAGCCTCCGGCCATGGGGAATGGGCAATGGTTTCCGGCGGACTGGCCGGAGCGGATTCGGGCGCTCGCCGAGGGCACACTGACGCCGGTCACACCCCGGCGCGCCGCCACGGTGATGCTGGTCAAGGACAGCGAGACCGGCCCTGTGCTCCACATGCTGCGCCGACGCGCCTCCATGGCCTTCGCCGGAGGCGCGTACGCGTATCCGGGCGGCGGCGTGGACCCGCGCGACGACGAGCAGCAGATCCGCTGGGCGGGACCCACGCGCGCGTGGTGGGCGAACCGGCTCGGCGTGGACGAGACCTCCGCCCAGGCCATCGTGTGCGCGGCCGTACGCGAGACGTACGAGGAGGCGGGCGTCCTGCTCGCCGGCCCCAGCCCGGACAGCGTCGTCGGTGACACCACGGGGGACGACTGGGAGACGGACCGGGCTGCCCTCGTCGCCAGGGATCTGTCCTTCGCGGAGTTCCTCGACCGCAGAGGACTCGTGCTCCGCTCCGACCTGCTCGGGGCCTGGGCCCGCTGGATCACCCCGGAGTTCGAGTCCCGCCGCTATGACACGTGGTTCTTCGTGGCGGTCCTCCCGGAGGGCCAGCGCACGCGGAACGCCTCCACGGAGGCCGACCGCACCGTGTGGATCCGTCCCGCCGACGCGGCGGCCGGCTACGACAAGGGCGAGCTGCTGATGATGCCGCCCACCATCGCGACCCTGCGCGGGATCGTGGCGTACGAGAGGGCCGCCGACGCCCTCGCCGCCGCGGACGCCCGTGATCTGACCCCCGTCCTGGCCGAGGCGCGCCTGGAGGAGGGCGAGGTCGTCCTCTCCTGGCCCGGTCACGACGAGTTCACCAAGCACATCCCGACCGGCGGAGCACCCGCATGACCGACGCAGCAGCCCTCCCCGGTCAGCCGCGTGGCACGGTCCTGTCCGGGCCCGCCACCGCGCGCGCGGTGAACGTCCTCGCCCCCAACGCCTCCGCGATGACCCTGGACGGCACGAACACGTGGATCGTGTCCGAGCCGGACTCCGAGCTCGCGGTCGTCATCGACCCGGGCCCCCTGGACGACGTACACCTGCGTACGGTCCTGGACACGGCCGAGCGGGCCGGCAAGCGTGTCGCGCTGACCCTGCTCACGCACGGGCATCCCGACCACGCGGAGGGCGCGTCGCGCTTCGCCGAGCTGACGGGGACCGCCGTCCGCGCGCTGGACCCCGCGCTGCGGCTCGGGGACGAAGGACTGGCCGCGGGAGACGTGATCAGCCTCGGCGGGCTGGAGCTGCGTGTCGTGTCGACTCCCGGGCACACCGCCGACTCGCTGTGCTTCCATCTCCCGGCCGATCAGGCCGTGCTGACGGGGGACACCGTCCTGGGGCGCGGTACGACCGTGGTGGCCCATCCCGACGGGCGCCTGGGTGACTACCTCGACTCCCTGCGCCGGCTCCGTTCGCTGACGGTCGACGACGGTGTCCACACCGTCCTGCCCGGGCACGGTCCGGTCCTCGACGACGCGCAGGGCGCGGTCGAGTTCTATCTCGCCCACCGTGCCCACCGGCTCGCCCAGGTCGAGACCGCCGTCGAGAACGGCCTCCACTCGCCGCAAGAGGTCGTCGCCCGCGTCTACGTCGACGTGGACCGGTCTCTGTGGCCCGCGGCCGAGCTGTCGGTGCGGGCGCAGATGGACTATCTGCGGGAGCACGGGCTCATCTAGGACGCGCGCGTTCTACGGAGGCGGTGGTGTCCGGGCCGTGGTGTCCAGGGCCTGGTGTTCGGGGCCGCGTTCTCGGGGCTTGTCGAGGGACTGGAGGAGGCGTTCAGGGGCGGGGTGCCTTGATGCCGTGCACGCGCGCGTACTCCTCGGCCAGCCACGGCCCCAGATCCTCGGTGTACGAGCGGAGCACGGCGGCGTCGCCGGTCGGCTCGTGACCGCGTACGGCCGCGCCGCGCAGGTCGGCGGTCCGCCGCGGGTAGTACGCGCCGAACGCCTCGGCCATCTCCCCGAGGTCGCTGGTCCAGCCGTTCCAGCGCGGCATGACGAGTGTGAAGCCGGTGCGGACGAGGTGCCGGGACATCGAGCGCACCAGCGGGCGCCTGGCCTTCTCCGTGTCCGCGGCCGTGGCGATCCGTTCGCGCCAGCGCGGCAGCAGCAGGGCGAGGTCGCCGTTCGTCTCGCGGGCCAGCAGCGGGTCGGGACGGTAGCGCGGAAGGCGTTCCGCCAGGTCCTCGCCCAGGAGAGGGGTGCAGAGGCAGGCGACGAACCAGCCGAGGTCGTGGGTCTCCAGGTCGCTCAGCAGCCGCGTACGGCTGAACAGCAGGATTCCCACGCCGTCGATCGCGGCGAACTCCTCGTCGAGCGCCGCTTCGAGCGCTCGGGCGTCGGCGCGGTCGGTGTCCGTCGGCTCCTCGCGCAGGGACAGCAGCAGGTCGAGATCGGAGCGTCCCACGCGCGCGGTGCCGCGCGGGATCGAGCCGTAGAGGTATGCGCCGTCCAGCCGGGCCCCGAAGGCGTCCAGGACCCGTTCACGGGCCGCCGTGACGACGGCCTCGAAGGCGTACGGCACGCGCGCCAGTGATCCCTCGCGCTCGATGTATCCCTCGGGGTCGAGGCCTCTGCGGTGCCCCTGTGCGGTCATGCGGCCACTGTCCCTCGAAGGGTGGCCGGGGCGCAGATCATTTACGGGCTCACGGATCGCGGCCGGGGGAAGGGCCGAAGGAGAGGGAGACGGAGGGTGGAGGCTGGAGGCCGAGCAAGGCGGGAGACCGCGGCGGAGTCCCGGCTCCGGGGGTTACGACGACGGGGTCCCGCCTCGGTGGGAGGCGGGACCCCGTCGACGTACGGGCGCAGGCGTCAGCGCGAGCGCTTGGCGAGCCGCTCCACGTCCAGGAGGATCACCGCGCGGGCCTCCAGGCGGAGCCAGCCGCGGCCCGCGAAGTCGGCGAGCGCCTTGTTGACGGTCTCGCGGGAGGCGCCGACGAGCTGGGCGAGCTCCTCCTGCGTGAGGTCGTGCACGACGTGGATGCCCTCTTCGGACTGCACGCCGAAGCGGCGCGACAGGTCGAGCAGGGCGCGCGCGACACGGCCGGGCACGTCGGAGAAGACCAGGTCGGACATCTGGTCGTTGGTCTTGCGCAGGCGCCGGGCGACGGCGCGCAGCAGAGCGGCGGCCACCTCGGGGCGCGCGTTCAGCCAGGGCTGGAGGTCGCCGTGGCCGAGGCCGAGCAGCTTGACCTCGGTGAGCGCGGTGGCGGTCGCCGTGCGCGGGCCCGGGTCGAACAGCGACAGTTCGCCGATCAGCTCACCGGGGCCGAGGACGGCCAGCATGTTCTCGCGCCCGTCGGGGGAGGTGCGGTGGAGCTTCACCTTGCCCTCGGTGACCACATAGAGGCGGTCGCCGGGGTCGCCTTCATGGAAGAGGGCGTCGCCTCGCGCGAGGGTCACCTCACTCATGGAGGCGCGGAGCTCCGCGGCCTGCTCGTCATCGAGCGCCGCGAAGAGCGGGGCGCGCCGCAGAACGTCGTCCACGAGTTCTCTCCTTGTCGACCTGCTCAGGGGATCGTGCTCCCCCTTGGTACCAGGGGACCGTGTTCCCCATCTTGCCGGACGGTCCAAACAGTGTGATCAGTCACAAGTCTGCCGCACTGGCGTCCCAACGAGTGCGGCAGGGGGCCAATTGGGGGCCGATCTTCGGGGTCCGGGGCGGATGTCGGTGCCGGGCTTTAGGCTGGCCGGGTGTCCAAATCGCCGGTGAGAGCACAGGCCAAGGGGGCTGGGCGGGTGGTTGTACGTCGCGATTCCGCTGTGGGCGAACAGGCCCCCGACGGAACCAAAGAACAGGCAAAAGCCGCAAAGTCGAAGCCGGTGAAGGCGGTGCCGGAGGCCGCGTCCGGGGTGGCGTCCGCGGCCGCGTCGACGACCGCCGGCGGGAAGAGCGTGAAGAAGACGGCCCCTCGGGCCGCCAAGAAGGTGACACCCGCGAAATCGGCCGCGAAGAAGACGACTCCGGCCGAGGCCGCTTCCGGGAGGACAGCCGCGGGCAGGATCGCCGAGGCTGCCGGAAAGACCGCCTCGAAGAAGGCCTTCGGAAAGACTGCCTCCAAGACGACCGTCGGAAAGACCGTCTCCAAGAAGGCCGTCGGGAAGACCGTCTCCAAGAAGGCGACGTCCGGTGAGGCCGCCTCCGGGAGGACGGCACCGGCGCGGTCCGTCGCGGCGCCGCCGCGGAACGAGTCGCACACCGCCCTCGTCCGCCGGGCCCGCCGCATCAACCGCGAACTCGCCGAGGTGTACCCGTACGCCCACCCGGAGCTCGACTTCGAGAACCCCTTCCAGTTGGTCGTCGCCACGGTCCTGTCCGCCCAGACCACCGACCTGCGGGTGAACCAGACGACGCCGGCGCTCTTCGCCAGGTACCCGACCCCCGAGGACCTCGCCGAGGCCAACCCGGAGGAGGTCGAGGAGATCCTGCGCCCGACCGGGTTCTTCCGGGCCAAGACCAAATCCGTCATAGGGCTCTCCAAGGCCTTGAGGGACGACTTCGGGGGCGAGGTGCCCGGCCGCCTCGAAGACCTCGTGAAACTGCCCGGAGTGGGCCGCAAGACCGCGTTCGTCGTGCTCGGCAACGCCTTCGGGCGGCCCGGGATCACCGTGGACACGCACTTCCAGCGGCTCGTGCGGCGCTGGCAGTGGACCGCGGAGACCGAGCCGGACAAGATCGAGAGGGCCGTCGGCGGCCTCTTCCCGAAGAACGAGTGGACGATGCTGTCGCACCACGTGATCTTCCACGGCCGCCGCATCTGCCACGCCCGCAAGCCCGCCTGCGGTGCCTGCCCCATCGCCCCCCTCTGCCCGGCGTACGGGGAGGGCGAGACCGACCCCGAGAAGGCGAAGAAGCTCCTGAAGTACGAGAAGGGCGGCTTCCCCGGACAGCGGCTCAACCCCCCGCAGGCCTATCTGGACGCGGGCGGCAGGCCCGCGCCCCCGCTGGGCGCCGGATGACGGAACGAACACGGCCTCGGCGGGCGTTGGGAAGAGCAGAACGGGGGTGGCGATGAAGCACGCAGGCAACACACGGAACGCGAGCGACGCGCAGGGCGGGCCGGTGCTCAGCAAGGACGGTCTGCCGGACTGGCTGGGCCCGGTGGCGCAGGTCGCGGAGACCGTGGAACCGCTCCAGCTCAGCCGCTTCCTGCCGCCGGCGAACGGCACGGGCCGCCAGTCCGCGGTACTCATCCTCTTCGGCGAGGGCCCGCGCGGCCCCGAGCTGCTGCTCATGGAACGGGCGGGCACCCTCCGGTCGCACGCCGGACAGCCGTCCTTCCCCGGCGGCGCCCTCGACCCGGAGGACGGCGATCCGAAGACCGACGGACCGCTGAACGCCGCGCTGCGCGAGGCCGAGGAGGAGACCGGCCTCGACCCGAGCGGCGTTCAGCTCTTCGGCGTGCTGCCCAAGCTGTACATCCCGGTGAGCCGCTTCGTGGTCACTCCGGTCCTCGGCTGGTGGCGCCGCCCGACGCCGGTCGGTGTCGTCGACCCGGGCGAGACGGCCCGCGTCTTCACCGTCCCCGTGGTGGATCTCACGGATCCGGCCAACCGTGCGACCACCGTCCACCCGAGCGGCCACCGAGGCCCGGCATTTCTGGTCGAATCGGCGCTGGTCTGGGGTTTTACGGCCGGAGTGATCGACAAGATTCTGCATTTCGCGGGGTGGGAGCGTCCGTGGGACCGCGAGAAGCAGGTCCCGCTCGACTGGCGCGCGTGACAAGGTGACCTTCGTGAATGTGCTGGACATCCTGTTGCTGGTCGCCGCCGTGTGGTTCGCGATCGTGGGCTACCGCCAGGGCTTCGTCGTCGGCATCCTGTCGGTGATCGGCTTCCTGGGCGGTGGTCTCGTCGCCGTCTACCTGCTCCCGGTCGTCTGGAGCTGGACGACCGACGACAGCAAGGTGAGTACGACCGCCGCCGTGGTCGCCGTGGTCGTCGTGATCGTCTGCGCCTCCGTCGGCCAGGCCCTCACCACCCACCTCGGCAACAAACTCCGCCGGTACATCACATGGTCCCCGGCCAGAGCCCTGGACGCGACCGGCGGCGCCCTGGTCAACGTCGTGGCGATGTTGCTCGTCGCCTGGCTGATCGGCTCCGCCCTGGCCGGCACGACACTGCCGACGCTCGGCAAGGAAGTCCGCAACTCCAAGGTGCTGCTCGGGGTTTCCCGCGCGCTGCCCGCCCAGGCCAACACCTGGTTCGCCGACTTCTCCTCGGTCCTCGCGCAGAACGGCTTCCCTCAGGTCTTCAGCCCGTTCGCCAACGAGCCCATCACCGAGGTCCAGCCGCCCGACCCCCAGCTCGCCGCCAGTCCCGTCGCCGCCCGCTCGCAGAACTCCATCGTCAAGGTCATGGGTACCGCCCAGAGTTGCGGCAAGGTCCTCGAAGGCACCGGCTTCGTCTTCAGTGACCGCCGTGTGATGACCAACGCGCACGTGGTCGGCGGAGTCGACGAACCCACCGTCCAGATAGGCGGCCGGGGCAAGAAGTACGACGCCACGGTCGTCCTGTACGACTGGGAGCGCGACATCGCCGTCCTCGATGTACCGAACCTGAAGGCGCCCGCACTGCGGTTCAGCGCCAAGGACGCGGCCAGCGGCGACAGCGCGATCGTCGCCGGGTTCCCGCAGAACGGCTCGTACAACGTCCAGCCCGCGCGCGTACGGGGCCGCATCACCGCCAACGGCCCGGACATCTACCACCGCAAGACGGTCCGCCGCGATGTCTACTCGCTGTACGCGACGGTCCGTCAGGGCAACTCCGGCGGACCGCTGCTGACACCCGACGGCAAGGTGTACGGCGTGGTCTTCGCGAAGTCGCTCGACGACGCCGAGACCGGTTACGCCCTCACCGCGGACGAGGTCCGGCAGGACATCGCCAAGGGGCGTACGGCCGACCAGCAGGTGGACAGCGACAGCTGCGCGCTCTGACCGGCAGGCCTGCGCGCTTCGACCGGCAGGCCTGGCCTCTGCCGCGTAAAGGGCGCGGCGGGGCCTTCACCGCATGACGGCGCGGATGGGACCTCTGCCGAAATGGAGGGCGCGAGCGGGGCCTCTGCCGCTGAGAGAGTGCGGGCCGGATCTCAGCCGCGTGGATGGCGCAACCGCATGGAGACCCAGCGGGCCCGGCGTCGCAGAATGTGCGGAATCCCTACACGCGGATCCGTGCCCGCCCAGTGGGGGGAGTCTCCCTGACGAGAGCTCAGACCCGTGGCCGAGCGGCGATTGCGTGCTGCGTCACTGTAGTCGTGCGTCCAGCCCATACCCCGACGTCTGCCCCCGCCCCAAGGTCTATAACCGCGCCCCGGCCCCTCAATTGGCCTATGCGCCGGGCAAGTGGCCGTTCGTAGGACAGGTGTTCGCGGTCCTCGTTCCGGACGCGGCACCGGGCGCGGTCACGCGGTCACCGACGGGTGACCGAGGTGTCACCTATCGGGTTCCGGATCCTTCAGCCAGTTGATCAGTTCGGTGGAGAAGGCGACCGGATCCTCCTCGTGCGGGAAGTGGCCGAGCCCGTCGAACAGCCGCCAGCGGTACGGCGCTTCGACGTACTCCCCGGAGCCCGCCGCGCTCCGCGTCCGCATCACCGGATCGAGTGAGCCGTGCAGATGCAGGGTCGGCACGCGCACCGGCCGCTTCATGCGCCGGTTGAACTGGATGCCGTCAGGGCGCGCCATGGACCGCACCATCCACCGGTAGGGCTCGATGGAGCAGTGCGCGGTCGAGGGGATCCGCATGGCCCGGCGGTACGTCTCCAGGACGTCCTCTTCCGGCTGCCGGGGACCCGACCAGTCGCTCACCAGACGGCCCACCAGGGCGGCGTCGTCGGCGAGGAGTTGGCGCTCGGGGATCCAGGGACGCTGGAACCCCCAGATGTACGAGCCGGCCGTCGTCTGCCTGACGTCGGAGAGCATCGCGGAGCGCCAGCGCCGCGGATGCGGCATGGACGACACCGCGAGCCGGCGGACGAGCTTGGGCCGCATGGCGGCCGCCGTCCACGCCAGATAGCCGCCGAGGTCGTGCCCGACCAGCGCGGCGTCGGGCTCGCCGAGGGACCGTACGACCCCGGTGATGTCGAGCGCGAGGTTGGCGGGGTCGTAGCCGCGCGGGGTGCGGTCGCTGCCCCCGACACCCCGCAGGTCCATGGCGACGGCCCGGAACCCGGCGTCGGCGAGCGCGACGAGCTGGTGCCGCCAGGCCCACCAGAACTGCGGGAAGCCGTGCAGCAGCAGCACGAGCGGCCCGTCACCGAGCTCGGCGATGTGGAAGCGCGCGCCGTTGGCGGCCACGTCCCGGTGCGTGACTTTGTGGTCGCCGGGAAGGTCGATCCGTACGACCGAGGTGGGTTGCGCCGAAGGTGTGGCGGGGTCCGTCATGAGGATGAGCGTGCCACAGCCTTGACGGCGTCCTCGACCGGCTCGGGCCGGGGGTGCGGCTTGGCGTTCGGCAGAACACCCGCCGTCTCCTTCACGGACGCGGCCACCTTCTGCGGGCTCTGGCTCTTCTTGACCTTCTTGGCGAAGATCATGCCGATCAGCGCGAGCACGGCCGCGATCAGCACGTTCGCCGCGAACGACAGCAGGAAGCAGATCGCGAGATTCCAGTGGCTCCAGGTCCGGATGCCGTACGTGAGGGCGAAGCTGAGCATCGGCAGCGAGAAGATCAGGATCGCGCCGGCCGCCGAGAACGCCCCGCCGCTGACCGCGCCGCGCTTGACGTCCTGCTTGAGCTGCGCCTTCGCCAGCGCGATCTCGTCGTGCACCAGCGCGGACATCTCGGTCGTCGCCGCGGCGACCAACTGGCCGATGCTGCGTTCGGCACCGACCGGGCTCCCGTCGGGTGCGCTCATCGCGATCTCCCTCTTCTGCATGTGTTTGTACGGTCCTGTCAGATCATGCCGGACCGAGGTTCTCCTCGCTTGCCCCACCCGCCAGTTCGGCAAGCCTGCGGTGTTCGGCGGCCTTCTCCTCGTGGATCGCCGCCATGCGCAGGTGGTACGCCGGCTTGTGCTCCTCGTAGATGTCGGGGATGCCGTCGTGGTCCTCGTCGCGCTCCTCGGCCGCGCACAGCGAGCGGTACTTGGAGTTGCGTATCTTCAACAGCGCCGTGGCGAGCACGGCCGCGATGAACGAGCCGATCAGGACGGCTGCCTTGATCTCGTCGGTGAGGCCCGTGTCGCCCTGGAAGGCGAGTTCGCCGATCAGGAGGGAGACCGTGAAGCCGACGCCGGCGAGCGCGGCGACGGCGGCGACGTCGGCCCACTCCAGGTCGTCACTGAGCGAGGCCCTGGTGAACCGGGCCGTCAGCCAGGTGCCGCCGAAGATGCCGACCGCCTTGCCGACGACGAGTCCGAGCACCACGCCGAGCGTCTCGGGCCGGGTGAACACATCGTGGATCGCACCGCCGGAGACCACGACACCGGCGCTGAACAAGGCGAACATCGGCACGGCGAGTCCCGCCGACACCGGACGCACCAGATGCTCGATGTGCTCCCCGGGGGAGTGTTCCTCGCCCTCGTGCGGATGGCAGTGCATCATCAGACCCATGGCGACACCGGCGATGGTGGCGTGGATGCCGCTGTTGTACATCAGCGCCCAGATGACCAGCGCGAGCGGAACGTACACGTACCAGCCGTGTACGCCCTTGCGCAGCAGCAGCCAGAAGACGACCAGGCCCACGAGTGCCCCGCCGAGCGCCGCGAAGTCGATGGAGCTGGTGAAGAAGACCGCGATGATCAAAATCGCGAACAGGTCGTCGACGACGGCGAGGGTGAGCAGGAAGGCACGCAGCGCGGACGGCAGGGACGTCCCGATGACGGCGAGCACCGCGAGGGCGAAGGCGATGTCGGTGGCGGTGGGGACGGCCCATCCGTCGAGCGAGCCCCCGCCCGCCACGTTGGTCAGGACGTAGACGACCGCGGGAACGGCCATGCCGCAGATCGCGGCGGCCACGGGCAGCAGCGCGGCCTTGGGGTCCCGCAGATCCCCGGCCACCAGTTCGCGCTTCAGTTCGATGCCGGCGACGAAGAAGAAGACGGCGAGCAGCCCGTCGGCCGCCCAGTGCTCCACGGACAGGTCGAGTCCGAGCGCGGCCGGTCCGAAGTGGTGGTGCGAGACGGCTTCGTAACTGTGCGGCAGGGTGTTCGCCCAGATCAGGGCCGCGACCGCGGCGATCAGCAGGATCACTCCGCCCACGGTCTCGGTGCGCAGCGCGTCCGCCACGAAGTTCCGCTCGGGCAGGGACATCAGGCCCAGGAACTTGCGTGGGGTGGTGCTGGGGGGCGCGGTCACGGGGAGGACCTCCGGTCGAGCAGGCAGGGCGAAGTACTCGCCGACCAGACTTCCCGGCACACCATGAACGATCTTGTCGCGTCTCTGACGCTTTACCTACTTTACCCATGATCCGGCCGGGTCGGTGGGGATCTCCACGCTACGGCTGGACCGGGCGCGGAGCCCGCTGGTTGGGCCGAAGGGGCGCTGTGCCGGTCGCCCGAGTGGGGGACGGAAACGCCTGAGGGGTGCGGGAGCACGGTGAGCGTGCGACCCCCCCCCACCAGGCCGCGGCGGCGGGGCGGCCCCCCCCCACAGCGCGCGGGGCGCGGCCCGCCCCCGAGCCACGTGACAAGGCCCAA
>NZ_JBIWFK010000021.1:0-116679 GCF_044763015.1 Streptomyces sp. NPDC096324 | reverse complement strand
GTCAGGCCACCCCCTTGCGCATACCTCATGCACTTGGCGTACCGCAGGGATCATGGACCGTCAGCCCCCACGACACCACGCTTTGAAGGTCAGTAACCGACGGCCGGGCTTCGTCGATGGCCAGGCGGTGACCTGCCAGCGCCGACCGCGCACCACCTCTGTCCCGTGCCGATGGCGGGTACACGCTTTCCAACTGTGGGGGTGGGGCTGTGGGCTGTGTACACGGGCGTTCACCTGCGTTCATCGGCGCCTGGGCTTCCGGTGGTCCTCAGGCCCCGGTCCTGTCTGAACGTCCGTGAACGGTGCTGAATGAGACGGAAACTGAGACGGCCGCACACGGTTCTAGGCAGCTTCCCAACTGAAGCGGCCCTCCAGGCGGTCGGGGCTGAGGTAGGCGAATCCGCTGCCGTACGCAAAGTTCAGAAAGTACGGTCCGTCGTCCTCCATCCCACCGAGGCAGAAGAAGAAGCGCCACGGTGCCTCCACCCCGGCCCAGTCCGGATAGGCAGGCTTGCCTCCCAGGTAGTCCCGGACATCGACCGTGCCGTCCTCTTCCAGGCTGCGCTCCACCGCCTCCGGGACGGCTGTGGTCCGGATCTGGAACTGGACGGACACCTGTTCCTCGTCGGGGCCAAACCGCCACAGGGAACGCCCCTTCGTCCCGGCCGGCCCGATGGCGGCGAACTCGGGAACCCGGCCACCGGGCTGGATGAGCAGGACAGCCTCGCCGTCTTCCGGGTCCGCCCCACCGGTCTCGTAGTCGTCGTAGGACAGGAAGAGGTACGCCATGCGCCGCTCCTCGCCCGGTTCCATGGGGACGGGAAACTGTCCGATGAAGTCCAGGGGCTCTGCGGTGGAGGGGTGCACCGGCCAGCAGGGCTTATCCAGCCACACGGGCTCACCGCCTAGTTTGGCGACGGGCTCGGTGATGGGTTCCGCGACAGGATGGAACGTCATCTCCAACCGAGGGTGGTACGCGGCGTCGTACGGGCCTTTGGCCTCCTCGACCGGACGTGGCGGCAGCATGCCCGGACTGTAGCCGTCGGCTTCGACAAACCGGGTCGGCAGCCCCACCCGCAGTCGAGGGCCCTCAGGCTTGGGAGCTGCGGGCCAAAGGTAGGTGTCTGGCCAGAGAACCGTAAGTGCACGTGCAGGCGGCAGCCTTCTGATCCGTAGCTCTAGCCAGTCCGGTCAACGACGGTCATTCCGGTCGCTCTGACGCCTCTGAGGGACGCCGATGGGCGGGGGCAGTCGCTGGGGTTGCGGTACCGCGCTGCTGTACGGCTTGCTTCGCTGCCAGATTCCGGGCGTGAGCTTCACGTCGCAGCCGCCGTTCGTAGTCGGCGATCTGACGGGCGACGGGGACGCCGGTGGAAGTTTGGATCAACCGCTCGTTTTCACGATCCACCAGAAAAGGACCGTTGCCTCCCAATCGAGGGCGCTGTCCCTGACCGTCCCAGACGGCTCCCCAGTAGAAGATCCACCCGAACGGCAAGGCCACCACGCGCAGGATCTGAAGGTCGTACTCGACGCAGCCCCGTGCGCCGTCGATCTCGGCAAGCACCAGTCGGCGCGCGTCCTCCTCGGTCAGCATCGCCCGATGATGACATGGCGCCTTTTACGCGCCAGGACGTTTCACGCCTGGCGCGTACACCCGCTTTAGGAGCGAGGTGGGTCTATTACGGGCCCGAGCTGCGGGTTCCATGGCATGGTGCAGTGCGGCCCGACTGCCCGTTCCGTGCTCTGATTCCCCGTGAGTCCCCGTCCGTTCTGGCACGAGAGTGGCACGGCCTGGGGCGGTGTCTTTGATGTCCTGTTGGCTTCGGACGACCGAGGAACCTTCGTGTCTGGCCCTAGCACGGCTGCGGCGGACCGATGACGGTCTGGCCGGTCTGTTCGGCCAGCCATGACGCTTGGCGTTCCTCGTATTCGTCGCCGTTTCCGCGGCGGACGTGCACGAGGACAGTGTGCCCGTCGATGCGCTCGTCCAGTTCACGGGTGGCGGCGTTGAACAGCACAGATACCTCGGCGTGATTGAACTCCGCGTGCAGGCCACGTTCCGGGACCTCCGGCCATCCCAGACAGGACCAGCGGATCTCTGCCACATGCCTGCTGGCCACGGTCGTGAAGGTGTTCTCAATGCTTCCTACCGGCTGATCCAGCATCGATGCCCAGAGCGGAAGATGCGCCGACAAGAAGGCGGGATTGGTGGAGAGCTGGGGCGCGTGGACTCCGACGTGCAATCCAGTCGGGTCGCTCGGATCACGGACCCAGTCCGCGGTGTCCTCTTTCCTGAACCAAGCATCGGGCAGCGCTCTCCACGCGTGCAGTACGTCCCCGACCGTCCGGAGTTCGACGGCCACCGAAACACATGCGTCCTGCTGATCACCCACTTCGAGTAGCTGACGCGCCACTCGGAGCGCCGATGCGGGATCCTCGGTGCGGAAGATGGGATAAGCAACGTCGACGGACATCTGCGCACCCTGCCACACCTCTCCCCGATCGCGTATAGAGCCGCCCCTCGATGCGAACTATGGGCGGGACAACTGCTGAGGTCTGCTCGGCTGGTCAGACGGTCACGCGGAACTGTTGACGGTTGGGTCCGGTCGCGATGGTTGCTGTACCTCGCTGCTGTACGGCAGAGAGGGCGTGAGATACAACTGCGCCATGACGACTCAACCGACACGGGCGATGTGGTGGTCCGAGGTGGCGGTCTTGCTTGCCGTGACCGGCGCGACCCTCGTGGCGATCGCGTTCCTGGTGTCGTTGGCAAACAGAGGCGGCGACGTGACCTTCGACGGCGTGCTGTCAATTCTGTCGACCGCGCTGTCCATCGGCGTCGGCAGGTTCGTGAGTGTTCGGTTCAGGGCGTGGGGGCTGCGTCGGCAAGCCGTGTCCTGTACACGGTCTTGAAAACCGTCGTGGCGCGAGTCACCGTGGGTTCAAATCCCACACCCACCGCAGGTGAACGGCTCCTGACCAGCTAAAACGGTCAGGGGCCGTTCTTGTGGGCATTGTCCGCTGGTAACCGTGGCTCCCCGCTGGTTGCCGACAGAACGGGCACGGGAGGGGCACGGCGTCGGGGCTCCTGCTCGGGGGCGGTCGATCGTGCCGCATGATGGCCGGCATGTCACTGACCTTTGGCCCGGACCGGCAGACCCGCGAGTTCCAGTGTGACTGCTGCCAAGCTCCGATCGAACGGGTGTGGAGCTTCGTCCACGCTGACGGTGCCGCGTACGCCGTGTACTTCGCGAACTGCTACCACCACAAGGACAAGGATCACGATGCGTGGATAGACGTGATCTTCGGGACCTGGGGAGCTGGAGCTGAACAGTGGGGCGATCACGTTTCGTTCGCCTGCCGCGTCGGTCCCGTGGCTGGGCAGAACACGCCGGCTTCGACCCTGGTGACTGCCGGGCTCGCGCACCCCGACGGTCCTCTGTTCGGCACCAAGCTCGATCGTGAGGCTGCTCTCCAGCACCCGAGGTTGTCAGAGTTCTGGAAGGTGTCCGACTTCATCTTGGAACACGACCCGCTAGTACGCGGCCACATCTACGGACACTGATTCACGAAGGCCAGCGGGCGCATGGTCGGCACGACGGTCTGCGGTCGACGACGCTGAGAGGTTGGCTCCGAGACTTTGGGCGGGAGCTGCCATGGGGCGAGTGATCATGGCCCCTTAAGCTTCCGGCGAGTCGGGCAGTCTGTGGACCTGCCCGTTAAAGCACGACGTTGGGGCCATGATCTTCGAGGCTCGCCCCATGGTGGCTGCCCAAAGTCTCGGAGCCGACCGGCCCATCAGCGGGTTTACGGGAGCTTCCTTACGCCTCGGCCTTCTCTCGTGGCGCGCGTTGGCGCAGCCCGCCGGAGCGGGCCGAAGGCAGGAGCGGCGGCGGAGCGGAGCCAGGAGCGCGCCCGGCGGAGCGGAGCGCAGCCGGGGCTTGAACCCGTAAAGAAGGTTGTTACTCAATGGCTGACAGAGCCTTGTGCAACCGACGATGATCGTTTACGCCTGGGGTGCGGTCTTCTGCTTGAGGCGTTCGCAAGGGGTCTGGCCGCCGAGGCCGCCGTGGGGGCGATGGTAGTTGTAGTAGTCCTCCCACTCGCGCAGCTTGTCGTTGAAGACCTCGGCATCGTCGATGACGACGCCCTCCAGGAGCCGGTAGAACTCCTCGCCGTCGATCCGGTGAGAGCGTTCGACCTTTCCGTTCAGCCGCGGTGTGCGGGGCTTGATGTAGGCGTGGCCGATACCTTTGTCGAGCACGTGGAAGTGGAAGGCGGACTGGAACTCGGCTCCGTTGTCCGTCTGGATCACCTCCACCTGGAACGGCAGCCTCTGCAGGACGTAGTCGACGAACTGGATAGCGGTGGCCTGGTTGAGCGTCGGATAGATCTTCAGGACCCGCAGCCGGGTGCAGTCGTCGATCGCCGTGAACTGGTAGTACTTGTTGCGGCCGCCGCGCCGGCCCTGAGGCATGGAGGCGAGCGGTTCGATGAACTTCACATCGATCTGCACGCGGTGGCCGGGCAGCTGCTTCTCGTACCGCTTCCATCTGCGGTCGTGGCGCTTGTAGCGCTGGGAGGCCGGCAGGCGGCCCATGTCCAGGCGCTTGAGGATCCGCCACACGCCCGACTTGCTGATCGTGACGTCGTGGTACCGCTTGAGGTACATGGCGATCTTCTCGGGCCCGAAGTGGTAGTTCTGCCGGAGATAGATGATCTTCCCGACGACCTCCACGTGCGTGGCGTGCGGGCTGTGCTTGGGCGCCTTCGAGCGAGTGCGCAGCCCCTCGACGCCCTCGGCCTGCTATCGGCGATACCAGATGTAGTACGCCTGCCGGCTGATGCCGAAGTACCGGCAGCTCATGGCGACGTTGCCGGTGACCTCTTCGACATGGCGTATGACGGCCAGGCGTCGCTTGGCCTCGCGATCGAGCGGGGGTGTCTTCGACATGTGGATCTCCTAGTGATCAGAGACCCAGGTGTCAACGATGATCGGCAGTTTTAGAAGCTGGGGCTTCGGGGCTTTGTCTTGTCTCGGTTGATGCCTTCACCGGATGCTTGACACCGCTTCCCTCGGCTTGACCGTTCGATCGTTTGTGAGCGGGCACACTGGGTCCAGAGCTGGCACTGCGATACCTGGGGTCCGAAGATGCTCGCATGAAGGTGCCGATCGGCCGGCCGAGTTTGCGGCCCTATCTGCCTTACCAGCAGCGCACTGCAGCGCACCATGAGGGGCTGAGCGCTCACTTCCTGGGCACCAGTTCAGTACTGCTGTCGGACGGGCAGACCTCCGTGCTCAGCGACGGGTTCGTCACCCGCCCGGGAATGATGCGCGTGGGCATGGGCAAGATCGCCCCGAATCGCGCGCTGGTCCGGGCCGCCATCGAGCGGCTTCGGGTGGACGACCTCGCCGCCGTGGTGTGCGCCCATTCCCACTACGACCACGCCCTCGACGCACCGGTCTGGGCGCTGGAGACCGGCGCCGACCTGGTCGGGTCGGAGTCCACCGCCAACATTGGGCGCGGCCTGGAGGTCTCCGAGTCGTCCTTGAGGGTGGTGGGCGATGGCGACACCGTGACCTACGGCAGTTTCACGCTGACCTTCCTGGACTCCGTGCACAGCCCGGGTGACCACTACCCCGGTACCGTTGACCAGCCTTTGATCCCGCCGGCTCGCGCCGGTGCCTGGAAGACCGGCACCGCCTACTCCGTGCTCGTCACCCACCCCTACGGCCGCGTGCTGTTGCACGCCAGCGCCAACTACCGGCTCGGTGCGCTGCGCGGTCATCACGCCGACGTCGTATACCTGGGCGTCGGCATGCTGGGGAAGCAGCCCGCCGAGTTCCTTCGGACCTACTGGGATGAGGTGGTGGCCGCGACCGGGGCCAGGCGGGTCATCCTGGTGCACTGGGACGACTTCTTCTTGGGCCTGGACCGGCCACTGCGCCCCATGCCCTACCTGTTCGACGACCTCGACACCACCATGAGCCGACTGATGCCCTTGGCGCGCCGTGACGGCGTCGACGTTGTCCTGCCCGTCTCCTGGCAGCCCAGTGCCCCCCTCGCCGGTCTTGCGTGAACTCGGCTGCGTAACCCCCCTGAAATCGGCGCAGCAGATCGATTGCCCGGCCAACGCTGCGAGACGAGCCACTGGGAACCGACAAGCATCAACTGGCATAGGGCTCGGACCGAGGGCGAAGCGCAAGTAACACTCCCAATGGCGTGACGGCCAAGGGGAGATGGGCTCCCCGAGCCCGTCGCCCCTGTTGTCAGTGGTCGGTGCGACGATCTCCGAAGCTTCGGCGAGTTCGGCTACCTCAGCGATCACCTGGTCCAGGGCGTCGACGGCGAGTGTTCGAAAGTCGGCAGGGAGGTTCGGCAACGGCTCCGACGGGCCGTGGACCGAACACGCGGACTGTGGGACGGGGCTCCGGACGGGCCGAGGTGGCGCCAAGGCATCGCCCGCCTCCGCGACACCCTCGACCCTCCGATTCCATCGCAGGAGGAAACCCTCTTCGACATCCAACCGGTGACCGACCGTCCGGAGTGTCCGACCCCGGACTCGGTGCCGGGGCCGCTGTTCAGTCCGCCAGTTCCCACAACAGCCGGTAGTACGTGATCCGTTCCCGGTCCGGCTCGATCCCGTAGGCATCGAGCAGGGGCTCTTCCCATCCCGGACCGTAGTTCCACCGCGTACTCCATGTGGCGACCGCGAGGTCGGCCCAACGGTCCCCGAGGCCGAGGGCGCCGAGGTCGACGTGTCCGCCGCACGTACCGTCGGCGCAGACAAGGGTGTTGGGAGCGCAGGCGTCACCGTGACACACGACGAGCCGGTCGACGGGCGGAATGTCGGCGAGGGCGCCGAGTGCGCGCTCGACCGTGCCGAACCTTTGAATGTCTTGGTGCCAGTCCGCCGTGTGTATCCGGCCCGCCGCCGCTCGCGACCGCGCGCGCTCCAGTCGCCTTTCGGCGGACCAGTCGAACGGGCAGTCCGCGACGGGCAGGGTGTCGTGGAGAGCCCGTAGCCCCGAGCCGATCGCGCGTACGGCGGTACCGGTGTCGTGCTTCCAGCGATCGTCCACCGCCATCCACCCGGCCAGGCCCTGGGTGATGATCCAAGACCCCGAGGCGTCGGCACCCTCACCAAGTACCCGCGGCACCAGGGTGAACCGCGCCGCCCACCGCAGGCGTGCCACCTCGGCCGCGAGATCGACTCCGCTGTCGGCCGGTGTCCACTTCACGAACCGCCGCGTATCACCCGAGCCGACTTGGAACGTCAGCCCGCCGAGCCTGTTCTGCCATACGGCCCGCACAGGCCGCCCCTCCGCGTGCTCGGTGACGATGCGTGGAGGGTCGACATGTCCTCTGGGCGCGCCGGCTGTCATCCGCCCAGTCTTGCCAGAGCGGCCGCCGGAAAGCGAACTCATTGATCTCGCCGCGGCCCAGACGGCATTCCAGCAGGCCGCCACGAAATCGGACATGCAGCGCAGCACCGGAAACATGAGCCTCAGTGTCATCGACGACTCATGGGACTACGCGTGCAAGGCGTAATGCCTGGTGAGCCGACGAGCTGGAATCCGAGCGACGCCGAGCCGCCGCGGCTCGGGCTTTCGTCGAACGCACCGGCGCCGGCACCTTGCTCGGCCCCTGCCCGCCACTGGGCTCGATCGCATACCCGGGCTGAGGAGCCGGCGCCGGTGGCCAGTGCCGTGACTCAGAAGGTTCACCGGGTTGGGGCAGGCCAGTCGGCGGGAAGCGTATAGCGCCAGCCCGGGCGCCACGCAGGTGGGGCTTCGAGCAGGTCATCCAGTGATGCTCCGGTGAGCAGACAGTCCAGAGCCCATCGGTTGGCCGAGTGGGCGATCAGCAGGATCCGGCAGCCGTCCCAGTCAGTGGCCAGGTCATGGAGGAATGCGTCGGTGGCCGCCAGGACCTGGCGGTAGCTCTGTCCGCCTGGGAAGGGGTCGTCGATCCGGCGGGCCCGTTGGGCGGCGATGAGGTTGGCGGATGTTCCGTTGAGGTCGCCGTAGTTGCACTCGCGTAGTCGGATGTCCTGATGGATCGCGGGCTTGCCGCCGGGGAACGCGATCCGGGCGGTTTCCACGGCGCGGTGAAGGTCGGAGGTGAACACGGTCGCGAGCGCGTCGTCGCGTCGGCGCTCGCCCAGTTCCCCGGCCTGGCGGCGGCCCAGTTCCGAGAGCCGGCCCGGGAGCCAGCCGGTAGCGATGCCCGCCTGGTTGTCGGTGGTGGTGGCGTGAGTCTCGTAGATGATCTCTACTGCCATCGGAGTGTCTCTTCTCGTTGGGTCAGGCCGCTTCGGCGAGTGGGCGGCCTCCCCAGCGGATACCCCTCTCGCTTCGGATGCGGGTCCGCTCGCGGCGCTGGGCTGGCGGCTCGTCGGGGTGACGGGCATTCATATTGCGCCAACGCAGATAGGACTGCAGGGCCCGGGTCTGCACGATGTGGTTGCGGTGGTCGGAGTTCGTGGTGGTCGGAGTTGGTGCTGGTGAACTGCCGCAGCGGCCCGAAGTGCGCCTCGATCAGGTTAGCCCAGGACGCGTAGGTGGGCGTGAAGCACAGCTCGACGCGGTTCTTCTTCGCCCAGCGACGGATCGTCTCACCCTTGGTGGGCAGACAGGTTGTCCAGGATGACGTAGACGGGGGCGCCGTCCGGGCGGGCGGTTCGGATCGACCTGAGCGCGGTCGGCGTGTTCGCGGCACCCTGCTTCCGGCGGTTGATGCCCCAGAGCGTGTCGTCGCGGATCGGGTAGCACCCGTGGAAGTACCTGACGCCGTGGGTGCGATGGTAGGTCGCAGGGTGCCCGCCCGGGGTGGCCGGCGGGGGCCCAGCCCGCACCGCCGGTGGGGCGGATGCCGAGCGGGCCGAACTCGTCGAACGCGAAGACCCGGTCCGGGAAGCGCTCCAGGACATGCTCGATTCGGTCCAGCTTCGCCTCACGGTCGGGGTCCGGGGACTCCTTCCACCTCTTGGTCCGCTGGAAGGTGATGCCGCGGCGGGCCGGCAGGCGGCGTGATGCCTCGCGGCCGATGCGGATGACCCTGTGCCATGGAATTTCCGCAGGGAGGCGGCGAGTCTGCGAATGGACCAGCGGGTGAAGGGCTGGCCAAGCTTGGTCGGGCGGGTGGTGGACGTCTGGAGGACGAAGTCCTCGTCGTTGGTACTGAGAAGGCGGGGACGGCCTCCCGCCCATCGAGGGTCCAGGCAGGCCAGGCCGATCTCATTGAACCGGTGGATCACATCCCGGACGGTGTCCTCGTCGGCCTGCACCAGTTGGGCGATCACCGGGACCCGGTTCCCGCAACCGGGCAGGGCTGCCTGCGTGTCAGAGACCAGGGTGAGCCGTCAGATGGCCTTGGAGGAGGTGCAACCGTAGAGGCGGCGGACAGGCTGGAAGCAGTGTCCTCGCGAGACTGGAGAGCACGCGCAAACGGCTATCTCGTGAATGATGGAGGGCGCATCCCCTTGCCGATTCGTGAGGCTTACGAGGCGACGGGAGTGAAGAGCTCTCCCAGAAGCATGGGGAACCGGGCCGCTCAGGTTCGCGGACGGGAGCGGAGGTAGCCGGGCAAGTGGCGGTCGCAGCAAGCCCACTTGGTGCCGGACTTGTCGGTGACGGCGTACTTGGGCTCGTCGGTGCAGGGGTTGTCCTTGCTGCCGCCCCAAGTGCAACGCCGTCGGCTTGCGTCACCGGTGAAGAACTCGGGGTCGTGATCGCGGATCTCGACTGCGGTGGGGCGCTGGCCGGTGAGGCTCCCGACGGCGAGAACCTCCTTGGCGCCGAAGGCGCGGCTCACACCGGAAGGGGTGAGGCCGACGGCCTGGCCGAGGGTCTCCAGTGTGTGTGGGCGCGGAGTGACGTAGACCCGGCCGTAGGCCAGGAGCAGGCGCATCTGTTCATCGGCGACCCGCTTGATCTCGGCGAGTTCCTCGAGAGCGACGAGGAGCGGATCGTGGTCCGGTCCGTGTTCCTTCTCTGCGGCTCGAAGCTTCTCGAAGAAGGCCGCTTGGGACTTACCTCTGGCGTCCAACGCGGCGTGACGCGCTGCCACAGGGGCCTGTTCGTCCTCGGGGAGGCCCGGCCGCGGCCAGCGAATGGCGAAGATGTCTTCCAGCGATTCCTGTGAAGTCATGCTTGAAGGATGCGCGAGATTTTGAATGAGTACAAGCGAGTTGCTGAAGTCGAGCGTGAGATGCTCAGCCGTCCCTCGCGACCGGAAGCTATGGCGTAGTTCCCCGCGCAGGCTGGCCGCCGGGTTGAACGAAGAAGCAGGACTTGGCAGTTCGATGGTCCAAAGTGCTGGGCAGCGCGTTCTCTCGCGGGGGAGGATGGTCGTCATGACGAGCGAAGGCACCTCGATCGACGCCACCAGGCCCAGCATTGCGCGTGTGTACGACTATTTGCTGGGGGGCAAGGACAACTACGCCGTGGACCGGGAGATCGGTGACGTGTTCAAGCGTGATCTTCCCGGCTCGGTGGCGATCGCCTTCGCCAACCGGTCCGCGTTGACCCGGGCGGTCGCGGAGATCGCCACGACCACCGAGGTGACCCAGTTCATCGACCTGGGCAGCGGTCTGCCGACCGCCGACAACGTGCACCAGGTCGCGCAGCGCCATACCCCGGAGTCCCGCGTGGTGTACGTCGACATCGATCCCCAAGTGCTCGTCCACGGACGGGCCTTGCTGGAGGAGAACGACCGGACCCGGGTCATCGAAGCGGACGTCCGTGACCCAGAAGCCGTCTACAACCACCCCGAAACCCGGGAAATGATCGACTTCGACCGCCCAGTGGCCGTCGTGTTCAGTGCCATCCTCCATCACGTCAACGACGAGGAGGACCCTGCCGGGATCGTCCGCTACTGGCGTGACCGCGTGCCCTCCGGAAGCTACTTCTTCGTCAGCCACTTCCGGTCCGGCAACAACCCGGAGACGGCCGAGGCGGAGAAGGTCCTCCAGCAGACGTTCGGTCGTGGCCGCTGGCGTACCGACGAGGAGATCGCGTCCCTGCTGGACGGTCTGGAGATCCTCGACCCCGGAGTCGTAGCCGCCTCGCTGTGGCGACCCGCGGCGGTGGACGAAGACAACCCGTGGAACGACGGCGGCGCAAGGGAACTCACCGTCTGGGAACACCTCATCGCCGCGGGGATGGCCCGGAAGGCCTGACGGCAACCGACGCTCCGTGCGCAGGTGTTGTGTGTGAGGTGGTGTCCGTGCCAGGTGCTCTACAGCCTCGGCACCACCGACTGCTCCAACTCCCCACCGCTGTCAGGGGCGGGGCCGCGTCCGACACGGCCCCGCCGGGGTGGATGAGGGGTCAGCGGTCCTGGGCGAGTGCGTAGAGCTCGCCCAAGAGGCTTCCCTCCGTGGTGACGAGGGTGTCGAAGGTGCCCTCCTCGCGGACGCGTCCTCGGTCGAGGACGATGACGCGGTCGGCCATCCTCACGTTGTCCAAGCGGTGTGTGACGACCACGGTGATCCGGTCCGGGGCCATCTCGCGGAGCTTGCGGAAGATCAGGTGCTCGCCGCGGGCGTCCATCTCGCTGGTCGGCTCGTCGAGGACGAGCACGGCCGGCTCGCGGTACATCGCCCGGGCGCAGGCCAGGCGTTGCCATTGGCCACCGGACAACTCGTGCCCGCCCCATACCGAGCGGGCCAGCAGGGTGTCGAGCTGGTCCGGGAGCCCTTGAAGGACCTTGGCCATCCCCACGCGTTCCGCGGCGTCCCAGACGCGTTCGTCGCCGTGCTCACGGGGCTGGCCCAGGGTGATGTTCTCCCGGGCGCGCAGCGGCCAGTGTCCGTTCTTCTGGGGGACGAGGCCGACGTGCCGCCAGACGGACTCGGCGTCGGCGGCGGCGAGATCGGTGTCGTCCCACCGGACGGTTCCGCCGGTCGGCATGGTCAGCCCGGTGAGCAGGCGGATGAGGGTCGACTTGCCGGCGCCGTTCTCGCCGACCAGCGCGACGACCTCGCCGCGGTTGAGGGTGAGGGTGATCGGGTGCAGGGCGGGGGCGTCCTTGTTGGGGTAGGTGAACTCCGCGTCGCACAGGCGGATCTGCCGCGGCGCCTCGGCCCGGGTGGTGCCGCGGGCGGTGGTCATGGAGCGGACTTCGTCGATGAACGTGTAGTAGTCGCTGAGGTAGAGGCCGTGGTGGAACATCACCGCGCCGTACCGCACGATCGAGTTGAGGGCGCGGCCGGCCGTCTGGGAGGCGACGACAGCGGTGCCGGCGATCGCCGTCGACATCGCTCCCGAGATGGCGAGCGCCGCCAAGGAGGCCCACATGCCGAGCGTGAACAGGCCCGCCAAGGAGGCCGCCAGGAGCGTCACCAGCAAGTACGGTCGGGCTCCCTGCAGTTCGCGTCCCTCGACCCGGTCACACATCGCCCGGTACCAGGAGTGCAGGTAGGGGCGCATCGTGTTGGCGCGCAGTTCGTCGGCGAGCTCCGAGGTCGTGAGCCACCAGCGCATCATGCCGCGCACGTTGCGGGCGGACAGGGTGCGGTCATGGACGCGGTAGTCGATGCGCGCGGCGATGACTCCGCCCAGGCCCCTGGGGACGACCGACAGCAGCAACACGCCCAGGAGCAGAGGGTGGAGGGACGTGAGGACGGTCGCGGCGGACACCAGTTGGACGAAGCCGTTGGTGAGCGTCTTGGCGTCGTCGGCGAGGTCGACCGCGCGCAGCGCCCCGATCTCCGCGGCCTGGCTCCGGTCGGTGAACCCTTCCGTGTCGTACGCCGAGAGCTCGGCCCTCATGTGGAGGTCGACCAGGGTGAGATCGGCGGCCGAGGCGATCTTCGGATTGAGGCGGCGGGTCGCCCAGTCGGCGAGGATCCACATACCCGCGCCCATGGCCATCGCGATGACCGCGACGGTCAGGGCCGGCCAGGCCTGCCGGAGCCCGGTGCGGGCGTCGGCGGTGGCGAGGTGGGGCAGCGCCCTGGAGACCGCGGTGAGCATGACGGCGGTGCCGAGGCCGGACAGCAGCTGGCACAGGAGGATCGTGAGCGTCATACGTCGGTCGACGGACCAGGCCAGCCGGGCCGACTGGGCGAGCGCCATCGGGATACGGCGGGCCATCTCCCACAAGGTGGCGTCGTCCATGGCCCGGCGGTGCTTGCGCCCGTTGTAGTCCAGCTCGGGGGGAGCCGAGGGCTGAGGGTCTGCCGAACGGGCGCCGGGAACGGCCGCCGTGCTGTCCCCTGCGGCGGACACTGTCTGTGGCACGGCGGCCGTCGGCGGCCTGCCGGTGCTGCGGAGTCGCTTCACGCGAACACCCCCGTCATCAGCCGGTGAAGGGTGCGCCGCCCGCGTGCGGCGAGGCATGGATCGTCGTGCTCCTCGCCCTGGTTGAGGGCGCTTACCGCGTCGACGGCGGCCAGACACTTCAGCACATGGAGCTCCGGTGGTGTCAGCTCACGTCCGTACCCGCTCAGGCAGGCGGTGCGCAGCCGTGGTCTGTCGGCCCACACACCGCAGGCCGGCGCGACGAACTCCTGCACCACGGGGGCGAATCGGGACCGATCGAAGTCGACCCAGGCCACGCGCTCCGACCAGAGCAGGTTCCTCGGCCAGGCGTCGCCGTGGATGAATCCGAGCGGCAACGGCCCCACCCAGCGGAGCTGTTCGGTCAGGGTGCGTACGAGCGTGCGCTCCGCCTCCGTCAGCCGATCCCCGGCATCTTCCAGGCGTCTCTCCACGTCGTGTGTCGCCGCGCGCAGGGCTCCTTCGGCCTCGATGCGCCAGCGGCCCCTCAGGTCGCCGGCCGCGTGCAGCCGGGCCAGGAGCAGACCGCCCTGGCGGTGTGCCTCGTACTCCTCGGCCGCAGTGAGCGTGAGCTCCTGCACCGGGCGGCCGGGCACGGCGGTCGTCAGTAGCGTCAAGTGCTCGGCGCTGGAGGCCCGTAGCTGGGGCGCTCGGCCGGCTCCCAGCGCGGGCACCGCGTGCCGCAGGGCGAACGTCTCCCGCTCGTACGTCCGCGCCGTGCGGGAGACCTTCAGGTAGAACCGGCAGCCGTTGCCGCGTACGAGCTCCCACACCCGGGAGGTCCGCCGCGGGTGGGAGGCGTCCCGGACCTCGGCGACGGCCCCGATCTCCCGCTCGGCCCAGCCGCGCAGCGCCGTGGGAAGTGCCTTCGCGTCGCTCATGCCCCCCACCTCGGTGACGGTCGTGATGCCGATGCGAACGGGGCGCGGCGCGCGTCCGCCGGGCGCTGGAGCACCACGGGCTTGACGGACACAGCGGGAGGATTTTCGAACGAGGGGTGAGCGGCGGGAAGGGGACGTACGGGATTCACGGACTTCTCCTCGGTAGGGATCGAGTGGAGCACCCCGGACAACGCGGCTGGTCACGAGGCGGATACGGGGCGGACCGGGCGACGGTTCGAGCGCAGGTTCGAGATGGGGCGCGGCGGGCAGGCGCGGGTTGCGTCGATGCCCGTTCGATTCACTCGGCCAGGGGGCAGCGGCGAAGGCATGACCCGAACGGGGGATTGCGTGAGGGCGTCGAAAGCACCGGTCTCCTCAGTGGGTGTGGATGGGCAGAGGAACGGAACCCTGGGTCACGCCACTGACAATCGGGTGGACGCGGTGCCGAGATCCGGACAATCCGATCGGCCCGTTCGGCGTCGGGCACCGGTCCGCGAGCCGACCGGATGGCCTGGGGCGGAGCCGGGAGGAAGGCTTCTCGAATCGGTCGGCGGATCCCCGGAGTTGAGCGGCCGGCGAGATGGCTTGAACTGCCCGGACCGTGCATGCGGCGTGGTCGGATTCCGGAGTGGCGGACGGGGGGCCGCCACTCCGGCGGCTAGTGTCGGGCCTTCTGCGCCGGTGCGGGCTGGACGGTGACGTGTGCGCTCCCGCGTCGGCCTCATCGTCTTCGTGCTTCGTGAAGAGTTCGGCCTCGTCGTCTCTGTGCCTCACGAAGAGTTCGGCCTTTCGTCTCCATGCTCCGCGAAGGGTTCGGCCTTGTCGTCTCCGCCCTCCGCGAGGAGTCCGGCCTCGGGTTAACCCCACCCTCGATCAGCCAGCAACCGTCATGGTCCGCGGTGACCGCGATGCGTAGCGTCGAGGTGTCGCTACGAGAAGATCATGAGAGGGCGGAACCTTGAGGCTGCGCGGGAACAAGCGGCGGACGACAGACGGCCCGGCGGCTGTCGGGGGCACGTCCGCCTTCGCCGTCGAACTGCGCGGCGTGCGGCGGCAGTACGGCCGCGGCAACGGCGCCGTGCACGCCCTCACCGGCGTCGACCTCGCCCTCGCGCGCGGCACCTTCACCGCCGTCATGGGCCCCTCCGGCTCCGGCAAGTCCACGTTCCTGCAATGCGCGGCCGGGCTCGACCGGCCGTCGGCCGGCTCCGTACGCCTCGGCGGTACGGAGATCACCGGAATGCGGGAGAACCAGCTCACCGAGCTGCGCCGCAGCCGCCTCGGCTTCGTCTTCCAGGCCTTCAACCTGCTGCCGTCCCTCACCGTCGAGCAGAACGTGCTGCTCCCGATGCGGCTGGCCGGACAGCGCCGGGACCGCCGCCGCGCCGCCGAGGTCCTGGCGCGGGTCGGGCTCGCCGACAAGGCCGGACGCCGGCCCGGCGAACTCTCCGGCGGTCAGCAACAGCGCGTCGCCATCGCCCGCGCGCTGGTCACCAGCCCGGACGTGATCTTCGCCGACGAGCCCACCGGCGCCCTCGACACCAACACCGCGGCCGAGATCCTCGGTCTGCTCCGGCACGCGGTGGACGCCCTCGGCGCCACGGTCGTCATGGTCACCCACGACCCGGCCGCCGCCACCTGGGCCGACCGCGTGCTGTTCCTCGCGGACGGCGCCTTCGCCGGCGGCCTCGACCGCGGCTCGCCGGAGCAGATCGCGGCGCGGATGGCCGCCCTCACCTCCCCGACGGGCGCGATGGCGAGGGCCGCGGCGTGAAGAGCCTCGCCCCCAACGGGCTCGCCCGCGCGGCCGTTCGCTTCAAACCCGCCTCGTTCGCGGGCACGTTCGTCGCGCTGATGATGTCGGCCCTGATCGTCTGCGCCTGCGGCATCCTCCTGGAGACGGGAGCGCGTGCCTCGGTGCCGGCGGAGCGGTATGCGAAGTCCGCGGTCGTCGTCGCGGCAGACCAGTACGCCCACGTGGTCACGGGCAGTGGCGACAGCCGCTCGGACTCACCGGGACTGCTGCCGGACACCGCCCGCGTGGATGCCGCACTGACGCACAAGGCGGCCCGCGTGCCCCAAGTGAAGTCGGCCGTGCCGGACTTCACGTTCCCCGTGCGTGAGGGCGACGGAGCGCTGACCGGGCACGGCTGGGGATCGCATGCCTTCACCGATGCCGGGCTCGTCTCCGGGACCGCCCCCCGTACCGGCGAGGTCGTGCTCGACGAGGCGGCCGCGAGGGCGGTGAAGGCCGGCGTCGGCGACACTGTCTCCCTCGAAACCGCCACCGGGCGGGCCGAGTTCCGTATCTCCGGGCTGGCGGAGGCCGGATCCGGTGACGTGCCCAGGGGTGCCACGGGCTGGTTCTCCGACGCTCAGGCGCCGGCGCTCGCCGGGCACCCGGGCAAGGCCGACGCCATCGCCGTACTGGCGAAGCCCGGGGCGGACGCCGACGCCGTTGCCGACGGTGTGCAAAAGGCGCTCGCCGGTACCCGGGCCAAGGTGTACACCGGCGACGATCGCGGCGCCGTCGAAGAGCACGGGCTCGGCTACGCCAAGGAGACGCTCACCGGCCTCGGAGGGTCCTTCGGCGGGATCGCCGCCGTGGTCGCCGTCTTCACGGCGGCCGGCACGGTCGCTCTGTCCGTCGCCCAGCGCGCCCGGGAATTCGCGCTGCTGCGCGCCATCGGAGCCACCCCGCGGCAGATCCGCCGCGCGGTCGCCGCGGAGGCACTGCTCGTGGCGCCCCTCGCGGGGCTGGTCGGCTGTCTGCCCGGGGTCGGCCTCGCGCACTGGTGGTTCGGGCAGTTGAAGGACCGCGGAGCCATCCCCGAAGCCGTTGACCTGCACGTGTCCTTCATCCCGCTCGTCGTCGCCGTCTGCCTCGGCCTGCTGACCGCGCTCGTGGCCGGCTGGGCGGCCGGGCGCAGGCCCGCGAAGACCAAGCCGGGCCAGGCGCTCACCGACGCGTCGGTGGAGCGGCTGCGGCCCGGCGTGATCCGTACCGGACTGGGGATCGGAGCCCTCGTCGGCGGAGGGTTCCTCACCGGTCTCGCCGCCCGTTCGGCCGGGGACGACGCCGCCAACGCGGCCCTGGGCGTCGTCATGCTCTTCATGCTCGCCGTCGCCCTCCTCGGCCCTCTGGTGGCGCGGCTGTGTGCCACGCTGTTCGGGCTGGCGCTGCGCGACGGCAGCGCCGCGGCCTCACTCGCCGCCGCCAACTCCCGTACGAACGCACGACGGATGGCGTCCGCGATCACCCCGATCGTGCTGGCCATGGCGTTCGCGTCGACCCTCGTCTTCCTGCACACGAGCGAGAGTCACGTCGCCGCTCAGCAGTTGCGTGTCGGCGTCACCGCGGACCACGTCGTCACGGATCCGGTTGGACTGCCCGCCGACGCGGTCTCCCGGGCCGTCCGCTCGCCGGGCGTCGACGTGGCCGTCGGCCTGCTCGCGACGCAGGTACTCGTGCCCGTCGGCTCCGGCGGAGACCGATGGCTCGAAGGCGCGGCGACCCAGGGCATCTCCGGCTCCGGCGCGCAGCTCGCGAAGGTGCAGGACCTCGACGTACGCAGGGGCGACCTCGACCGGGTCGGCCGGGGCCGTATCGCCATCGACAGGACGCTCGCCACCTCGGCGAAGGTCGGGATCGGCGACAAACTGCCCCTCTACCTTCCCGACGGCACCAAGGTCAGCCCCGAAGTGGTCGCCGTCTACGGGCGCGGCCTCGGCCTGGCGGCGGTGACCATGGACCGGGCGTCGCTGGCCGCCCACGTCACGTCGGGCTTCGACGGCACACTGCTGGTGCGGGGCGGCGACGCCAGGGCCCTGGCGCCCCTGGGCAAGGTCACCGACGCCTCCGGCTACGCCGTCGAGCGGACCACCGACAGCGAACTCAACGCCTGGGCGAACTACACGATGGCCGCGGTCCTCGGCGGCTTCGCGGCCGTCGCCGCCGCCAACACGCTCGTGATGACAGTCCTCGACCGACGCCGGGAACTGGACATGCTCCGTCTGGTCGGCGCCACCCGCGTCCAGGTGATGCGGATGCTCCGCTGGGAGGGGCTGCTGGTGGCGACGGCGGGTGTGGTCCTGGGTACGAGCATCGCCGTCGCCACGCTGATCCCGATGACGCGCGGTCTGACGGGGGAGTCCCCGTACATACCCCCGCTCGTGTACGGGGCTTTCGCCGCGGCAGCGGTCGGTCTCGGCCTGCTTGCCGTCAGCCTTCCCGCACAAGCGGTACTGCGTGAGGGGCGAGCCTGAGATCGGTGGTCGGGCCGGGACTTCAGCCGGGCGCGTGAGGCTCGCCCTGCTCGCCAGGAGTGCCTGTGTAATGACGCATGCACAGTGATCCGGGGGAGTCAGGGGGAGCCCGGTGGAGGCGTTGAAGCCGACCGATCCGCGGCAAGTGGGCCGGTACCGCATCGCGAGGCTGCTCGGGGCCGGCGGGATGGGCCGCGTGTACCTGGGGCGTTCGCCCAGCGGGCGGCTGGTCGCCGTCAAGGTGGTGCGGCCGGAACTCGCCGACGACCCCGGGTTCCGGCGCAGGTTCGCCCGGGAGGTGGCGGCCGCACGGAAGGTCACCGGCTTCTTCACGGCCGCGCTCGTGGACGCCGACCCTGACGGCTCACCCCCGTGGCTGGCCACCGCCTACGTGCCGGGGCTGGCGCTGGACCAGGCGGTCGCCGCGCATGGTCCGTGGCCCGTTGCCTCGGTACGGGCGCTCGGAGCGGGACTGGCCGAAGCGCTCGAAGCCATCCACGAGGCCGGTCTGATCCACCGCGATCTCAAACCGTCGAACGTGCTCATCGCTCCCGACGGGCCCCGGGTGGTCGATTTCGGGATCTCCGTGGCGGCCGAGGCCACGGTGCTGACGCGCACCGGTACCGCTGTCGGCACGCCCGGATTCATGTCACCCGAGCAACTCACCGGGGACCCGGTGTCACCCGCCACGGACGTGTTCGCGCTCGGTGCCGTACTGACCTATGCGGCAACCGGCGTAGGCCCGTTCGGGACCGGATCCGCCCAGTCGCTCAACTTCCGTATCGCGTACGAGGAACCTCGGCTGGACGCGCTGCCTGACGAGGGCCTGGAGATCGTGGCCCGCTGCCTGGCGAAAGCTCCGGAACAGCGACCGGACGTGAGCACTCTCATCAGGGAACTCGCCCACATGGCGGGAGACTTGGGGTACACGCCTACCGAGATCGTCAGCGACACCGTGACGTGGCTGCCGGAGCAGCTGGCGGCCGCCGTTTCGGCAACGGTCACGGCAGCCAAAGTGCCGGCAGCGGCTATATCGCCACGTACCGCGCCAACACCCGCTGTTCCGGGCGCGGTTGTGCCGCGGAAGCCCAGGACGGCGGCGGCGTCCGCGTCCGGCAGCAAGCCGGACCGCCCGAAGCCAGCGCCCGCTGCTCCACCGACCGCTGCTCTGGCGCCCGCACCCCCCACGGTCTCCGCCGAGCCAACGCGCAGCGCCGCGGTAGACCCACCGCCCACCCGGTCGACGACAGCGACGAAGGCACCCGCCACCCGTCCCGCGCTCCCCGGAGAGCTCAAGGCCTCAGTAACGCCCGTCGCACCCGTCGGTCCCCATCCCTGGGCAGTACGTCGCGTTCTTTTCCTTTCGGTCGCCTGTATCGCGTTCGTGCCGGCACTGTGCCTTTCCTTCGGCGGTGGCGCTTCCGTGTTCGCATTCCTGTTCACTGGCTGGTGGCCGTGGTGGTCCACCGATTGGCCTTTCGGCGGTACCTGGCCGTTCGTGCTCGCCGCCGGGCTTGCCGTCACGAGTTGCGTCGTCGTGCTGGCCAAGCTGCGCCGCTTCCCGACGGGGCCGATTCCCCGTGTTGTCCGGCGCCTACACTATGTGGCGACTACTCTCACGGGAGGACTGCTCGTCCTCTACGTCACTCTGGGCCTCGTAGGCCGCGGGGACCTGTCTTTCCTCGAATCGGGTGCGTGGTTCTTCGTCCTGGGCTGTCTGGCGTTGGTGGCGAGTACGGTGCGGCTGTCGGGTCCGAAATCCGCTCCCGCTTACGCTCCTTGACCGACGGGCCGGTGTACAGCTTGGTGATTTCTGAAGCGAATCTGCCGAACTCTCAAGCCTCCTTGGGTCTTTCGCCACCGGATTCATTCGCGGTGCACCGTCCGTCAGGGTGGTGAAGCAACTCTGAGAACTGCTCTGACCACAACGGTGTGCATGGATCTGCCTTGCTCACCTCAGCCGGGGGCAGAGCGGTCGCTTGGGCAAGCGACCGCGATCGGGTGCCCCGCGCTTCAAGTCGAGGCGGGACAACAGGCAGGCTGTTCGCTTCACCGCGAACGCCCGCTGGTCCATCACACCCGGCGGGAAGCTGCGCCTGCCGAAGATCGGCGACGTCAAGGTCAGGTGGTCCCGCAATCTCCCCTCGACGCCGTCCACGATGACCGTGGTCAAGGACGCGGCCGGGAGGTACTTCACCTCGTTCGTCGTGGAGACCGGCGGCGGTGAGGTTCTGTCCGAGGCGACGGGTGAGGTCGGCATCGACCTGGGCCTCACTCACTTTGCGGTCCTGTCCGACGACCGCAAGATCAGAGCACCGAAGGTCTTCCGGCGCGCGGAGAAGAAGCTTCGCAAGGCACAGCAGTCCCTCGCCCGCAAGGCGAGGGGGAGCAGCAACCGCAAGACGGCTGTCGTGAAGGTCGCGCGGGCTCATGCCCATACGGCCGCCGCCCGCAAGGACTTCCACCACAAGCTGTCCACGACGATCATCCGCGAGAACCTAGCGGTTCACGTCGAGGACCTCGCGGTGAAAGGCCGCGCCCGCACACGCCTCGCCAAGTCCGTCCACGATGCCGGCTGGGCCCAGTTCGTGTCGATGCTGGAGCACAAGGCTGCCCGGTACGGACGTGTCTTCACCCGCGTCGACCGGTTCTTCCCCTCCTCCCAGCTCTGCTCGGCGTGTGGGTTCAAGGACGGCCCCAAGCCCCTCGCCGTCCGGGAGTGGACCTGCATTGGCTGCGGGACCGTCCACGACCGGGACGTCAACGCGGCCCGCAACGTCCGAACTGAAGGATCCAAGGTCGCCGCCGGACAGACGGAGACCCAAAACGCCTGTGGAGCGCAGGTAAGGCCGGTATCCGTACCGGCACAGCGCGCAATCCGCACCCCGGTGCGGAAGATGCAGGAACCCACCCGAAGCAGTCAGCCGGCCGGCTGGGTGCAGGCGGGAATCCCCGGCCCTTAAGACCGGGAGGATGTCAATCGTCGATCGCCGTGCCGAACCGTGCGTTGGCCGTCGGTGCCCCGAGGCGGCCTCCGTCATAGGTCCACGAATCCTTGGCGGTGAGGCCCGATGACGACGAGGGAATGACCCATACGAAGCCGTCGTCGGTGTTCTCGCCCGGTGCCGCCGCCAGAAGACCGAAGCGTCCGTCATTGTTGGCGTCGATCAGCCGCACCTGGGCGCCCCAGCGGTCCGAGGCCTCCGCCGCGCCGGGAACGCCGGAGGAGTTCTGGTCGAAGCTGCGCACGCCGGATGCGGTCAGCCCGCCCGGCGCGCCTCGCAGCGTCCAGACCGCGCCCGCGTCGGACACGGAACCCACGTCCTCCCCGGGCGCCCCGATGGCGAGGTCCGGACGGCCGTCGCCGTCCGTGTCACCGGAGGACAGCTCGGCGCCCCACCGGTCGCCGGCCTCGGATGCGCCGGGGACGCCGGGAGAGTCCTGCGTCCACGTCTGCGCCGGCGTCGGTTCGAGGCCGGAGAGGTCGCCCTTGCCCAGATAGACGGAGACGGATCCCCCGACGGCCGAGCCGACGCCCGTGTCGCCGATGGCCAGGTCGTCCTGGCCGTCGTGGTTGAAGTCGCTGGAGACGATCGCGGGACCGCCTGCGAACGCACCGCCGTCGCCCAGCGCATCGATGTCGGGTGCGCCGTGGAGTACCTGGGTGGCGCCCACGCCGGGCTGGTCGCCGGTGGTGACACCGGAGATCGCCAGGTCGGCCCAGGAGTCCTCGTTGTAGTTGCCGTGGCTGAGGCTCCGGAACGCGAAGCCGGTGTCCAGCGGACTCACGTCCCGAGCGCGGACCCGTGTGTCCACCGACTTCAGTTGCCGGGCTGCCGCGGTTGGCGCGGAGGTGAAGAACAGCAGCGTGTCGTTCTCCAGGACGGCGATGCTGTCGCGAGGGTCGGCGTCCGGGTGCGCGGGGTCCGGGGCGAAATACCGGGCGGCTTCGATGGCCAGACCGAACTTCGCACCGGCTCGTAGGTCGTCGGTGTCCTTCAGCCAGGTGCTGTCGGACCCGTGCAGGCCGCTCGGCGAGCCCCAGAAGACGACGGCACCGCCCGCGTCGGACAGCCCGGCGAGGTCTTCGCCGGGGATACCGACGATCGCGTCGTCGTAGCCGTCATTGTTCAGGTCACCGGAGGCCACGGCGCTGCCGAAGCCGTCGCCGGCCTCGGCAGCGCCCGGAACGCCCGAGGTGTTCTGATGGAGGACGCTCTTCTTGGTGGTGCTGAGACCGCTCGACGAGCTGTACTGCACGGAGACGTAGCCGGCGGACTTGGCGCCGCCCACCGTGGCGCCCGGGGCGCCGATCAGCACGTCGTCGAATCCGTTGCCGTCGAAGTCGCAGTTGTGCTGCTGCCAGCCGATGGATGGGAATGGCGTTACGGCCTGTGCCGCGGGGGCCGCGATCACCGCGCCGCCACCGAGAGCGAAGAGCGCCGCGGCCGTCAGGGCCGCACGGTTGATGTGACGCACAGGAGCGAACCTCCTTGGGTTCCTGGACTGCCTGCGGCGTCCGGCTCGGCCGAGGCGGACGGGGTCTGCGGTTCGGGAGGGCAGCAATGACTTCGCGCCTGGCGCACGGCGGCTGGAGTCATACGAGTCCCCTTGTCAGACGACGAGTTGAGAGCTGCGCCTTCTCCCGCTCACCCAGAAGACACCCGAGGTTCGTTGAGGGTTGTAGTCCGTGCGAGGGAGGCTGACCGGGGCCGGCGCAGTCGTCACGGACTTGCACAGGGGGGTGGCCCACAGCTCGGCGGCCTGGGACCGTCATGCGGCCCACTTCAGTGCCCGGTCGGGGAGATCGATCTCCTGGCCCGGGCCGACTGAACAAGCCGGCAAGGCACCTGCTTCCGATCCTGCGGTGTTGTTGATCAGCTGTGGGTTAGCGTCAGGGTGCAGGCTTGTGGTCGGGGTAGTCGCTGTTCCGGGAGGTAATGCGTAGTGCAGAGGGCGTTTGACGAGTCCGAGCGGCGGATGTGGGCGGGGCGAGCCGATGCCTATGCCGTTAGTTTTGGAAAACTATGCGCCTATTCGGTGCCTGGACTCCTCGATGCCGCCGGGATCGGGGAGGGGGTACGGGTCCTCGACGTGGGAACGGGTACGGGCACGGTCGCCGCCCTTGCCTGTGAGCGTGGAGCGAAGGTGACGGCGACGGATGCCGACTCCGGGATGGTCGCCCAGGCCGCGCTGGCGGCTCCGAAGGCTGACGTGCGGCTTGCCGCGCTGCCCCGCTTGCCCTTCGCCGACGACGAATTCGACGCCGTGGTCGGCAACTTCGTTCTCAACCATGTCGGACAACCTCGGGCGACGTTGGGGGAGTTGCGGCGGGTGACGCGTCCCGGCGGGCGGATCGCCCTCACTATCTGGGCCGTTCCCCAGGCATCCGGCCAGGCTCTGCTGGGCAGGGCTCTCCAGGCAGCAGGCGTCACACGTCCGGCTCACCTGCCGACTCTTGCTTCCGAAGACGACTTTCCCCGTACTGAACAGGGCTTGGCCGCGCTGCTCGGCGAGGCGGGTCTGGCAGACGTCCTTTGCGACACCGTGACCTGGGACCACCGGACGACGCCTGAGGAATGGTGGAGCGGACCGGCCGCCGGAGTGGCGACGATCGGCCAGATCGTGACGAGTCAGAACCCGGTGGTCATCGCCGAGATCAAAGGCCACTTCGACTCGCTCTGCACGGAGTTCACCGGTCCCGACGGTGATCTGCTGTTGCCTCACGCAGCCCTGATGGCACACGGCCGGGTTTGATGTCGCTGTGCCCTCGAGGACCTCGCTCACTTGAGGCGACCCGCGCCCCGGCACGCGCGGCGGGGTCGGCCCAGAGCGCGCTCAGTCGTTGGCGCGCGAGTACGTGAGGATCACCGCGCCGCTCTGCAGAACGGTGTGGTCCTCGAGGGCCCAGGTGCGCGGGTCGAAGGCGGCTTTGCGGGAGAACATCGGGATGCCGTCGCCGACCGTCACCGGGCCGATTTTCAGGATCAGGGTGTCGATCTCGGCGTACAGGGAGCCTGCGAGTTCGGCGCCGCCGAGCAACCAGATGTCCTTGCCCTCCTGCTGCTTGAGCTCGCGCACGGTGGCTACGGGGTCGTCGGCGACGAGGTCGACGGCCGCGTCCGGGCTCTCCGTCAGGGTTCGGGAGAAAACCAGGTGTCGGAGGTGGGGGTAGGCGTTGGTGATTCCGGCGGCGAGGCCGATCTCGTAGCTGCGTCGGCCTTCGAGGACGGTGTCGAAGTGTGTGCCCTCCGCCGTGACGGACAGCGCCTGCCGGGCCTGGACGGGCAACGTCTCCGGGTACTCGGCGACAAGATGCTCTATGTAGTCCGTCGAGATGGGCCAGAAGCCGTTCGGACCCGTGGGGTCGGCGCCGTCCGGTCCCGCGATGAAGCCGTCGAGAGTGGCGGCGATGTAGTGGACGAGTTTGCGCATGGCGGGGCCCTCCGCTGGTCAGGTCGTCACGATGCGGCCCGGAGCCACCGGAGTACGTGCCGAGGCGTGAGGCCACTGAATGATCATGACATCCGACCGGTGAGGTGGGGTCAGTGTCGCCGAGTTTCATGAACATTCGCCTCAATCATGGTCCTGACCCAGCCCGTCCAGGCACTCGCGAGGTGCGGGAGTGGCCGGCGCGATCACCGTCGGCGATCCGCCGCCTGGGGCTTCGGACTCGGGCGGCGGATCCTCCGTAGAGGCGCGGGGGCCACGTTCACCCAGGGGTTAGCCTCGGCTGATCCTGTCGGCGGCGAACCGCGCGCCCTGCTCGACGCTGCCGTTGAGGTGGTAGGTCAGGTGCGCGGCGCTGTTGCGGCCGTTGCCGCAGACCGGGTCGCCGGTGTTGCAGAACTCCTTGGCCTTGGAGCCGAACGGGTCACCGGCCGAGGCGATGGTGCGGCCGGACAACCGCAGCGGGTTGCCGAAGACGACGACCGCCTTGACGCGACCGGCGAGCCCGGCGGGGATGGTGCGGCCGGTGCCCAGCCGGGTCGAGATCCCCAGGGCTATGTCCGTGACGCTGCCGCCCTGCGAATAGCCGCCCAATACGAAGGAGGTGTTGGGGCAGTTGGCCGCGGTGGACTTGACGCGGTTCGTCATGTCGGTGGCGCCGGGTCCGGCGCTCGTCTGGGAGAAGTTCGCCGCGTAGCCGACGGCGTACGACGACACGGTCTTGCCCGGCAGGGCGCTCTTGATGTTCCTCACCAGCGGGGTTCCCGTGATGCCGAGCCCCGGGGCTTTCCCGGTGCCCCGGGCGAAGACTACCTCGACGTCGGAGCACGGGGCCGCGGACGCCATCGAGGGCAGCAGGGTGAGGCCGGCCGCGCTGAGGGCGCCGACGCCGGCGAGGGACACGAGAGTGAGACGACGCCGTGACGCATGACGGGACATGGGGTTCCTCTTTCTCGAGCGGTGGTACGAGCGCCCGAGACGGGGGTTCGTTCTCCGAGCGCAACAGCACCGTAGGAAGCGCCACGCCCCACACGTATCGGTGGAATCACCAGTCGATCACCGGTGCACGCCTGTTGGATGGACAGTCGGCAATGCCGCGGAACCGGATCCGCGCCTGTCGGCCGCTCGTTACCATCGGGCACGGCAAGACCACAGAGAACGGTGGTGCGCGTGGGCCATGAAGCGACTGGCAGGGATCCCGACCAAACGGAAGCTCCACCTGCACGAGCCGAGCAACAGCCTCCCGCTCAAACGGAGATGACGCTCGGCCTTCGTCTGTTGCGCGACGGTCCCGTCGGCGACGCCCAC
Organism: Streptomyces sp. NPDC096324; assembly: GCF_044763015.1. NCBI lineage: Bacteria > Bacillati > Actinomycetota > Actinomycetes > Kitasatosporales > Streptomycetaceae > Streptomyces > Streptomyces sp. NPDC096324. The sequence continues at coordinate 90,486 of NZ_JBIWFK010000021.1, read as the reverse complement.
AACCTTCTGCTCCTCGCCTCCAGAACCCTGCGAACAACCGACCCGGCCCGCTCTCGCGAGGCGGGCGTCCAGGCCTCCCTGGCAGCCTGGTCCGCGGGCGATCGGGACGGATACCTCGCGGCGCTCGACGAGCTCTGCCCTCCAGCCGCCCTTCCAGCCGTGTCTCCCGACAGGGAACCTCTCGCCGAGGCCGGCCATGACGCGGTCGAGGTCTTCTGGCGCGCATACCGTGACGGCATGCGCAGTGCCCTGCACGGTGACTTCGAACGCGCCAACGCACTGCTCGGCCCCGTACTGAACGTACTGAGGGTGCAACAGGAGGCCTCGCGGCTTCGTCAGCGGGCACGATCGCGCTCATGCTGGGCGACCTCGCGACGGCACGACAGGTCCTCGGCCTCGCACTGGCCACCGCACGCTCCGAGAGGACGCCGACGTTCCTTCCCCGCATCCTGGAACACCTCGCCTACGCCGAACTGCGGGAAGGCAGATACCACCAGGCCCGTGTGCACGCGGAGGCCGGACTGCGCGCCGCCGTCGAGCACTCGCAAAGCAATGTGACGGCCGGACTGTCCGCGGTCCTCGCCCTGGCCGCCTCCATCGCGGGCGACCCGGCCGAGGTCGCCACGCATGCGCAGTCGGCTCTGAACATCGCCCACGCCCACGGGCTCGGCCAGGCGAGAACCCTCGCCGAGTGGGCCCGGGCCCGCGCGGACCTGGGCCACGGCAACGCCGAACACGCCGCCGCGCGACTGGCTCCGCTCGTTCACGCGGGACCGCGGCAGGGCCATTTCGGTCTGTGGATGATGGCGGTTCCCTGCTATGTCGAGGCCGCGGTTCTCACCGGCGACGACGTGGACGCGGATGTGGAGCGACTGATCGACCAGTACGCCCAGTGGGCTTCGCGGGGAGCTGACCCGCAAGCCCCGGCAGTCGTCCTGCGCTGCCGGGCGCTGGTGGCGGGCGACGAGCAGAGCGAGGACCTCTTCATCGCGGCCCTGGCCCGGCACGAGAACGTCGACAGCCCCTACGAGCACGCCCGGACGCACCTCGCGTACGGGATGTGGCTGCGACGTCGACGCCGTCCGGTAGAGGCACGTACCCAACTACGCCGTGCCGTCATGGGGTTCGACCAATGCGGCGCCGACGTATGGACCGAGCAGGCCGACGCGGAGCTGCGAGCGGCCGGAGAGACGCCCACCTCCGTGACCTCCCGCCGATCCGACACGGAACCGCTGACTCGGCTCACCCCGCAGCAACAGCGCATCGCCCACTCGGTGGCCCAGGGCGCCACCAACCGTGAAGTGGCACGCCAGTTGTCGATCAGCACCCGCACGGTCGAGTACCACCTGCGCAACATCTTCACCCAACTCGGGGTGCGCTCCAGGGTGGCCCTGGCCCGTCACCTCGAACCCGATCCGCCTGCTCCTCGCACGGGCGGACAACTCCCTTGACCAGCGCGATGGCGGCGAACGGCCCTGCGGATTTCGGGCATGAGCGCTTCCGTCGAATCCCGCCCCTTGGCGTTCGCTTCTGACATCCGGAGTTCGCGAAGTCAGTAAGTGCGGACCGTCAACCTCCTGCGGGCCCACGGGAACCCGATCAAGCCACCGACTGACATCAGGTACGCCGTCAGCGGCCCGTCATTCAGGGCGAGACCGGGTAGCGCGACGACAGTGACGATCAAGAGCCATCCACTTCCGGCCACGACGAGGTCCGCCGAATCGGGGCGACGCCGTTCGTTCTCCACCCGCTGTCCAATCATCAAGGACCCAACTGCTGCCGTAGTTGCAGACGAGCGGATTGAGGAGACGGTTCAGAGAACCTGGCAAAGGAGTCTCGCGATCGAGGGAGCAAGCCCTCCGTGGTGGCGGCTCGGGGATATCCAGTTGGGCACTTGGCCGAGGAATGACAGGGTGACGCACATGCCGTCGCCCACCGTCGAAGAACTCCTCCGGGAACTGCACGCCTCGCTCACGCTGCGCAAGCGTCCGGAGGACGTGGCCCAGCTCATCCAGGATCTGTACGCGGCACAGGGCACCGCAGTCGACGAGGTCACTGAGGCGGCCCTCGCCAAAGCCGCCGAACACTCGCTCCGCAACGTTTGGCACGGCTACACCTCCATGCGGGAGGATTTCGCCTGCCCGGTCGGCGCGCAGCGACAACTCGCCCGTGCGTCAACCCTGTTCACCGATGTGCCGGTGCTTCCGGAGAGCGCGGGGGACGATCCGGACCGCATCGAGACCGTGATTCGTCGTGCGGGTGAGTCCATAGGCCGGGCTTACGGCCAGAACGACTTCGGGATGGACCGTCTCGACCGGGCTGAGCGGCTCGCTGCCAGTCTCGGCGAGGTGTCCAAGCGCCAGTACAACAAGCGTTTCCGTCTGCTGCGCCGCATGGAGTCCAAACTGGCGCGGCTGATCCACGAGCAACGCCGCCGTGAGGTGACGATGACGGGCAAGGGAGCGCTCGCGCACGTACTGCCGTACGGTCTCTTCGTCGCGGACCCGGACACGGCGGCCTTCATCGCTTACATCACGGCGCGGGGCTACATGCGCAGCGTCTTCACCAACGGTCGCCAGCGGCAGGCCTACGACGAGGTCGCCGAAGCCCTGTTCCAGCGCCTGCGTGCGCGGCCAGAACGGACCTGCTGGTCTGCGGTCGCGCATGTGCATCCCACGTCGGAGGTCCTGGCGGCCGTCTCCGACGAGGACCTCACTCAACTGCTGGTCCGATGGAACGGCTTCCTGCGCCAGGTCGCGGACCTCTTGGAGGATGCCTGGAACCGGCATCCGCTGGAGCGCGAAACGATGATCGTGCGCCGTGGCGACGACTCATCGACGTGGAACCAAGCCGCGCAGGCGTGGAACACGGCCCGAGCTCATTGGTTCGCCGTTCTGTCCGAGCTGGGCCAGGAGAAGATTCTGGACCGGCTCTGCCCGGGCAAGGTTCCCCGCCTGATGGCTGCCGATGTGGCGTACTGGCACCGGATGAGCGGTGGCGGGCTGCACCCTGACACCTACATCTGGGCGGAGCTGCCGTTGCCCTGGGAAGTACTCCGGGGGGAGAAGGAATGTCCACGCTCGCTGGTCGAGGCGGTCTGCGTCCGACACCGCAGGGATCCCGTCGCCGGCGCCTGGACCGCGCCCCGGCCGACCGCCGAGGCTGTCGCGTTCCGCCGGACGCCCGAACTCGTGCACGGTGTCGCCGTGGCGGACCCCCTCATGGCCAGTGCCCTCCGGTCGGCAGGTGTGTTCTCCGGCCAGGGCAAGCGCGCAGCGGCGAGAGAGTGGCTGTGACCGCGTGCCCTGGTTCCAGGTCCCTGGGTAAATGAGTTGCCCAGAAATACTGCCTCATCCATGATCGACGCGGCGACGAGGAAGCTCTGCGGAGGAGCGCCCGGCTCTGATCCCGGGTGGACGTAGGTTCGAATCCTGCCCTCGTCGCCACTTCGCGGGACTCTGCCGCCGAGCAGAGTTCTCGCGGCCTGGACCAAGGCGCGAGGGCGTGCGCTCGTGGTGATGGACGCCGAGTGGACTCGGTTGCGGAGGAGACTGCGCTTCGGGCAGGTCTTTGAAGGCACTGTCGTGCACGTTCCTCGGCCCGGTGCGCCCCGGCTTCCGGTCTGCTCCGGCCCCACCTTCGCCGGGACGGACGTGCTGGGCGAATTGCCGTGGGAGAATGCCGGGCATGACGACTTGAAGAGCACCGGCCGGGCGGCAGCACTGGCGCAAGGTCGGGACCTGGGACACGGTCTCCGACGGGGACTGCCGGATCTGTGCCGCCTGCGGAACGCCCGTGCGCTCGTACCAGTACCGCTTCTATCCGCCCGAGTCGTCCATGTTCGAGCGGTGCATCGGGCTCGCCTGGTGTTCCAGTTGCCGGATCTACTCCGGCGATATGGTGCACGTCCCGCGAAAGCGGGTCCTGGTCGACGCCCTCGCTTCGCTTGCTGACGAACAACGGGAGAGGCTTGCACGTTCGGAAACACGGCTGATTGAGTTCCTGGACCGCCAGGCCCGAGGCAACAGGGACTAAGGAACGCTGGGCGTTCTATGCCGTGGCCCGCTCGACGCGGTAGCTCCAGCGGGCGAGTGAGCGCATGACGGTTTCGGCGCCGATGGGGTTGGCGCTGTGAACGAAGACCGTTCCGACCTGAAAGGGCCGTCCGTTGAAGGCAGCCTCTTCCAAGAGGGTCACCACCGGCATGATGGTGTCGTCGCCGCCTAGATCGTGGTCGAGCCAAAGCTCGTCGATGTAGCTGTGGCGGTGCTCTTCGAGGAGTTGGATGCCTTCACGGCTGGTGCGGGCGATCCTCGTGCATCTGGGACGGGTCGGAGGTCGTCTATCCCGAGAATGACGGGCATCGACGCGGTGGGGGCTTCGCTCATCGGACTATTGTCACAGCAGGTGGGCGGGCAAGCGCGAGGCATTGAACCTGGGCGGCCGTCCGGTTCCCTTCACTCATCAAGGTGGGCCTGAGACAACCAGCCACCACGAACCACGACACCGCCTATCCCTTCGGCACCGACCACTCCGCCGGATTCTCCGGCGTCGTCGAGGTGTACAGCACCCGCACCGGACGCAGCTTCGCCGGCACCGCGAATACCGTCTTTCCGCGAACGCACGTGCCCGCCTTCACGGTTGCCATGCGGGGATACTTCGGCCGCGGGAAGTCGTCGTACGTCACGCTGCTCGGCTTGATCCGTGCTCCGTCCGCGTACGCGAGCACCCACGAGTTGCGGGTGACCACGGCGAAGCCGTTCTTCAGGCACGCCTTCATCTCGACCACGGCCCATGTGTATCCGGTCGTACCGAATTCCTCGTCGGCGGAGCGTCGAAGGTGGAAGTTCCCCTGCTCGTAGCGGAGCGCGGTCATGGCCATCGTCGCTCCGTCGGTCGTGTAGACGAACGACCCGCCGAACGCGCGAGGCCCCTTCGGGTTCGGGCTCGGCTTCGCGGATGTGCTCCTCTCGGCAGCCCGTGTCGTGCCGGACTTCGTGGTCGGCTTCGCGGTGGCGCCGCCTCCGGTACAGCCCGTGGCCGCGGCCAGCAGCAGAGCGACGGTGACAGTGACGGTGGTGGCGGTAGTGCTGCTGCTGGTGCGCATGGTCCCCCCAAGTCGTGCGAGCCGAGGAAGCATCATCGTGTGTGAAGCGCTCGCTTCAGACCCATGTGTTCAACCCGTGACCCGTGACCCGTGACCCGTGACCGTCCGCCGCCGAGGCTTTGGGCCGGGAGCGCGAACGGTTGGCCACATGTCCCGGTGCTCACCGCCTCCGACGGGAAGAGCGAACGGGTCGTTCACCCCGTCGCCGTGCGGGCGGACAAGCCCTGCCCGTAGCGGCAGTTGACGTGGAACTCGGACTACGGGGCAACTCGTCGGCGGCGCCGAGGACCCCGCGACGGGCGGCGCGCAGGTCGCCATTCCGGGTGGAAACGGGGCGGCCTCACCCATTCGATCGTCGAGGTGGAGCCGTCCGCCGAGGTCGTCTCTGTGCTCAACCCGTGCAGAATTGACGGGAGTTGTGAATGGCGACAAGAATACGGCTCGCTTCGCTGTGTCTGAAGAGAGCGAAGCGACGCGAGTGACGCAGGCGGCCATGTCTTCGTCGGCCATGTCTCATGGCACCCGCCCCTGTCGACCGCTCGCACTCTGCCACCTCCCACACCCTGACCTTCACAGAGGCCTATCTTGTCGCGTTCGCAACAAACAAGAATTCTCACGGCTCTCGCCGCGACCGCCTTCGCAGGTGCCGTGATTCCGCTCGTCGGCGCGGGATCCGCGAGTGCCGCGACGTCCGGCGACTGTCAGTCCGCCACGGTCCAGTACCGCATCGTCGACGCGGACGGAAAGCCCGTGGGCGCGGACTGGTCCTCCCAGGGCGGGTTCCACCAGTGGGACAGCGTTCCCGGAACGGTGGAGGTCCGGCTGGCCCCGAGCCAGAGCGTCGGCGACGGCTGCAAGTACCCCGTCTCCCTCGCCGAATACACCACCGAGGGACCGAACTGGTTCGTCTCCGGTCACCAGAGCCTGGTCGACAAGGCCACCGTCTACCTCACGGCCGCGGACGTCGCCGACTCGGGCGACGCGAAGCAGACCTGGCAGAAGCTTGAGGTGCGGGCGCCCGACTGCTACGGCCAGATCGACCTGTACGGTGACGACGTCTCGTACGACGGCAAGACCGGGGAGGGGCACGGCCCCCTGCCCTACCAGCCCGACAACGTCGCGACCCCTTACCACCTGATAGCCGCCTGGAACGGCGGCGAGAAGGCGTGCACCCCCGCGACGCCGGACTCGCCCACTCCGTCGCAGTCCGCTCCGGCCACGCCCGCGACCCCCTCGTCCAGTGAGCCGCCCGCCGACGAGACGACCGAGCCCGCCAGCCCCAAGCCGTCCAGCACGCCCTCCACCACGCCGGACGTGCCGCCGCTGACCTCGACGCCGCCCGCCACTCCGGCGCCGTCGCCCAGCGACAGCACGCCGCCGCTGGCCGAGACCGGTGCGAGCGGCCCGATCGGCCCGATCGCGGGGGGTGCGGCCCTGGTGATCGTCGCCGGAGCCGGCGCCGTGGTCATGTCTCGCCGCGCACGTCGCTCCTGACACAGGTATCCGGGGCTACTTCCGCGCCCTAGGAGGCTCCAACGGCTCCGTCCGTACGGTTTCGACGCCCACCGGCGTCGGCCTACGGGCGGAGCCGTTCAGTTTGGAGCCGGGAGTGCGGAGCTATTGCGGTGCCGCTCAGTGGAATACCTGGATGGCCGTGGCCGTGAGGCTCACGAGCGATGCGACCACCGCACCGAGCAGCACATACCTCTGGGAAGCGGAATGCAGATGAGCCGTCCGTTCGGCGTCCGCCCGGCCTGTCACGAAATCCAACAGCGCCCTGAGCGTGTCAGCGTCCAACTCCTCGCGGATCCCTCTTGGGTCGGCTCCGGATCGCTGAGGAGCGCGAGGTTCTGGGTGTTGGGAGGTTGCTGACCGGCGGGGTCGATGCCCCGGGGACGTCTTCGCGCGAAGCGCGCGTGGAGCGTGTACGAGTTCTGCGGGCCGAGAGCGGTCGCGTAGAAATTCGCGCTCTTCCGGAAGAGCCCGGGAAACTCGTCGAGGGTTCGTTTCACGTCTGACTCGAGCAGTCCGAGGTCCGAGGCCAGCCCGTTGGGGGAGCGGCTTCGCCACCTCGTCAGTGCCATATAGGTGATGAGCGCGATCAGCAGGTCGAGGTGCTCGTCATAGCGTGATCGGTCGGCCATCACGTCAGTGTGAAGTGTGCGGACGGCAGCGAACAGGGGCGTCCCTGACGACTTGGCCTTCGGTCTCCCTGGCCGACCGGTGGGCCGGGTTGCTCGAACGTTGTTCGGAGTGCGTGATGCGGCACACACGTGCCGCCGGTGTATCCCGCGTACCAGCCACTTCGCTCGGTTCATGCCCCGTGACCGACCGTCAGACTGTGCAATTGCGTAATTAGTACCGGGAGTTACATCTGGGAAGCCGATCTGGCTTGCTAGGGTGTTACTCGTTGGTAGCAATCCGTAGGGGGCTTCGGGGAGTCGGCGCGAATGTCGCTGTCGTTTCCCGGGCGGATTCGGCCGAGACGGACGTTCTGGCAAGGGGGCCAGGCGGACGCGGCATCTGCGCGTAGGTATGACGCGGCCTTCGAACTCCAGTCTTTTCGCTCACTCATCCGAACAGGTGAGACTCCTCTTATGGCTCGTTCCCTGGTCGATCTTTTAACCATGCACGCTTCCCGGCAACCCGACCGGACCGCGTACCGGTATCTCGTCACGGGCGACTGCGACGGAGAGATCCAGGACATCTCCTACGGGCGGCTCGCCGAGCGGTCCCGTGCCATCGCCGCCTGGCTGCAGGAGCGCGGCCTGGCCGGCTCCCGCGCCATGCTGCTGTATCCGCCCGGCCTCGAGTTCATCTGCGGTTATCTCGGCTGTCTTTCGGCCGGGGTCGTCGCGGTACCCGGCGTGCCGCCGCACGGGCGTTCGCAGAACCACCGCGCCCTGCTCCGGATGAAGCGCCTGATCGCCGACGCGGACGCCAAGGTGATCCTGGGCGGCCGCGAGGCGATCGCGGCACTCGCCGGCATGTCGGAACACCTGCCCGAACTCGCCGAGATCACCTGCGTCGCCACCGAGGACATCCCCGACGAGGCGGCCGGTTCCTGGCGTGAACCCGACCTCACCGCCGACTCGGTGGCCTTCCTCCAGTACACCTCCGGATCCACCTCCGCCCCCCGCGGGGTAATGGTGACCCACGGGAATCTGCTCGACAACGAGCGTGTCATCACCGAGCGGATGGGCCACACGCCGGACGTGATCGAGGAGTACGACCATGAACTCTTCGTGAGCTGGCTGCCCGTCTACCACGACATGGGCCTCATCGGCCCGGTCCTGAACGCCGCCTACCTCGGCGTGACCGCCACGCTCTTCTCTCCGCTGCACTTCCTGCAGCGGCCCGAGCGCTGGCTGACCGCCGTCAGCCGGTACCGTCCGCACACCAGCGGCGGGCCCAACTTCGCCTACGAGTTGAGTCTGAAGCACGCCACACCGGATTTCGTCGACGGACTCGACCTGAGCCGGTGGAGGGTCGCCTTCAACGGCGCGGAACCGGTGCGGGCCGCGACGCTGCGACGGTTCACCGAGACCTTCGGCGCCGCGGGCTTCCGCCGTGAGGCGCTGTATCCGTGCTACGGCCTGGCCGAGGCCACGCTCATCGTCACCGGCAGTTCGGTGCAGGCCCCGCCCACACTCGCCGTTGCCCATGCCATCGATGAGACCGGGCCAACCGTGCCGGACACCAGGTCGATGGACGCGGCGGCGGTCGGTTCGGGCCGGCCCGGCCCCGGCGTCACCCTGGTGATCGCCGACCCCGAACGGCAGGAAGAACTTCCCGAGGGCGAGGTCGGCGAGATCTGGGTGTCGGGCGCGAGCGTCGCCAAGGGCTACTGGCGCAACGCACTCGCCACCCGGCAGACGTTCCGGGCCACGCTCGAAGGCCGCGAGGGCCGGTTCCTGCGCACCGGCGACCTCGGATTCCTGCGGGACGGCGAACTCTTCGTCACCGGTCGTCTCAAGGACCTGATCGTCATCGAAGGACGCAACCACTACCCCCAAGACCTGGAGCTCTCCGCCGAGATGTCCCACTGGGGGCTGCGGCCCGGCTGCACCGCCGCCTTCTCAGTGGACGGCGGAGGAGAAGGAGAGCAGCCCGTCGTGGTCGCCGAGACGGCACCCGAGGCGGTGGGCGAGTCCGAGAAGATCATCGATCTGATCCGCGGTGCGATCAGTGAGGCACACGGCCTGCCGGTACGTGACGTCGTACTCGTCCACCCCGGCACCATCCCCAAGACGTCGAGCGGGAAGATCCAGCGCCGTGCCACTCGGGCGGCGTATCTAGACGGAACGCTCTCCCTGGTCGGCGGGCCCGCGACGAGTTGACCTCCCCCTCCGGCGGCGTGCGCGGCGCGCTGTCGGAGGCTCAAAGGGGGGCCTGGGGTCGGCCAGTTCCACGCCCGTCAGCTGTCAGCTGTCAGCCGTCCCCCCCCGCCCCCGCCGTGCGTCGCGCGCTGTGCGCCGGCGCCATCAGTCGTACGCCACTGTCCGCGCCCGGCGCGTCAGCCGTACCGAATCCACCTGAGCCCAAGTTCACGAGGACACCAGCCCAGATGCCTGCGAACGAGTCCCCGAAGCCGTACCCCGAGATGTCCCCGACGACCTCCGAGGACGTACGGGCCTGGTTGACGTCCGCCGTCGCGGAAGCGGCCGGGCTCGCCCCGTCGGCCGTCGCACCGGAGCGTCCGATCGCCGAATTCGGCCTGGGATCCGTGCAGTTGGTGAGGCTGGTCGCGGGTCTGTCCGAGTGGACCGGCCGGCCCCTCGATCCGTCCGTCGTCTTCAACCACCCTACGATCGCGGGCATCGCCGAAGTCGTCTTCGACGAACGGTCCCCGGGCGCGGCCGATCCGCTTCCGGCCTCGGCCTCCGTGCCGGTCGACCCGTCCGTGCGGAGCGGCGACGACATCGCGATCATTTCCATGGCCTGCCGGTTCCCCGGCGGAGCCGACGACCCGGAGGCCCTGTGGCGCCTGCTGGCCGCGGGTGAGGACGTCGTGGGCGAGGTGCCCGCGGGCCGTTGGGACACGAACGGGCTCTACGACCCCGACCCGGACGCCTCCGGCAAGGCGTACACCCTGCGCGGCGGCTTCCTGTCCGGCATCGACCGTTTCGACGCGTCCTTCTTCGGGATCTCGCCGCGCGAGGCCGCGGCCATGGACCCGCAGCAACGGCTGCTGCTGCAGACCGGCTGGGAGGCGATCGAGCGTGCCGGGATCGTCCCGGAGACGCTGAACGGCAGTCGGACAGGTGTCTACGTCGGCCTGTACGACAGCGGATACCTCGCCTCGGCCCCGCTGGACCGGCTCGACGGGCACGTCGGCACGGGCTCGGCGGCCAGCGTGGCGTCCGGGCGCATCGCCTACAGCCTCGGACTCCAGGGGCCGGCCGTCACGGTCGATACCGCCTGCTCCTCCTCTCTCGTGTCCCTGCACCTCGCGGCCCGGGCACTGGCCGGCGGCGAGTGCGACCTCGCGCTGGCCGGTGGCGCGACCCTCCTCGTGACACCGCGCGGGCATGTCGAGTTCAGCAGGCTGCGCGGCCTGTCGCCGTCCGGGCGGTGCAGCCCGTTCTCCGCCGACGCGGACGGTGTGGTGTGGGCCGAGGGCTGCGGTCTGGTGCTCCTCAAGCGGCTCGCGGACGCACGCCGGGACGGCGACCGGGTCCTCGCGGTCGTCAAGGGGTCGGCCATCAATCAGGACGGCCGCAGCCAGGGCCTGAGCGCGCCCAGCGGTCCCGCGCAGGAACGGGTGCTGCGCGCCGCGCTCGACGACGCCGGACTCCGGCCGGAGGACCTGGACTACGTCGAGGCGCACGGCACGGGTACGCGGCTCGGCGACCCCATCGAGGGACGGGCGCTCGCATCGGTCTTCGGACCGGGACGCCCGGCCGACCGGCCGCTGAGTGTCGGCTCCCTGAAGTCCAACATCGGTCACACACAAGCCGCGGCGGGCATCGGCGGCGTCATCAAAACGGTCCTGGCCCTCGGCCACGACCGCATCCCGGCATCCCTTAACGCGGAGACCCCGACCGAGCACGTCGACTGGGCGGACAGTGGGCTGCGGGTGCGCAGCCGCGCCGAAGCGTGGCCACGGAGCGCCGACCGCGTACGGCGGGCCGGGGTGAGCGCGTTCGGGATCAGCGGCACCAACGCCCATGTGGTGCTGGAGGAATCCCCGGCGGACCTGACCCGACCGGCCGCGGAGCCGACTCTGACAACTGGTCCGACATCGGCCGCGCTGCCGACTCCGGCCACCGATCCGACACCGGCCGCGCACCCGACCGTTGCCACTGGTCCGACATCGCCCGCTGAGCCGACTCTGGCAACTGGTCCTACACCGGCCGCGCAGCCGACCCCGGCCGCCAGTCCGACACCGGCCGCGGAGCCGACGCCGACCACGACTCAGGCACCGACCGAAAAGCCCACCCTCTTCCCCCTGTCCGCCCGCACGCTTCCGGCCCTCCAGGGACAGGCGGCGCGCCTGCTCGACGCGCTCGCCGCGCAACCGCGACCCGAACTGCCCGACGTGGCCGGAACGCTGGCCCACCACCGCACACACTTCGAGCACCGTGCCGTCGTCCAGGCGGCCGACCACGACGAACTGCTCACCGCGCTCCGCGGCCTCGCCGAGGGGACTCCGGACCCCGACCTGATCGTGGGCCCGCAAGAGACCCTGCCACCGGGCAAGTTGGCATTCGTCTTCCCCGGCCAGGGTGCCCAGTGGTCCGGCATGGCCCGCGAACTCCTCGACCGCTCACCGGTGTTCGCCGACGAACTCGACCGCTGTGACGCCGCACTGCGCCCGTTCACCACCTGGTCGGTGGCCGCTGTCCTGCGCGGCGACGAGGGCGCACCCTCCCTCGAACGGGTGGACGTCGTCCAGCCCGTGCTCTTCGCCGTGATGGTCTCCCTGGCGGCGGTGTGGCGGGCCCGCGGCGTCCGGCCGGACGCGGTGATCGGACACAGCCAGGGCGAGGTCGCCGCGGCTTGCGTCGCCGGGGCGCTGAGCCTCAACGACGCCGCCGCGGTGGTCGCCCTGCGCAGCCAGGCCCTGCGGGAGGTGTCCGGCACCGGCACCATGGCCGTCGTCGCCCTGCCGCACGGCGAGGTCGAGGCGCGTCTCGCCGACCTCGGCGGCCGGGTCTCCGTGGCCGCCGTGAACAGCGGCCGCTCGACGGTGATCGCCGGCGAAGTGGAACCTCTCGACGCCCTGCTCGCCGACCTCGACCGTGAGCAGGTGTTCGTCCGCCGACTCGACGTCGACTACGCCTCCCACAGTGCACGGGTCGAGCCGCTGCGCGCGACGATCCTCGACGAACTCGACGGCGTCACCACCTCCCCGACCCCAGTCGCCTGGTACTCCACGGTCACCGGCGAGCCGGTCACCCGGGAGCTGGAGGCCGACTACTGGTACACGAACCTGCGGGAACCCGTGCGCTTCGCGCCCACCGTGGAACGCATGGCGGCCGACGGCTACCGACACTTCGTCGAACTCAGCCCCCACCCCTCCCTCGTCACCGCCGTGCGCACGGTCGCCGAGGACCACGGCCACGAGGACCTGGTCGCCGTCGGGTCACTGCGCCGCGACGAGGACGGGCCCACCTGCCTGGACCGGGCCGCCGCCGAACTCCACGTCCACGGACGGCGGATCGACTGGCACCGCGTCGTTCCCGACGCGGAAGTGGCCGAACTGCCCACGTACGCCTGGGATCTCCACTCCTATTGGATCGAGTCCGCACCCGAGTCCGGCGCCGTGGCCTCCGGCCTCTTCGACCGCGCCGCCCACCCGTTGCTGGGCGTTCACTTGCAGTCGGCGGACGAGACCCGCTGGACCTTCCGCAACGAATGGTCCCCGGCCACCGCCGACTGGCTGCCCGACCACACCGTATTCGGGCGGACCGTGGTGTCGGGCACGACCATGATGGAGCTGTGCCGCGCGGCGCTCGCCGTGGCCGGCCCAGACGATCCCGGCGACGTGACGGATCTGCTCCTGCTCACGCCCCTCGTACTGCCCGGAGCCGGCACGGTCGAGGTGTCCGTCGAAGTCGTCACCACGGGCGCCGCGCCGGAGGTCACCGTGTACAGCCGCCCGCGCGGCGGCGACGCCCTGGGCTGGACTCTTCACGCCACCGCCTCGGCGTCCGCCCCCGCCCCTGTGGCGGGGGAGGGGCCGCCGGTGTGGCCGGAGGCCGCCGAGTCCGTCTGGAGCGCCGAGACGTACGAACGGCTGGCCGCGCTCGGTCTCGGTTACGGCCCCTCTTTCCAGGGCGTCCGGTCGGCGGCCACGACCACCGCCGAAGGCGAGCTGCTGGCCCGGCTGTCGCTGCCCGCCGTGGCCCGGGGTACGGACGATCCCTACCCCGTCCACCCGGCGCTGCTGGATGCCGCCCTGCACGTGGCCGCGGCGCTGGACGCGTCCGACGAACGGGTGCTGCTGCCGGTCGCGGTGGGCCGCTGCGTCCTGCCGCCCGGTGGAGCGGGCGACCTCACGGCGCTGATACGGCGGACGGGCGGCTCGGCGACGGACCGCACCCTCGACGTGACCCTGTGGGACGCCGACGGCCTTCCGGCGGGCCGGCTGGAGGACGTACGACTGCGGGCCGTCGACCGGGCTGACCTGAACGGCGTCTCTGAGACCGGCCGTCACCTGTACGAGGTGGCGTGGACGGCCCCGACCGAACAGCCCGCCGCGGCAGAGCGGCCTGCCGCCTGGGCCGTCCAGGGCGACCCCTTGGACTCGGATGTCGCGGCCACCCTGCGGGGCCTGGAGGCGGCAGGCGTCCAGGTGCGCGAGACGGGTGCGGACATCGTCGTACGATTCTGGCCGCGTCCGGCTCCTGATCTCGAACCGGCCGCCGCCGCGCACGAGTTGGCCGCCCTGGCGCTGGCCGAACTGCGCGACCTGATCGCTCTCCCGGAGGACCGGCTGCCCGCCCGGACCCTCTGGGTGACCCGGGGTGCGGTCGCGGCCGATGCCGGGGACACCGTGCCCGGCCTGGCCCAGTCGGTGCTGTGGGGTCTCGCCCGCAGTGCCCGCGCCGAACATCCGCACCTCGGGCTGACCCTGCTCGACCTCGACCTCGGGAGCTCCGATCCCGCGGACGCTCTGACGGCAGCCGCCCTCCACACCGGCGAGCCCGAACTCGCCCTCAGACAGGGTTCTTTGCTCGTACCGAGGCTCGTGCGGGCTCGCCCGTCCGACGCGCCGCCGATCCCGGTCCTCACCGGCCGCGACGTCCTGGCGCCCACCAACGGCACCGTGCTGATCACCGGTGGACTCGGGGCCGTCGGTCTGCACATCGCCCGGCTCCTCGCCGAACGAGGTGCCCCCCGACTGGTTCTGACCTCGCGCCGAGGGCTGTCGGACCCGCGTGCCGCCGAGGTCACCGCCGAACTGGCCTCGCTGGGAACCGAGGTCGAGATCGCGGAGTGCGATGTCGCGGACGCGGCCGCCCTGGCCGGCGTACTCGCCCGGGTCGACGACACCTTCCCGCTGCGCGGCGTCGTCCACTGCGCCGGAATCCTGGACGACGGGGTGGTCGCCGAGCTGACGCCCGAACGTCTCGCCCAGGTGCTGCGCCCCAAGGTGGACGGCGCCGCCCATCTGCACCGGCTCACCTCAGACACACCGCTCGACCTGTTCCTGCTGATCTCCTCGGCCGCCGGCGTGCTCGGCAACCCGGGCCAGGGCAACTATGCGGCAGCCAACGTCTTCCTCGACCAACTGGCCCACCACCGACGGAGCTTGGGTCTCCCCGCCGTCTCCGTATCCTTCGGCGCCTGGGCGGGCGAGGGGCTGGCCGCGGAGAACGCCGACCTCGACCGCATGGCCCGGCTGGGCCACCGTGCCCTCACTCCCGACCAGGGCCGTGAACTCGTGGAACTCGCCGTGCGCCGGGGCGCACCGCACCTGATCGCCTCGGCCCTCGACCTGCCCCGCCTGCGCACGACCACGGCCGCCATGGACGTCGGTTCGGCGGCTCTGTGGCGCTCGCTGCTGCCCGCGCGTCGCACCGGCCAGGAGGCCGGCGTCGGTCTGGCGGAACGGCTCGCCCGGCTCCCCGAGGCCGACCGCGCCGCACGCGTGCTGGCCCTGGTCCGCGAAGAGGCGTCCAGGGCGCTCGGCCTGCCCTCGGTGGAGTCCGTCCGCCCCGATCAGCCACTGCGCGAACTCGGCATGGACTCCGTGACGGCGGTCGAGCTCCGTAACCGCATCGGCACCAGGATCGGCGCCCGGCTCCCCGCGACCCTGCTCTTCGACCACCCCACCGCGGCCCGCCTCTCCACCCACCTGCTGGCCACCGCACTCGCCACGGACGGCCGCACCACGCGACGCGGGGCACCCGAGCCGCGCTCCCACCGCACCACGTCGGCGACGTCGGACGAGCCGCTGGCCCTCGTGGCCATGGCCTGCCGACTGCCCGGCGGCGTGAGCGACCCCGAGGGACTCTGGAGTCTCGTAGCCGAGGGCCGTGACGCGGTGGGCCCGTTCCCGGCGGACCGCTGGGACATGGAAGCGCTGTACGACCCCGACCCGGAGGCCATGGGCACGTCGTACGCACGAGAGGGCGGCTTCCTCGACGACCTGGAGTCCTTCGACGCGGGCTTCTTCGGCATCACACCGAAGGAGGCGGCGGCCATGGACCCGCAGCAGCGCATGCTGCTGGAGACGGCATGGGAGGCACTGGAGCGCGCCGGGATCGTCCCGGCCGAGCTGGCGGGCACCAGCACCGGCGTGTACGTGGGCATGTTCGGCAGCGACTATCTCGCGGGCACCCGGCTCGACGAACTGGACGGCTACGTCGGCACCGGCTCGGCCGCCAGCGTGGCCTCGGGCCGGCTCGCGTACACGCTGGGCCTGAACGGACCGGCGCTGACGGTCGACACCGCGTGCTCGTCCTCCCTGGTGGCGGTCCACCTCGCGGCACAGGCGCTGCGGTCGGGCGAGTGCGACCTGGCGCTCGCCGGCGGGGTGACGCTGATGGTGACGCCGGGGACCTTCGTCGAGTTCAGCCGTCTGCGGGGGCTGTCCCCGACCGGGCGGTGCCGCTCCTTCTCCGACGACGCCGACGGTGCCATCTGGGCGGAGGGTGCCGGCATGGTCGTACTGAAGCGACTGTCCGACGCCCGGCGCGACGGCGACGAGGTCCTGGCCGTGCTGCGCGGCTCGGCCGTGAACCAGGACGGCCGCAGCCAGGGCCTTTCGGCGCCTAACGGCCCGGCCCAGGAGCAGGTGATCCGGCGGGCCCTGGAGCTGTCCGGTCTCGACCCCGCCGACATCGACTACGTCGAGGCGCACGGGACCGGCACCACGCTCGGCGACCCGATCGAGGCCAACGCCCTCGCCGAGGTCTTCGGCGCCTCACGCCCCGACGGCCGCCCGCTGCATCTCGGCTCGCTCAAGTCCAACATCGGTCACGCGCAGGCCGCTTCGGGCGTGGCCGGTCTGATCAAGGTCGTACAGTCCCTGCGCCACCAGTCCCTGCCGCGCACGCTGCACGCCGGCACGCCCAGTCGCCATGTCGACTGGGACGACAGCGGGTTGCACCTGCTGTGGGAGACGGTGACCTGGCCCGTCTCGGGCGGACGCGTGCGCCGGGCCGGTGTGAGCGCCTTCGGGATCAGCGGCACCAACGCGCACCTGATCGTGGAGGAGGCCGCGCCCCCCGTCGTACCGCCGGTGAACGAAACGGGGCCGGGTGCACGGTTGTTCGTGCTGTCCGGTCGCGGCGAGACCGCCGTGCGGGGGCAGGCCGCACGGCTGGCCCGGCACCTGGACGAGTACGTCGACCTGCCCGACATCGCCCACACCCTGGCCCGACACCGCAGCCACTTCGAACACCGAGCGGCGATCGTGACCGGCGACCGGGACGAACTGCGGTCCCGGCTCGACGCGCTGGCCGCCGGACGGACACCCCTGGCCCCGGCCCGCGTGGAGCACGTGGGCAAGGTGGCCTTCGTCTTCGCCGGACACGGCGGACAACGGCCGGGCATGGGAATGGAGTTGGCGGCCGAGTCGCCCGCGTTCCGTGAGGAGCTCGCCCGAATCGACGACGCGGTGCGCCGTCAGGTCGGCTGGTCGGTCCTCGACGTGCTGCGCGCCCCGGAGGAGTTCGCGCCGCTCGACCGCACCGAGTACCTGCAACCCGTGCTGTTCGCGGTCAACGCGGCCCTCTCGGCCGCCTGGCGTGCGCTCGGTGTCCGCCCGGACGCCGTGACCGGGCACAGCCTCGGCGAGATCGCCGCCGCGTACAGCGCGGGCTCTCTGGCTCTGGACGACGCCGTGTCCGTGGTGACCGGACGCGCCCGAGCGGTGGCCCCGCTGGTCGGACAGGGCGGCATGCTGTCCCTTGAGCTGTCGCGCGAGGAGGCCGAGAAGGAGCTCGCGCCCTATGCCGACCGGCTGTTCGTCGCTGCGGTCAACAGCGGGCATTCCACGGCCGTCTCCGGTGACACCGAGGCACTGGCCGAACTGCGCGTGCACCTCGAAGCGCGGGACATCCCGGTACGGCGGCTGTCGACGCCGTTCGCCTCCCACACCCCCTTGATGGACCCGGTTCGCGCGGACCTGCTCAACCACCTCGCCGGTATCCGCGGCACACCGACGCCGACCCCGCTCTATTCGACGGTGCTGGCCGAACCGGTGCCCGGCGACCGACTGGACGCCGACCACTGGTACGCGAACCTGGCACGGCCCGTCCGCTTCGCCGACACGATCCGGCGGATGCTGGACGACGGCTACCGCTACTTCGTCGAGCTGAGCCCGCATCCCACGCTCACCGCGTCGATCGAAGCGGTGGCGGCCGAAGCGGGGATCGACGCGGTCACGGTCGGCTCGCTGAGCCGTGAACGGGAGGGACGGGGCGTACTGCTGGGTCGGCTGGGGGAGTTGTACGAGGCCGGGCACACCCCCGACTGGCCGGTGCTGTTCCCCCAGGGCCGCCGGATCGACCTACCCACGTACGCCTTCGCCCGCGAACGCCACTGGCGCGCGCCCGTCCTGACCTCCCGGACCGCCGCTGGATCACCCCTGCTCGGCACGCATGTCGAGGCCAGCGACACACCCGGCCGGCACATCTTCCAGAGCGACATCGACCTGCGCGACAGCCGCTTCGCCTACCTCACCGACCACCGGGTCACCGGCGAGGTCTGGATGCCCGGCGCCGCCTTCCTCGACCTGGCGCTCGAGGCCGCGTCCGCGCTGGGAGAGCGGGGTCAGGTACGACTGGCCGACGTGAGGTTCGTGCGGCCCCTGGCCCTCGACGCGCAGAGGCCCGTACGGCTGCAACTGGTGCTGCAGCCCACCGGGGACGACGGCTCACGGGAGTTCACCATCGCTTCCGCCCCGGCCGGGGTGCCGCGCGCGGCCTGGGAGCGGCATGCCACCGGCCGGGTCGTCGACGGCGCCGCCGAACCGGCGGTCGCCCCACCCGACTTCGGTGAGGAACCGGCCGTGCTGCGCGACCGGTGCGAGGAGGAAGCCGACCTGCCCGCCGTCTACGCGGGACTCGCGGGCCTCGGCATCGAGTACGGCCCCGCCTTCCGGCTCCTGGAAGAGGGCCGGCGCACGGACACCGCGGCGGTCGGCCGACTCACCCGGCGGCCCGCCGGCGGTCACCTGCTGCACCCCGCCGTCCTCGACGCCGCCTTCCACACCGCGGCCCTGCCGGCCGACGCGCCCGCGGGCCGGGCCTTCGTGCCCGCCGGTGTCGGACGGCTGCGCCACACCGGCCTGCGCTCCGCGCCCGCGTGGGCGACCTGCCGACTGCGCTCCGTGGACGGCGACACCGCTCTCCTGGACGTGCGGCTCTGGGACGAGAAGGAGCAACTCGTCTTGGAAGCCCTGGAGTTCGAACTCACCGCGCTCTCACCGCTGGACGGCGCGCTCTTCGAGACGCGCTGGCAGCCGCGCCGGGTCGCACATGCCCGGCCTGTCGACGGCCCCTGGCTCGTCCTTGCCGACGAGACCGGAGTGGCCGAGGCGCTCGCGGAGCGGCTCGCCGCGGCCGACGTGCCCCATGTGATCGCGCGCAGGGGCGCGGGGTTCGGAGCCGAGAGCCCTGATCGCTATGTCCTCGATCCCGCAGATCCGGAGCAGTTGAGCCGTCTGTTCGACGAGGCTTTCCCTGACGGGCCGCCGGCGCGGGTGGTGCAGCTCTCGGCACTCGACGCCCCCGCCATCACGGATGCCGCCACGGCCGGAGAAGCCGCGCGGTGCTGCACCTTGAGCACCCTGCACCTCGTACGGGCGCTCGCCGACCGGCCCCGCAGCCGCGCCCCGCGCCTGTTCGTGGTCGTGCGGGGCAGTCAGGCCGCCGGTGACAGCACGCAGGTGACGCACCCTCAGCAGGCCCTCGCCTGGGGCTTCGGACTCTCGGTGGCCCAGGAGTACCCGGAGCTGTCGACCACACTGGTCGACCTCCCGGCCGCGAACGGCGACGACGCCCTGTGGACGCAGCTCCTGCACGCGGACGACGAACGCCTCGTCGCGCTGCGGGAATCGGGCCGGCTGGTGCCACGACTGGCCCGCACCCGCCCGGACGACAGCGGTCACGACGGGGTCAGCGCCGACGGCACGCACGGCGGGACCGGCGCCGACGGCGTGCACCTGATCACGGGCGGACTGGGCGGCCTCGGCCGAGTCGTCGCCGAGCGACTGGTCCGCAGGGGCGCCCGCCGACTCGCCCTGCTGAGCCGGGGCGAACCCGACGCGGCCGCCCAGGACTGGATCGAAGAGATCCAGGAACGCGGTGTCACCGTCCACCTCGCCCGCGCCGACGTCACCGACCGCACCGCGCTGACGGCCGCCCTGGACGCCCTACGACGCGAGGCCGGACCGATCGCCACCGTCGTGCACGCGGCGGGTGTCCTCGACGACGCCACGGTGGCGAACCTGACCGACGAACGCGTCCTGCGCGTACTGGCCCCCAAAGTCCTGGGCACCACCCTGCTCACCGAACTGGCCCCGGAGGCTGCGAGGTTCGTCCTCTTCGCCTCGGCGGCCGGTGTCCTCGGCTCGGCCGGCCAGAGCCCGTACTCCGCGGCGAACGCCTACCTCGACGCCTGGGCACACCACCTCTCCCGTAGCGGCCGAGGCGCGCTGAGCCTGGACTGGGGCGCCTGGGCGGAGGTCGGCATGGTCGCCGGTTCCGGCACCCGGGCCGCGGAGACCAGCCGTTCGGGTCTGGTCGCCTTCACCTCTGCGGAAGGCGGCGACCTGTTCGAGCGGGTGCTCGCCACCTCCCGCCGCCAGCTCGCCCCCCTCGCCCTGGACCTGGCGGCGCTTGAGCTCGACCCGGACGCGGCCCG
The DNA here is from genome assembly GCF_044763015.1 of Streptomyces sp. NPDC096324. Classification (NCBI taxonomy): domain Bacteria; kingdom Bacillati; phylum Actinomycetota; class Actinomycetes; order Kitasatosporales; family Streptomycetaceae; genus Streptomyces; species Streptomyces sp. NPDC096324. Next base: position 70,055 of record NZ_JBIWFK010000021.1, on the reverse strand, counting down.
CACCCGCCCGATCCTGGCCGACCTGATCACCGTCGCCACGGGCCCCGCGAGCACGGACGGCCTCGTCGCCCGGGTGTTCGCGGCGACGACGGACCAGGACCGCGCCGCTCGGCTCGAAGCGTATGTACGGGTCAAGGTCGGCCAGGTCTCGGGCGGTGCCGTGGAGGTGTCCGCGACCACGGCCCTCAAGGAACTGGGCCTGGACTCCCTCATGTTGGTCCGGCTGCGCAACGCCTTCACCCGCGAGCTGGGCGCCGAACTCCCGGCCGCCGCCGTCTTCTCGGCGTCCGACATCCGAGGCCTCGCGCGGGCCCTGGGCGAGGTACTGCCCGAACGCGACACCGCTCCACGAAACGAAGAGCCACAGCCAGACGTCATTTCCGAGGTGCCCGAGAGCGAGTTGCGGCCCGCGACCCGGGATGTCGTACGGCTGTTGCGCAGCGCCCAGCCCGGCATGCCGGACGCGGCACACGCCGTCGGCCTGGCCGTCCGGCTCACCACACCCACCACCCGCGAGGCGCTCACCGACATCGTCACCCGTCTCGCCGGGCGCCACGCGGCCCTGCGCACAGCCATCGACGGCGGTGACGGACGAACCCGACAGCTCCGTGTGGAGCGGGAGTCGGCCGATCCGCTTGTGCGCTGGACGGCCCTGCCCGCCGAAGCCGAACCGGACGCCGACGCACGGCTGTCCCGACTGCTGGAGACTCCGTTCGACCTGGCGAGAGCGCCCTTGTGGCGGTTCGAACTGCTCGACGCCGGAGCACGAGGTCAGACCCTGGTGTTCGGCGCGCACCACGCGGTGAGCGACCTGCAGTCGCTGCTGCTCGTGGCGGGGGAGATCGACGCCGAACTCTCCGGCACTTCGCTCGGCGACGCCGTCACCAACCGTGACATCGACCTGCTCATCGAGGCCCAGCGAGGCGGTGACGGCTCCGGCGCCGCCGGCACCGACTGGCGCGAGGCCTTCCACGGCAGCGAGCGTCTCGACCTGACGCTCGCCCGGCCCCGCCCGGCGACGCGTTCGTACCGGGCCGGGAGCGTGACCGTCGCGATCCCCGACGGACTGATGAAGCGGGTGTCGGCGGCCGCGAGCGCGCTCGCCGTCACCCCCGCCGCCTTCTCCCTCGGCACCCTGACCGTACTGCTGGCCAGGATGCGTGAACGGGAACGCTTCGTGCTCGCCGTGCCCGTCGACACGCGCATCCACGCCGACGCGTACGACGCGGTGGGCTTCTTCGGCGTACCGGTGCCGTTCCCGGCACAGGCGGGCGCGGGGGAGCGGATCGAGGAAGTACTGCGTCGCACGGACGCGCGCCTGGACCGCGTTCTCGCGAAGGGCGCCATGTTCTCGGACGTGCTGGCGACCCTGGCCAGGCAGGGACTGCACCGGGCGAACGCCCCGCTCGTGGAGGTGTACTTCAACTACGTACGTTCCTCGGCGGCCCACCTCGGCCGGCTGGAGGTGCTGCCGGCCGGAACGGGATACTCCGACCTCGACCTCATGGTCACCATGACCCCGGACGCGGGCCGTATCCGTCTCGACCACAATCTCGACATCCTGGACGCGACGACCACCACCGAGCTGGCGCAGGAGTTCCTGCGGCTGCTCGCGGCGACGGCCGACGACCCGACGATAGCGGTCCGTTCGACCGCAACCCCGGTCGAGCGAGACCCGGTTGCTCACCCGCGCACCTCGCTCGCCCTCGCCGCCACCTTCGCGCTCGGCAATCTGCCGCTGCTGTGCGAGGCGGCGATGGAGGAGGACGCCCGGGAGAGGGCAGGAAAGCGGGGGCGGGACGAGGGTTCGACGGTGGCCGAGGCGCCGTACCACCAGGTGCTCGCCGCCTTGCGTGATCCCTCGGGCGTCTTCGCCGATCCGACGACAGCGGTGGGTGTGGTGCTGCTGCGGGCCGTGGACCTGGAACGGTTCGGCCCGGTCACCGACGCCGTCCTGACCGAACTGCGCACCGCCTACCCGGCCGCGCTGCGGGCCCTGTCCGAGCGGACCCGCAGACCACTGGTCGTCGGCATCCTGCCCTCGGCACGGCACGACGACCGCTTCGCACGATGGGAGCACGACCTCGTCGCGGAACTGGCCGACGCGACCGGCATCGCGGTACTCGGCCCGGACGACTGGACACGCCAACACGCCGTGGCGGAGCGCTTCGACGGACGGACCGAGCGGCTGGCTCATCTCCCGTTCACCCCGCAATTCCAGGCGGCCGTGGCCCTGCGACTGGCCCAGGTGGTACGAGCGGTCCTGCGTCCGGCACCGAAGGTGATCGCGATCGACGGGGACGAGACCCTGTGGGGAGGGGTTGCCGGGGAGATCGGCCCCGAGTCGGTGGATCTGACCGGCCCGCGCGCTCAGTTGGCACGGACGCTGCTGCGGTGGCGTTCCGCGGGCGCGCTGCTGGCCCTGGTCAGCAACAACGACGAGGACATCGTACGAGCCGTCCTGGACCGTCCGGACAGCACCCTGAAGGCGGAACACTTCAGCGTGCTGTCCGCCGGCTGGGGCCCCAAGCCCGGCCGGCTCACGGAAGCCGCCCGCACCCTCAACCTGGGGCTGGACAGCTTCCTGTTCCTCGACGACAACCCGGTCGAGATCGGGGGAGTGCGCTCGGCCCTGCCCGAGGTGCTGTCGGTGACCTGCCCTCCGGCGGCCGAACTGGATGAGTTCCTGCGCCGGTTGTGGCCGCTCGTTCCGGCGGCGGCGACGGCCGAGGACGAGCTGCGGGCCGGGTTCTACGCCCAGGAGCGCGAGCGGGACGCGATGCGAGAACAGGCCGGGTTCGAGGAGTTCCTTGCCCAGTTGGAGCTTGAGGTCGACATCCGGACCGTGTCCGACGCCGACATCGAGCGGGCCGAACAACTCGTACGCCGCACCAACCAGTTCACTCTCCGTCCCCGCTCCGCCGACGGTGGCGATCTCGCGCGGTGGCGGGAGCGGGGCGAGGTCTGGACGGCCGCGGCACGGGACCGCTTCGGCGACTACGGCCAGATCGGCCTGCTCGCCGTGCGCGCGGAAGGCGATCAACTCGACGTTCTCGACTGGAAGATGAGCTGCCGCGCACTCGGCCGGGGCGTCGAGGAACGGCTGTTGTGCCGACTGGCCGACCACGCGGACCGGATGGGCTGCGCGAAGGTCCGGCTGACGGCCGAGCGCACCGACCGCAACGTACCGGCACGGCGTCTGCTGGCCGCGCTCGGTGGCGGAGACCAGGACGACGAGCAGCTGGAGGCCGTGGTGACGCCGGAACAACTGCGGGCCTTCCGCTCCTGGCGCCGGCAATGAGCGGGCGGGCGCTCCGGCGGCCGGAGGCAGTGGGGACATGGACAGTGCACACGGGGAAGGTCTCTTATGCGTGATGTGAACGAGGACGCGTCGCCGTCCGCCGGACAGCGGGCGACCGCCGAGGCGATCGAGCGGGGTGACGGAGGACTGAGCGTGGAGGCCCTGCTGGCCAGGATCGCGCGGGCGGCCCCGGTATCCACGGTGACGAGATCCGGCGCGATTCCGGATGCGGGGGCCGAGGCCGACACCGGAGCGTGGAGTGCCGGGGAGGACCCGGAGACGGACACTCGTGGCACACCCGCGCCCGTGACGGACACCGAGTCGCTTGCTGGTGCTGGTGCTGGTGCTGGTGCTGGTGCTGGTGCAGCGGCAGTGGCTGTGGCTGCGGCAGGTGCGGGCGCTGGCGGCGTCTCCGGTACCGCCATGGACCCCTACGCCGGTACCGCCATGGACCGCGACGCCGGTGCTGCGACGGATCGCGACACCGGTACCGCGGTGGATCACGATTCCGGTACCGCGGAGGACCGTACCGCCGACGGCCTGCCCACCCCTGCCACCTCCTCTGCCGCCCCCGTGACCCCCGACGCGGACGGCCTGGCCGCCGTCGTGGCCGCGGCGGCCGCTCGCTTCGTCCCCGGAGGGCACCTCTCGCCCGACACCGACTTCTTCGACGCCGGTGGTACCTCCGTGGGCGCCGTGGAACTCGCCGCGGCGCTGGAGGAAGAGCTGGGCATGGAGGTCGACCTCGACGAGGTGTTCGCCGACGCCCGGCCACGTAGTCTCGCCCGGCGCTGGCTGGCCGCCGCGGGTGCCACAACTGTCGTCGCGGCCCCGAGCGTGCCGGCGGCCCCGGCGGACACACGGACCCCGGCCCGGGCCTCGGCCCCGGTGAGCAACGAGATCGTGGCCGCTCCCAGGGCAACGGTCACGGCTGGGACCAGCGGTGGCGACACGTCGTACGCCACGGCCCGGCCCGAGGACCTCGACCAGATCCTGGCCGACCTCTCCCTCGCCGACCGCCTTCCCTGGACCGGCTCGCCCGAGCCCGCGCCGCCCCGCCGGATCCTGCTCACCGGCGCCACCGGCTTTCTTGGCAGCCATCTGCTCCTCGACCTGCTCAGGCACAGTGACGCACATGTCCACTGCCTCGTGCGCGCGGCCGACGAGGAGACCGCCACGGCGCGTCTCGCGGAGTCGCTGAAGAGCCACCGGCTGCCCTGGTCGGCGGAGATCCGCCGCCGGGTGACGGTGCTCCCCGGCGACATCAGGCGACCGCGGCTCGGCCTGTCCGACGACGTCTGGCACAAGCTCGCCCACGAACTGGACAGCGTCGTCGGCGTGGCGGCGGCAGTGGACTTCCTGCGCGGCTACCAGTCGCTGCGGCAGAGCAACGTCATCGGCGCGCTCACCCTCGCGGAACTGGCCGCGACCGGTCCGCCCAAACCGCTGCACCACATCTCCTCGATCGCGGTCTTCAACGAGGTCGGGATCACCTCCATGGGCGAGGACGACCCGCTCGCCCACGTCGACCGCCTCGTCGCGGGCTACGACCAGACGAAATGGGCCGCCGAGGTCGCCCTGCGGCGGGCCCGCGACCACGGTCTGATCGTCACCGCGATGCGCCCGGGAGGCATCGGAGGCCATACCCGGACGGGCGCGCACAACCCGCAGGACCTCAGCAGCGGCCTCATCGCGGCCTTCGGCCGTTTCCGCACCGTGCCCGCCTTCCACTGTCTGAACGCGGCCCCGGTGGACTGGGTGAGCCGGGTCGCGGCCGCCGTCATCTGTGAACCCGACGCCTGGGGGTTCGACTACAACCTGACCGGCGTGCCCAACACCCTCGACGACGTCGTACGGGACATGGCGTTCGGCGGGATGCATGTGCGCGTACAGGACTGGGACGAGTGGCGCACCGACGTCCTCGCCCGCCTGGAGGCCGAACCGGTTCCCGAACTCGACTTCCTCACAAGGGTGTTGCGAAGTCCCACCGCGCTCAAGCTGTGCGAGGCGACCCTGAAGGGGCCGGCCGCTTCGGGCGAACGAACCGCCGCGCTCGTCGAAGCGCTGGGGTTGAACCCCGCCGCCCGCTACGACGCCCAGGCTCAACTCAGGACGTTCGAAAGCCTCGCCCAGGACGGGCTGGCCCGGCTTCCCCACAAGGACGACCAGCCGTACCTTTGGTTCTCCGAGACGACCGAGGGTGCCGTGGGCCCGGTCGGCGCCGTCACCGACACCCCCTGCTCGATGGCACTCACCCTCTCCATCGCGAGCATGTACCAACTGGTCAAGGAGCGCCGGGTTGACGTGAGCGGCGAGTTGGTGTGCGCCGCGGTCCATCCCGCGCCGTTGCTCGTGGAACGCGGCGACGTCTGGATCCGCCCCGAGGAGGGCATCCCGCAGCGGCACGGGATGCGCCACCAACTCCTGCGCTACCGGCTCACGTTGCGTGACATCGACGGAGGCCGTTGGTGGCTCGAAGGGCACAAGTACGCCCGCGCCCGCCGTGACGTCTGGCGACAGACCCGCGCGCTGAGCGTCGAGATCGGCCGCGAGGGCGAAGCGGCATGCTTCGCGGGCGAGCTCGTCGTACCCGCGGACACGTATGTGCGCGACCAGATCGACGGCATCAAGGTCGACCCGCGACTGACCGGGCGGGAGAAGCGCGCCGCCAAAATGACCTGGCTCGCCTGGTTCGGCATGGAGATGGGCCGCGGCCTGCTCGGCCCCTTCGCCCGCGCCACCGCGGACCTCCTCGACCTGCGCCGCACCCCGACCCCCTCGGAGCGCCACCGATGATCCTCAGAAGCGCCAACTCCCGTACCAGGCCCACGGTCCGGAAGGTCAGGACCGGCACGACCCTGCGCCCGCTGCGCCACCGCCTCGACCCGTCACGCGTCGAGGAGATCCCCTTCCGCGCCGGGGACGGCGTGCGACTCGGTCTCACCCGGATCGACAGCGGGGAGCGGGACCGGCCCGCCGTGCTGCTCCTGCACGGCCACACCGCGTCCGCCGACATGTTCCTGCTCCCGGAGACCCGCAACCTGGTCGACGTCCTGCTCGACGACGGCTACGAGCCCTGGCTGCTCGACTGGCGGGGCAGTTGCCGACTGCCGTACAACGAGACCGGCCAGAGGTACACCTACGACGACGTCGCCCTCCACGACATCCCCGACGCCGTCTCCCGCATCCGCGAACGCATCGGAGACCGGCCGCTGTTCGTGGTCGCCCACTGCATCGGCTCCCTCGCCCTGTCGCTGAGCATGACGGCGGGACTGGTGCCCGGCCTCGCGGGCGTCGTCTCCCAGGGCGTGTTCCTGACGCCCAAGCTCGCGGGACGCACCTCGCTGCGGATGACGCTGGCGGGCGAGCTGCTGAAGAGCCGGATCGACCACATTCCGGTCGACTTCCGCAAGGTCGGCCTCCGGTCGAGGTACACGCCCCTGTTCGCGCTGGCCTCGCGCGGGGCGGCCTGCCCGGACCCGACCTGCCAGATCCTTCACAATTCGGCCTGGGGATCGGGCGCTTCGCTGTTCCTGCACGAGAATCTGTCCGACGCCACCCACGACCGGCTCGCCGAACTCCTCGGTCCCGCGCCGCTGTGGATCCTGCCGCACCTGCGCCGTATCGAGCTGGCCCGCAGCGTCGTCCGCTGGCACGACACCGACCACCGTTACCGGGCACTGCCGCCCAACGCCCTGGACGCGGCCGCCCGCATCGACACCCCCGTGCTGCTGCTCGCCGGAAGCGAGAACGGACTGTGGCTGGACTCCCAGCGGCTCTGCCACGAGGTGCTGGCACACCGCCAACCGCAGCTCGACGTGTCGTACACCGAGATCCCCGGCTACGGCCACCTCGACACGTTCCTGGGCCGGGGCTCCGCACTCGATGTCTTCGGCCACATCCTCGAATTCCTCGGCGAACGACGGTGACGGCGGGCCCCGTCGCCCGTTACCGTACCGACCAGTAACCAGACCGCACCCAGGAGGCCCCATGCCGCAGCTCGAAGTCGACGGCGCCACGCTGACGTACGACGACGAGGGCCCCCGCGACGGCGACGGTGTGCCCCTGGTGTTCATCCACGGCTGGACGGCCAACCGGCACCGCTGGGACCACCAGATGGACCACTTCGCGCAGAAGCGGCGGGTCGTACGACTGGACCTGCGCGGGCACGGGGAGAGCGAGGGGTCGGGGCGGCGGACCGTGGCGGAGCTGGCCGGTGACGTACTCGCCGTCCTCGACCACCTGGAGCTCGACCGGTTCGTCCTCGTCGGCCACTCGATGGGCGGGATGATCGCGCAGACCCTGACGCTCGCCCACCCCGAGCGGGTCGAGCGGCTGGTGCTGGTGAACTCCATCAGCAGGATGACGTACAGCCGGGGGAGGGGCCTGCTGATGGCGGTGTCCACCAAGGTGCCGTTCAAGTTGTTCGTGGCCGCCAACATCCAGCGGGCCTTCGCCCCCGGCTACCCGCGCGAGAAGATCCGCGAGTACATCAGTGCCTCGGCGGACACCCCCCGCGAGGTGGTCATGACCTGCTACGGCGCCATGCGGTCCTTCGACGTCCTCGACCGGCTCGGCGAGATCCGCACTCCCACCCTGCTGATCCACGGCTTCCACGACATCCAGCTGCCCGTCTCCCAGATGCTCCGGATGGCGAAGGCCTACCCGGACGCCGTGGTGCGGATCGTGGACGCCGGCCATGAACTGCCCGTGGAGAAGCCGGCCGAACTCACCGCCGCGCTGGACCGTTTCGTATCCGACAAGGCGTAGTCGAGTGGTTCGGACCCCGTCGACGAGCCGTCGCCGACGGGGCCCGGCGGCCCATCACTTCGACGTCGCGCCCTGACAACTCTCCGAAACCTGCACCACTTCGAAGACCACCGGAAAATCGGTGATCTGCTGGTTCGGACCCGGTTGGGAGCCGCAGATCTTCCACTCCGCCGGGTCGTCCACCGTACGGCCCTGGCCGCTCGCGTCCTTGAACACCATGTCGAGCTTGGCGCCCATCTGCTCGGACGCGCGCCCGGCATTGCCGCCGATGACATCGGGCATGACAGCGGCGACGGGCTGAGGGTTTGCCGATGGACGCTCGACTGTCGCAGGGCCGGTCGTACCGCTCCCCGACGCGTCCGGCACGGCTGACGTCCCGCAGGCGGTGACCGAGGCCAGCAGGCCGATGGCGGGCAGAGCTCTGAGAATGGTGATGACGCGCATGTCATGTTCCCCCGGTCGGACGGCAGTTCCGGAACCCTACTGTGGTGTTCCTGCCAAGGTGCGACCCGGCCGGCAGGTCTGAGGGCGAGCTCCCCGCGCGGTCGGCCCCATGGCCGGGTCGCCCGATCGCCGAATTGGGCCAACTGGGTGGCGAACAAGGATGCGGCAGTGGTTATGATCACCGTGGCAAGGCTGTAGCGCAGAGGTCGTCGCGCCCAAGCATCGAGCTGGAGGACGTCGGTTCGAATCCGGCCGGTCTTGCCACCCTTTTCGTGGAGGAATGTCGATTGGCGTCGGTTCACCCCCGGAGAGCGGAGGGCGATGCCGCTCTCCGCGCGCCGGGCACCGGCGATGGACCGGTGGAGTGGTGATGACGCAGCCGACGCCCGTACGCTGCCCCGCGATCGAGCACCCCGACATCCCGATCAGCGAACCCGCGGCCCTTGAACCGCTGCTCGCCCGGCTGCGGTCCGTCCGGTCGGTCGAGGCCGACGAGACGTTCCGGCTCGGCACCGTGCGCGCCGACGGACGGGTCGACCTGTGCAAGCAGGGACTCGGCGCGGTCGGAGCCGCCCGGCTGATGCCCGTGGCGGCGGCCTCCCCGCACGCCACGCACGTCCTGCTCGGCACCAACGCCATCGGCGACGAGGGAGCCCGCACGGTCGCCGACGCCCTCACGGGCGACCACGGCCTGCACACCCTCTACCTCGGCTGCAACCGCATCGGCCCCGAAGGCGTCGACGCACTCGCCGACGCGCTGACGACGGACGAGACCGTCCACGCCCTGTGGCTCAAGCGCAACCCGGTGGGCGACCACGGCGCCCGCGCACTCGCGGCCATGCTCCGCCACAACACCACGCTGCGCACCCTCGACCTGGTCAACACCGGACTGACCACCGACGGTCTGCGCGCCCTGTGCGAGACGCTCACCGACCGGCCCGGCCCGGTGGAACGCCTTTTCCTCGGCGGCAACGGCCTGACCGCCGAAGCCGCCCCGCTCCTGGCGGAGTTGATCCGTGAGGCGGGCGTGCGCGAGCTGTACCTCCCCGCCAACCACCTCGGAGACGAGGGCGCCGCGATCCTGGCGGCCGCCGCCGACTCCACCCGCCCCGTCCGCCTCGGCCTCGGCGGCAACGGCATCGGCCCCGCCGGTGCCCGGGCCCTCGCCGACTCCCTCGGCGGCATCGAGGCACTCGACCTCGGCCGGCCACTGTCGGAACGCAGCCTCGGCGCCCCCGCCAACACCACCGGCGACGCAGGCGCCCACGCGCTGGCCGCCGCCCTGCCCGGAAGCCCGCTGCGCCGCCTCGAGTTGTGCCACACCGGTCTGACGGGGCGGGGTGCGAAGACCCTGTTGGCGGCCGTCCCCGACAACTCGCCCCTGGAGTACGTCGGCCTTGGCCCCGGACTGCCCCGCAAGGTGAAGCGGTCCTTCACACAGCGCCTGCGGCCCGTCGGCAGGGCGCACCCCGACCTGCGCGCGATAGGGAGCGTCTACCGTTGAGCCCTCGTGGCGAACTCCGCTGCTTCCCCGCGGACGAGGCGTCGAGCCGGCGCCGCATCCGCCGGTACGCGGTGCCCCGCTGGATGATCGAACGCGCCACCGCGGCCCGGCTGGCGGGTGACTGGCGGGGAGCCTGCGCGGCGGCGAACGTCGACGTGGCCTTCACACTGTCCGAGGTGGCCGAGCACCGCGGCGACGACGTCGCCAAGGCCCTGGAGAACGACCTCCGTCACCTGGCCCCCGACCTGCTGCGCTGGCATCTGCCGCGCATACTCGGCGGCCGGACCACGCTCGCCACGGACAAGACGGTCGTCCTGGCGCGCTACGGTCCGAAGGCGGCCGACGAAGACCGCCTGACCGCGCCGTACTTGCACATCACCACGCCCGCGATGGTCGACGGACCACAGCGGATCGCCCTGCGCTTCGGCACGGTCGAGGACGAGCGGGACGGGGGAGTCTTCGGCCCGGGAACCGAGGACTGGCGGCACGCGCGGCACCTGTGGGACGCACGGCACACGGCCGAACTGCTCGAACGCTGCGGCGGCACCGACCGGCCGCCGTTCTTCCGCGCCGACGCCACCCCGCGCGGCACCGATGAGCTGCCCACGGCCGATCCCGGCCCGGGCGATGCGGCGGCGCGGGCCGAATGGGTCACGCTGCTGCACCAGAAGGGCGAGACGCGGGCCGCCCTCGCCGCCGTCGGCATCGAGGCCGACCTGACACCCGTCGAGAAGACGCGCTGGTACCAGGTCGACCTGGAGGAACTCCTCGGCGGGATCGCGCTCGACCACACCCGTCTGGAGCCGGAGATCCGCCGGCAGATCGCCGCGGGCGTCGCCGACCGTTTCGTCATCGCAGCACACTGGCGGACCTACATCCTGCTGGAGCCCGCGGCCGCCGGCGGACTGCTGATGCGAGCCGTCGACCGGGAGGAGGTCAAGGGCGTTCCGCCGCTCGCCGAGGTCCTGTGGCGCAGACTTCCCGACCTCGACCTCATGCGCGCCGGAGGCATCACGCCGGACCATCTTCACCCGCTCGTCCGCGAAGCATTGTTCCCGGCCCTCCCCGCCCCGGCAGCCGCCGGCCCACCGGGGCCGACCCTCCCCGAACCGGTGCGGATCAGGTGCCGCGGGGAATGGCACGAGGTCGCCTTCCGCCCCGGCGGCCTGCTGGCCATGCCGCACACCGACGAGGAGCAGCAGCGCGAACGGGCCCTGCGGGCCTTCGGCGGCGCCGTCGCCGGGTGCTTCGCCATGGAACAGACATGGACCTCCGGAGACGGCCGTTTGCCGAAGGCGTTGCGGACACAGCGCAACGAACTCTTCCTGCGCGCCCAGCACGGTGACACCCCCGGCGTGCTCGAACTCCTCGACGCCGGTGTCGACCCGCGCGTACGGGACCCCAAGGGCCGTAGCCTGCTGCACCTGTTGAACCTCCTCGACCACGAGACGCTCCTGCCGCGACTGCTGGCGGCCGGGCTCGACCTCGAGGCACGTGACCAGCGGGAACGGACACCGCTGTACGTGGCTGCCAACGACCTCGGTTCGAAGGCGCTGGTCAAGGCGTTCGTCGCCGCCGGGGCGCGGCTCGACGCGGTCGACGAGTCCGAACTCTCGCTCGCCCAGATCGTCCGCCGTTACAAGCGGCGCGACCTGGCCTTCCTCCAGAAGCGCGTCCAGGCGGAGCACCCCGGCATCGGTGCCGACTGGTGGGACGAGTGGATGGAGGAGGAGGCGGAGAACTACGCCGACGAGCCCGACGAGCCCGAGGACGACCTCCAACCCGACGGGCAGGGCTCCGGGTTCGAGCCCCGAGCGGCGGACGACGGGCCTGAACCCGGCCAGCCCGCCGACGAGTTCGAGCCCAACCACTTCGAGCCCAGCGAGTTCGAGGCCCCAGACGAGCACGAGCCCGACGACGAGCAGAGGCTGCCCCTTTGAGCACCGACGTGAGCGCCCCCACCGCGCCGGCCGGCCCGCTGGCGGCCGCGGACGACCTCAACCGCAGGCTGCGTACGCACCGCACCGAGCCCGCCGCGAACCCCCAACTGGAAGCACTGGCACTGGCCGTGACGGCCAATCAGCCCGTGCTGCTGTGGGGAGAACCGGGAATCGGCAAGTCGGCCGCCCTGGAACAGCTCGCCGGTGGGCTCGGACTGCCGCTGGAGACCGTCATCGCCAGCGTGCACGAACCCTCCGACTTCGCCGGCCTGCCCATCGTCGGTGACGACCCGGCCGCGACCGGCGTTCCGATGGCCCCGCCGGACTGGGCGGTCCGCCTCGCCAAGGCAGGGCAGGGCCTGCTGTTCTTCGACGAGCTCTCCTCCGCGCCGCCCGCCGTGCAGGCGGCCCTGCTGCGCGTCGTGCTCGAACGACGGGTGGGCAGCCTGGTCCTGCCGGAGGCCGTACGGATCGTCGCCGCCGCCAACCCGCCGTCCAGCGCGGCCGACGGCTGGCACCTCAGCCCCCCGCTCGCCAACCGGTTCGTCCACCTCGACTGGACCCACGACCCCCGGACCGTCGCCCGCGGCATGGCCGGCACCTGGCCCGAGGTCACCGTGCCCGTCGTCGGCGCCGCCAAGGTTCCCGGCGCGGTCGCGCGGGCCCGTGGCGCGATCTCCGGCTTCCTCACGGCGCGGCCCGGCCTCGTCCACCACATCCCCGGCGACGCCGAGAGCCGCGGCCGGTCGTGGCCCTCTCCCCGCACCTGGGAGATGGCACTCAAGCTGCTCGCCACCGGATACGCGGCCGGTGCCGGCCGCGAGGCGCTGGCCGCCGCGCTCACCGGCGCCGTCGGGGACGGCGCGGGCCTCGAACTGCTCTCCTATCTCGAACACCTCGACCTGCCCGACCCCGACCGCGTCCTCGCCGACCCGGAGGCCTTCGCCCTGCCCGACCGCGGAGACCGGCAGCTGGCGTTCCTCATCGCGGTGGTCGCCGCCATCCAGAGCGACCTCACCCGGCCGCGCTGGGAGGCGGGCTGGGTGGTCCTGGCGAAGGCCGTGGACGCGGGCGTACCGGACGTGGCCGCCCGCGCCGCCACCGACCTCGCGATGATGCGGCACCTCGACTGGCCCGTACCGCCCGGCATCGACGGGTTCCTCGACCTGCTGCAGATGTCGGGGGCGCTGCCCGGCGGCGGCCGGTGACGCCCGCGGGGGCCACGGGGGACGCCCGTGGCGCCCTGGACATGACCAAACTGCTCGCCGCCCGCTACCGGGCGGCGAGCGACCGGCCGTATCTGGCGGCCGCGTTGTACTCGCTCACCGTCGTACCGAGCACGCAGGTGCCCACGATGGGAGTGGACCGGCACTGGCGCTGCTATGTGTCCCCCGCCTTCGTCGAGGCGACTCCGGTGCCCGAGCTCGCGGGCGTGTGGGTGCACGAGGTGGCGCACCTGCTGCGCGACCACCACGGCAGGGCGGACCGGCTCCCCGCCGCCGCCCAGCGCGACGGGCACCGCGTCAACGTCGCCCAGGACTGCGAGATCAACGACGATCTGCTCTCCGACGGTCTGCGGTTGCCCGAGGGCCGCATGGAACCCCGCCTGTTCGGCCTTCCCGAGGGCCAAGTGTTCGAGGTGTATCTGGACCGGCTGCCGCCGGAGGTGCGTACGCCGGACTGCGGATCGGGTGCCCACGGCCGCCCCGTGTCCTGGGAGCTGCCGGGAGAGGCCGGGACCGCACGGATCGGGGACATCGAGGCGCAGGCACTGCGCCGGCAGACCGCCGACGCGATGCGCGCCCACCAGCGCGGCCGCGGCAATCTGCCCGGGGGCTGGCAACGCTGGGCCGAGGAGATCCTGGAACCCACGGTGGACTGGCGCCAGGCCTTGTCCGGCGCCGTCCGTGAGGCCGCCGCATGGGCGGGCGGAGCCGTCGACTACACCTATCGCCGCCCGTCGCGCCGCACCCCGGCGCTGCGCGGTGTAGTCCTGCCGAGCCTGCGCCGGCCGTTGCCGAGGGTGGCCGTGGTCATCGACACTTCCGGTTCGATGGGCGACGCCGAACTGGCCGCCGCCCTCGCCGAGGTGACGGGTGTCCTGCGTGAGGTGGGGGTACGGGGCAATCGCGTGACCGTGCTGGCATGCGACGCCGATGTGCAGGCCGTGTCCCGGGTGGTGGCCACCGAACAGATCACCCTCGGCGGCGGTGGCGGCACGGACATGCGCGTCGGCATCGAGGCCGCGCTCGCGACGCCCGACCGCCCGAACATCGTCGTGGTCCTCACCGACGGGCTCACCCCCTGGCCCGACGAGAGCCCGCCCTGCCGCGTCATCGCGGCCCTGATCGGCGCCGCCTCACAGCAGCCCCCGAGCTGGGTGGAGACGGTACGCATTCCCACCGCCTGAGCCCCTGAGCCGTCCGGTCAGCCGAAGTCGGGGATCGGGTGCTCGGGAGCCAGGGCCGCGGCGATGCGCTGGGTGATCGTGTGGGCGGTGTGGCCGTCCGGGGTGTCGGGTCCCTGCGTCGTCGAGACGGCGATGGCCAGGCGCTGGGACGGCAGGTACGCCAGGGAGGCGGAGTAGCCGAAGAACAGAGGGTGTTGAGACACCCAGTCGCCCAGGACGAGCAGGCCCATGCCGTAGTGGGTGGCCTCGGTCTGGGCGATGCAGACCGTCGCGGGGCATTTGGCGGTGGGTGTGCCGAGACCGACCGTCCCCGGGTTCAGCAGCTCCCGGTAGGCGGAGGCGGAGAGCAGTTCGCCCGAGCCGATGCCGGACGCCGAGCGGGCCAGGTCGCAGATGTCGGTGGTCTCCACCGCGCCGGGGGCCGTGGTCCATGAGGGGTTCCAGAAGCTGGACTCCTCGTACGTGCCCCGGTCGGAGGTGAAGGCGTGCAGGACGGGCGAGGGAATGTCGGGCGTGAAGCTGTTGCGGGTCTCGTGCAGTCCGAGCGGGTCCAGCACCTCTCGCTGGAGCAGGACGTCCAGCCGTGTCCCGGTGATCTTCTCCAGGGCGGCACCCAGGAGAACGAAGTTGGCGTGCGAATAGCTCCAGTTGGTGCCCGGCGCGTACCAGCGCGGCAGGCCCGTGGAGATGGCCACCAGCTCCTTCGCCGTCCACTGGCGGAACGGGTTCGCGTACACCGTCTCGCCGAAACCGGGCGCGGTGACGTAGTCGACGAGACCCGTGGTGGAGGCGCCGAGCATCCGCAGGGTGATGTGCCTGCCGTCCGCGAGGCCGGGCAGCCAGCGCGCGACGGGGTCGTCGAGGCCGACCTTCCCCTGATCGACCAGCCGCAGGAGCGCGGTACCCATGTAGCTGATCGCCACGTTGCCGTTGCGGAAGTGCAGGGCGGGGTCGGCCGGGACCCCGGTCATCGACTCACCGAGCGCGGTGGTGGCGATCTCCCGGCCGTCGAGGGTGACCCGCAAGGTCACCGACTTGAGGCCCATTTCCTTCTTGGCCTGCTCCGCGACCCGCAGGATGTCGCGCGCCCGACCATGGTCGGGAATCCGGGAACCGGTGCAGGGCCGGCGGTGGCCACCGCCGCCCGCCGCGCTGCCGGCGGCCACGGCCGGTGTGCTCAGGGCGACGAGAGCGGTGAGTGCGGCGGCGACGACGAGACGCGACCGCGTCTGGGACCGGGCAGATTTCATGGCCGGAGTATCGGCCGGGCCCGCCACGTGGACGGCGACGCCGGCACCGACCCGCATGAAGATCACCCGTCAGGCTCGTGGGCTGGCCTCAGGACGCGAGCCTGGCTTGTGCGGATCAGCGCGGTGCCCACCTGCAAGGCACCGAACCACGGTGCGCCAACAGGCGCGGCGTGACGGCCGACAATGGCGGAGACAGTGACGGGCTGACCGGGTCGAAGGGTTGGGGGAACGGATGCTGACGGGGATCGTGATCGATGCGCTCGACGTCGCCCGCATGGAGCGCTTCTGGCTTGACGCGGTGAAGGGTCGCACGGGTGGTCTGGAGCTGCGCTTCGTGCCGACCTCGAAGCCGAAGCCCGCGTCGCACAAGAATCGGCTCCACCTCGATCTGGCCGGGGGCCCTGACTGGGAAGCCGAGGTGGAACGCCTGGTCGCACTCGGTGCGCAGCGGATCGACATCGGCCAGGGGGACGTCCCGTGGGACGTGCTGGCCGATCCGGAGGGAAACGAATTCTGCGTGCTGCGGCCAGGACACCCCGGGGTGCTCGCCGACTCCGGCCTCGTCGCGATCTGCCTCGACGTCGGCGAGAACGACCGCCACGCTCAGTCGGCCTTCTGGCGGTCCCGGGCGGACTGGCACGTGGTCGAGCACCATGATTGGGGCATCCGGCTGCGCCACAAGCCCTCCAGCACGGTCTCGCTGGTGATGGGGCCGCCCGCGGCGCCGAAGGCGGGGCGGAACAGGCTGCGCCTGGAGGTCACCGAACGCGAAGGGGAACCCGGCGAGTTCCTCGACGCGGGCGGGAACGAGTTTCACGTCACGCACTGACCCCTGGCCGCCCGTTCAGCCCTGACTACCCCCTGCCGCGCGGCACCCATGAACGGGCACCTCTCATGCCCCTCCGGGTGAACGCCTCCGACCGCCACGCCGGTCCGAGGCCGGCCGTTCCGGTTCCCGGCAGTCCGGCGCGATGGGCGAGGATGGAGGGGTGTCAGGGGACGAGGGCGAGATCGCTCTGAACAAGCAGGACCTTCGTGAGGTCACCGCCTTCGCCGCGGCGTGCGCGGACGTGGTGTTGGAGGTGTTCGAGACCGACCAGCCCGACGACTCCCGGCCTCGGGACGCCGTCGGCGCCGCGTGGGACTTCGCTCGGGGCGGCGAGCGGGGGAAATCTCTGCGCGACACCGCGTGGGCGGCCCTCAAGGCGGCGGGTTGCGCGGACACCGAGGCCGCGCGCGAGGCCGCCCGGGCGGCGATGGCCGCGGCGGGTGCCGCCTACCTGCATCCGCTGGCCAAGGCGACCCAGGTCAAGCACATTCTCGGAGCGGCCGCTCACGCCGCCAGGGCGGCCGAACTGGCCGCCGGCGACGAGCCGGGCACGGAGCCGGGCACGGGTGCGGAACACGTCCGGCGGGCGGTGCGTCGTGCGACCCCGGGCGTCGTGGAGGTACTCAAACGGTTCCCGGCGGCACCGGAGCGCGGTGGACGGGTCGGTGAACTGATGCGCATGCTGGACGCCGACCTTCGTTCGGTCACCCTGACTGACTAGCGTCCATCGCTGCCGCTGCCGCTGCCGCTGCCGCTGCCCTTCCCGGTCCCGGTCCCGGTCCCCGTGCCCGTCCGTCCGCTCGGCGTAGGGCTCGTTCCGCCAACGCGCTCGTAGGACGTGCTCCTTGCCGGACGGAGGGCCGGGCCGCCTGCCGTTCCGGCGCGAGGGCGCCTAAGATCGCGGCATGGCCCTGAGCATGAGTGACGTGGACCGGTTCGAGGCGGCCAGGCCCCGGCTGGAGGCCATCGCCTACCGGCTGCTCGGCTCGGCGAGCGAGGCCGAGGACGCCGTGCAGGAGACGTTCCTGCGCTGGCAGGCGGCCGACATCGGCCGCATCGAGGTGCCGGAGGCCTGGCTGACCAAGGTCCTCACCAACTTCTGCCTCAACCAGCTCACTTCGGCCCGCGCGCGCCGCGAGACGTACGTGGGACGGTGGCTCCCCGAGCCGCTGCTCACGGGGGACGCGATGCTCGGCCCCGCCGACACCGCCGAGCAGCGCGAGTCCGTCTCGTACGCCGTCCTCGTCCTGCTGGAGCGCCTGTCTCCCAAGGAACGGGCGGTGTACGTGCTGCGGGAGGCCTTCGACTACCCGCACCGGGAGATCGCCGAGATCCTGGACATCACCGAGGCGGCCGGCCAGCAGGTCTACCACCGGGCCAAGAAGCACGTCGCCGAGGGCAAGGCGCGTACCGAGGTCGACGAGGCCGCCGCCCGGCAGATCGTGGAGGAGTTCCTCGCGGCGGCGACCAGCGGCCGCACCGAACCCCTCGTCCGCCTGCTCACCCAGGACGCCATCTCGGTCGGCGACGGCGGAGGCAAGATCCCGGCTCGCGCGAAGGCGTTCGAGGGCGCCCACGCGGTCGCCACCTTCCTGCGCGGTCTGTTCAAGCCCAGCGACGCCAAGCGCAAGTACATCGGCGGCGCGCCCGACATGTACGCCACAACCGCCAACGGCGGGCCCGCGATCGTCGCCGTCGTGGACGGCAGGGTTGTCGGCATCACCTGCCTGGAGGTCACCGCGGACGGCATCGTGGCGGTCCTGAGCCAGGTCAACCCCGACAAGCTCGTCCGCGCGACCAGGCAGTGGGGCTCCATGGACCACGGGGAGGGCCCGCTCTACACCCTCTGACACGATGTGGCGCAGGTCACATTTCGATCCTGTCAGGAATCGCCGGGCTACCCGGTTCAAGGGGCGAGACCACGCCGGACAACGGCGGACCCGCCCAGACAGGAGCACGGACATGCTGCACCGCATCGTCGTCCTCGGAGCCGGATACACCGGAGCCGTCGCCGCCGGCCGCCTCGCCAAGAGGCTGCACCGCGAGGACGTCACCATCACCCTGGTCAACCCCGAGCCCGACTTCGTCGAGCGCGTCCGGATGCATCAGCTCGCCACGGGCCAGGACCTCAAGGCCCGGCCGTTCGGCGAGATGTTCGCCGGTACGGGCGTGGAGCTGAGGCTCGCGAGCGTCACCGCCGTGGACGTGGACCGCAGGACGGTCTCCCTCACCGGTGCCGACGGCCCGGCCGAGCTCGCGTACGACACCCTGGTCTACGCCCTCGGCAGCGGCTGGAACGACGGAGACGTCCCCGGCGTGGCCGAACACGCCGACCAGGTGGCGAGCCGCCCGGGCGCCCACCGTCTCCGCGAACGTCTTGACGCCCTTGACGCGGGCAAGCCCGTGGTCGTCGTGGGCGGCGGCCTGACCGGTGTGGAGGCCGCGACCGAGATCGCCGAGGCCCGCCCGGACCTCAGTGTCTCCCTGGCCTCCCACGGCGCCCTCGGCGACTGGCTCTCGGCGAAGGGCCGTGCCCACCTGCGGAAGGTGACCGACCGGCTCGGCATCGAGGTCCACGAGCATGCGACGGTCACCGCCGTGACGGCGGACGGTGTGACGACCGCCGACGGCCGGACCCTCCCCGCCACGGTCACCGTCTGGACCACCGGCTTCGCCGTCCACCCGATCGCCCGGGCCACCGCCCTGGAGGTCACCGAGCGCGGCCAGATCGTGGTCGACGGCACCATGCGCTCGGTCTCCCACCCGGATGTCTACGCCGTGGGCGACGCCGCGATGGCCATCGGACCCGAGGACAAGCCCCTGCGCATGTCCTGCGCCTCGGGCGTCCCCATGGCCTGGCAGGCCGCCGACGCCATCGCCGCCCGGCTCGCAGGCATCAAGATCCCGCACGTCTCGATCCGCTACTTCCAGCAGTGCGTCTCCCTCGGCCGGAAGGAGGGCCTGATCCAGTTCGTCACGGCCGACGACCAGGCGGTCGAGCGCGCGCTGACGGGCCGCACGGCCGCTCTCTACAAGGAGCTGATCTGCAAGGGCGCGGCCTGGGGCGTCGCCAACCCGACGGTGGGCCTGCCGTCACGGCGCCGTCGGGTCGTACGACAGGAGGCCCAGGACCCGGCCCGCGCTGAGGCGACTGCCTGACCCGCCCCCGGCCGACCGGCCGAAGCCCCGGGCCGAAATCCCGGGGCTCGGATGGCCCGGCTCCCTCACCCGTCGGAATGGGGAGCCCCTCAGTTCTTACGTGCTGTCACCAGGGCGAAGGAGACCAACTCCCCGCCGTCCCTTGTCGGCATGTCGATGAGGGGCTGGTTCGCGCTCCGGCCGTCCGGATGGTGTCCGGCCCCGGCCCGAGCCCACAACAGCCAGTCCCGCCAGGCGTCTTGCTGCATTCGCGCGGACGTGACCTCCACCAGTTCGGTGATCTCCCACTGAAAGCTGCCTTGACCCAGGAGGTCCGTGAACTCGGGGTGATCCCGCCCCACATCAAGGAAGTGGTCGGCTGGGAGGCGATCGCCTGGCACACCGCGGACTGGTGGCCGGGCCGGGGCGCAACCCGATTCCACGGCGGTCGATCTACGACGCGAACCGGATCGGGCCGGGAGGCGCGGGGGGCCGCCCGGCCCGGTGGTGCCGGTGGTGGTTTCGCCGGTGGTGTGGGTCAGTTGTCGCTTGCCCTGGTGAACCGGGCCGTCACGTCCTCCCAGTTGACCAGGTCCCACAGCTTGGTGACGTAGTCGGGGCGGACGTTCTTGTACTGGAGGTAGTACGCGTGTTCCCAGGCGTCGAAGACGAGCAACGGGGTGCTCCCCTGGCCGACGTTGCCGTGGTGGTCGTAGACCTGCTCCACGATCAGGCGCCTGCCGAGGGGTTCCCAGGCGAGGACACCCCAGCCGGAACCCTGGACGCTGCTGGTGGCGATGGTGAGCTGCTTCTTGAACTGCTCGAAGCCGCCCAGGTGTTCGTCGATGGCGTCGGCGAGGGCGCCTTCCGGTCGGTCGCCGCCGTCGGGGGAGAGGTTCTGCCAGAAGATCGAGTGCAGGACGTGGCCGGAGAGGTTGAAGGCGAAGGTCTTCTCCAGCCCGACCAGCGAGGCGGGCGTCATCCGGTCCTTGTCGCGGATCTCGGCGATCTGCTCCAGGGTGTCGTTGGCTCCCTTGACGTAGGCGGCGTGGTGCCTGGCGTGGTGAAGCTCCAGGATCTCTCCGGTGATGGCCGGCTCCAGCGCGGCGTAGTCGTAGGGCAGGTCGGGAAGCGCGTAGGTGCCCATCGGGCAGGTCCCCTTTCCGGGTGAGTGATCGTCCCGGGACACCCTATGCCTTTATTGCGAACAACTTGCAACAGCGAGATATATGCAGCAACATGGTGAGTGGCGGGGTCGGCCCGTCAGTCCTCGGTGTCCGAGCGTCGTTCCGTCCGTCCGGCGCGTCCTTCCCGAAGAGTGATCGTCTTCTCACCCGGCACCCGCCGGTCCCGGCCGGCCCCGCTCAGACACGCGACGACCTCGCGCGCCGAGACCGGGGCATCGCCGCGGTGCGCCACGCGGGACG
Source organism: Streptomyces sp. NPDC096324 (assembly GCF_044763015.1). Lineage (NCBI taxonomy): Bacteria > Bacillati > Actinomycetota > Actinomycetes > Kitasatosporales > Streptomycetaceae > Streptomyces > Streptomyces sp. NPDC096324. Next base: position 49,042 of record NZ_JBIWFK010000021.1, on the reverse strand, counting down.
AATTGGGGGAGGCTTCTGGTCGGCGTCCGGCCCGATGGACGGCCGCGTGCCGGTCAGTCCTGCTCCGGCACCCCGAGGATCGTGCACACGGTCCGTGCGACGTGGAGCGGAGTCGACCCTGGGTCGTGGGCGGGCAGCAGCATGTGACTGACGGTGAGGCGTACGGCCAGATCCGCGGCGGTCGCACGACGGTCCTCGGCGGCTTGCGGGACTTCTTCGCCGAGCCACGCGCAGAGCAGTCCTCGCGTGCTGGAGAAGACGGGCTCAGGTCTGCTGGTCAGAAAGGGCAGCAGGGCGTCGGTGCCCCCGCGCGTGGCGTTCAGTACGGCACCGACGAACGGGTTGACCTCCGCCTGCTCCAGGGCGTGGGCCACGGCCGCCTCCAGCGCGGAGGCGGGACGGCCGCGGTGGCCGTCCAGAACTGCGGCGAGGCCGATGAGGAACTCGTCCGTCTCGCGCTCCACCAGGGCGCGGCCGATCCCGGCGCGGTCCCCGAATTCCTTGTAGATCGAAGGGCGCGACACGTCGGCCCGCAGGGCGAGGTCGGCCACCCGGACGCGGTCCCAGCCGCTTTCGGCGGCGAGCGACCGGGCCTCGATGATGACCCGCTCGCGCATCTCCTTGCGCCAAGCCACGCGGGGCGGATCCGGCCGGAGTCGGGGCGTCGCGGAGGCGTGGCCGTCAGGCATGGCCGCAGTGTGCCATGAGGAGCGCGCTTCCGCCGGTCCCGCCCGGGAGTCAGCGGAAGCGCGCTTGGTGACGAGCCTGCCACCCTCGGTGCGCTGCGACAAAGGGGGCTGTGTGTAAACGTTCTGATGGGGCTTCAGGTGAGAGTGTGTCGTTGGGTCGTTGTGCGACTCGTGTGCGGTCAGGGCCGGTCGTACCAGGCGACCGCCGCGATCCGCCAGCCCTGTGAAGTGCGTACGAACTGGATGGTCTTGGTGCCGTCTCCCTCGAACCTCCGGCCGTCCAAGGTCCCGGACTTGCGGTATTCGCTGAACCGGGACGCGATATCGCCCGCGATCTCCGTCCGTTCGGAGGTCTCCCACTCGGAGAACTCGACCAGGCGGCCCTCGGTCAGCAGGTGCCGGCGTGGCTCGATGAACTCGTCCACCGTGTAGACGGTGAATTCGGGGCCGGTCTTGACGATCACCCCGCCGGGGAGAACGAGTCGCCTGATCCGGTCCACGTCGGCGGCCAGGCCGCCCCGGTTGTCGAAGGCACCGAAGAACTCGGTGGTCAGGGCGTCTATCTCGGTCTTGGACATGGCGCGACGGTAACAGCCGGGAGGGGGCGGCTCAGGGGTAGTACGGGGTGTACGTGATCGCGGAGACCTTGAGGTAGCGGGCACCGTCCGCGGTGGCCCAGGTCGAGGAGTCCGGGTTGCCCGGCCAGTCACCGCCCACCGCCGTGTTGACGATGAAGTGCATGCCGACGCCCGGAGCGGTGGTGTACCACTTGGTCCCCTGGAAGACGCCGTCCACCCAGAAGTCGATGCGGTCGGGCCACCAGCTGAACGCGTAGACGTGGAAGCTGTTGGTCCAGCCCGCCGAGTTGTTCACGGCCCACTGGGTCTGCGCGTTACTGGTGTCGTGGAAGGTCTGGTAAACGGTGTTGGGACGGGACCCGACGATCTCGGCCGCGTCGAACTCGGGGAGCCAGGGGTTCAGATAGGCCGCCCATACCGCCGGAAGCAGTCCCTGCCCATTGGGCATGTTCGCGGTGAAGCTGTACGTGCCGTAGCCGTACAGGGCCTTCGACTCCACACGGCCGGAGTAGTAGACCCCGCCACCCGCGTTGTACGTCTTGATCATCAGGGTGCCGCCGTCGTACCAGACACAGTCCGGCGTGTACGTCTCCAACTCGTTGTTGGCCGTCCACCTGCCGCTGATGAGGTTTCAGGAGTTGACGGTCTGCGGCGTGCCCCAGGAGGCGGCGTGCGCGGGTTGCTGCGCCGCGATGAGCATCACGCACGCGGCGAACACGGCGCCCAGGAACCACTTGGGCCGTACGAGGCCTGCGAACCACCTGGGCCGTACGAAAGTTGTCGTCATCGGAGCTCCGTTGCTCGATGGGTGAGACGACGCGTGGGAGCGGTCCCACGCTCTCCTCCGGAACGTAGGAGATTGTTCAGAACCTGACAAGAGTTGCGGCACGGCTTGCTTCATTCATTCCGGAAATGAACGAACGGCCGCGATGTCGCGGTCGTCTCGGCGACCGCGCGTTGCCCAACCGGTTCCCGGACGTGGTGAGTTCCGGAGGGTGTTACCGGACGGCAGTGGCCCGTGGATCGACCTCGCAGTGATCGATCCGGTCCACGCCGCCCCCGGCGCCGGCGACGGGCACCCGGTAGGTCGTCCTGTCCTTCGCGGGCACCGAGACCTGATCGCCACTCTCGATGACGGTGCCGCCGTTCCGGTCCTTGAAGCTGACCTTCAGGGCGAAGACGCCGTCGCGTCCGTTCGGATTCCTGATCTCGACGGTCGCATACGGGTCGTCCGTGCTCGCGCAGTGGACGAGCACGGCGGTGCCGGCCTTCAGGGGTTGGGCGGTACGGCTGGGGGAGGGAGTGGCGGTGGTCGCACGGTGGGTGGGACGGGAACGGTACGTGGGTCCGCCGCTGTCACCCGTACTCGTCCCGTAGTCGTCGCTGCCACCGGACGAGCCGCTGCTGCCCGACGTGGACGAACTGTCGTGGTCCTGGCTGGAACTGCTGCAACCGCCCCCGCTGTGATGGCCACGGCTCCCGTGACGGCCCGACGAGAATCCGGTCAGGGCCAGCACGACCAGTGCCGACACCGCGGTGAATCTGAGCCTGCGCCCCCGTATGTGCATGTCACCACCCTACTGACGGTCATCGGGCCCACCCTCGCGAGGGTGGGTCGACCCGTTCCGGCCGCTGCGATGTCGGTGCCGACATCCGGCCCTTCCTGCTCGTAGGGCTTTGGTGACCCCGGCGGCCACGACGACCCCGGTGGATGCCTGGGCCGCGCGGAGGGGTGGTCAGACGGTTTTGACGATGGTGCCGCCGCTTTCGAGCGCGGCCAGTTCCTCGGTGGGTGCGGTGGTGTCGGTGACGAGGGTGTGCACAAGCGTGGACGGGCCGACGTAGGCGTAGGCGGTGCGGCCGAACTTGCTGCCGTCGGTGGCGAGGACGAGGCGACGCGACGAGGTGATGCCCGCCTTCTTCACCGCGGCCTCGTCGAGGTCGTAGGCGGTCAGGCCGTCGGCCGCGCTCAGTCCGCAGCAGCCCATGACCGCGGTGTCGAAACGCAGGGCTGCCAGGGAAGCGAGAGTGAGCGGGCCGGTGAGGGCTCCCTCGGCGGCGCGGGGCTGTCCGCCGGGCACCACCAGCGTTGCCGTGCCGGGTGTCTCACCGAGCAGGTGGATGGCTTGCAGGGACAGCGGCATCACGGTGACGGGGCGCTCGCGCAGGAGGCGGGCGACCTCCAGGCAGGTGGTGCCGCTGTCCAGCAGGACGCTCTCGCCGTCGGCGATCAGCGCGGAGACCTCGGCGGCGATCCGGCGCTTGGCGTCGACCGACTCGTTGGTGCGCAGTGCGAACGGGGGCTCCTCGCCCCTGAGGAGCAGCGTGCGCGCGCCGCCACGGACGCGTTCGAGGACACCCTGGCCGGCCAGGGTGTCGAGGTCGCGCCTGATGGTCATCTCCGAGGCGCCGGTCAGCTCCGCGAGTTGCTGGACCGTCGCGCCGCCGGAGTCCCTGACGGCCTTCGCGATCAGCCCGTGCCGCTCTGCGTTGCTCATACCGGGATTGAACACCACGGCACAATGAACATGCAATGTGTTCAAGACTCGCACTTTCGAACATCGAAATCGTTCGTTACGGTGTGCGGCATGCAACCTTCGCTCAGAGCCGCCCGCGTGGCGACCTATGTCTACTTCGTCCTGTGCGGCACCCTCATGGGCGCCTGGGTGGTGCACATTCCCGCCGCGGAGGAGCGCGTGGGCGTCAGCCACGCGACGCTGGGCGGCCTGCTGGTCCTGCTCGGGCTCGGGGCCTTCGCCGGGATGCAGGTGGCGGGCCCCCTGACCGACCGCCTCGGCGCACGCGTCGTGGTCCCGGCCGGCGGAGTGCTCTGTGGCGCGGCCCTGATTCTGCCCGGTCTCGCCGAGACCCCCTGGGCGCTGGCGGGAGCGCTGCTGGCCTTCGGGTTCTGCAACGGCTGCCTGGACGTGAGCATGAACGCCCACGCCGTCCACGTGGAGAAGGCGTACGGCCGGCCCGTCATGTCGGGCTTCCACGCCACGTTCTCCGTCGGCGGTGTCATCGCCGCCCTCGTCGCGGCCGGAGCCGCGCGTGCGGGCGTGAGCCCGGTCCCGAGCATGGCCGCGCTGGGAGCCGTGGGCATCGTGATCGCCCTCGCGTCGGCGCGCGCCCTGTTGCCGATGGCCCCGGCAACCGTCGCCGCCGCCCCGGACCCGGAATCCGACCCGGACTCGGGCTCCCGCTCCGCGGACGCGGCCGAGGCATCACCGGCGGGCACGCCCCGCGGCGGTAAGCGCCGCGTCTGGCTCCTCGCCGTCCTGGCGCTGATGGTCATGCTGTGCGAGGGCGCCGCCAACGACTGGAGCGCCCTGCACCTCAAGGACGTCCTCGGCGCGCCGGCCAGCACGGCCGCCTTCGCCTATGGCACGTTCGCCGCGGCCATGACCATCGGCCGGCTGCTCGCCGACCGCCTCGTGGCCCGGTTCGGCTCCATGGCGGTCCTGCGCCACGGCGCGGCCATGGCGGCCGTCGGCATCACGCTCGTGGCTCTCGGCCCGTGGATGTGGGCCGCGTTCGCGGGCTGGGCACTGTTCGGCCTGGGCCTGTCGGGCACCGTCCCCCAACTGTTCAGCGCGGCCGGGCACGCCGATCCCGCGGCCGCCGGCGCCAACGTCTCCCGCGTCGCCGGACTCGGCTACGTCGGCATGCTCGCCGGTCCCGCCGTCATCGGCTGGCTGACCCACCTGGTCGCCCTCAACCACGCCTTCATCCTGCTGACCCTGCTGTGCGTGACCACCGCCGTTGCCGCCGGGACCCTGCGCACCGGATCCGACAGCACACCCCGGAAGGATCTGGCACCCGTCGGCCGCTGACCGCGTGTGCGGCCCGCCGGACAGGGTGAAGTCGGGGCAAGGACGTATCCGGGGCCGCGCCGGTACGTCCTCGTCGAGGTGATCTCGGCGTGAGAGCCGACTTGCGCTGGAGTGCGCTCCAGGTCGTAGCGTCGCAGACACCACGGCGCACGAAACCTGCGGCCCCGGCCCCTCACGGGATGCCCGGCCGTGGAAATCGTCGCTGGATGGATGAAGGGCTTCGTCGCCCGATGAACGACATGACGCGTGTGCACAGAAAACTGGGAGACGGCATGCAGAAGCGCAGCCTGCGGGACCTTCAGGTATCGGCCATCGGCTTGGGATGCATGGGCATGTCCGCCTTCTACGGATCCACGGATCAGGAGGAGGCGGTCGCGACCATCCGGCACGCCCTCGACCTCGGGGTGAACTTCCTCGACACCGCGCAGATGTACGGGCCGCTCACCAACGAGTCGCTCCTGGGCGAGGCGATCCGGGGGCGCCGCGAGGAGTACGTGATCGCGACGAAGTTCAACTACCGGATGGACGACGCCGTACCCGGCGACATCAGCACGGTCGGACCGCAGGACGGCTCGGCCGGGCACGCCCGAAGCTCGGTCGAAGGCTCCCTTCAGCGTCTGGGGACCGACTACATCGACCTGTACTACCAGCACCGGGTCGACCCGAACGTACCCATCGAGGAGACCGTCGGCGCGCTGGGCGAACTGGTCGCCGAGGGCAAGGTGCGCGCCATCGGCCTGAGTGAGGCGAGCGCGGAGACCATCCGGCGCGCCAACGCCGTGCACCCGATCACCGCGGTGCAGAGCGAGTACTCGCTGTGGTCCCGGGACGTGGAGGCCGAGGTGCTGCCCGCCTGCCGTGAGCTGGGCATCGGCTTCGTGCCGTACTCGCCGCTCGGCCGTGGCTTCCTCGCGGGCCGGTTCACCTCGCCGGACGAGCTGGACGCGAACGACTGGCGCCGCCAGAACCCGCGCTTCCAGGACGCCAACATCGAGGCGAACATGCGGCTCGCGGCCAAGGTGAAGGAGATCGCCGCCGAGAAGGACGTGTCCCCGGGCCAGCTCGCCATCGCCTGGGTACTCGCCCAGGGTGAGCACCTGGTGCCGATCCCCGGCACCAAGCGTCGCAGCTACCTGGAGCAGAACGCCGCCGCGGTCGACATCGAGCTGACCAAGGACGACCTGGCCCGCATCGACGCGGAGCTGCCTGAGGCGGCGGGAGAACGCTACGACGAGGCCGGTATGCGATCCGTCAATCGCTAGAACCTGCCAGGCGTCGCCGGGCAGGCGCGACGTCGCGGGCACGGCCTGGCATCGGGCTGCCGGCAGCCACTGCCGGGTCCGGTCCTGCCGGCATCGGAACCGCCGCCTTCGCCGCGGCCGCGGGCCCCCGCCCCGGCCGCGGCGGCAGGGCACACAGGGACGACGGCGCCGGTAGCCACGCGGGTAATGAGCGGCCAGGGCAAACGTCGCATCGTCCTACTCGGTCGCCTTGTACCCGGGGACCGAGGGCCAGCGGACTGTCAGAACCACGGACTCCTCCTCCGCGAACCAGGAGTGATCGACGCCCCGGCCCCACACGACGTAGTCCCCCTGCTCGGCCAGGAGCACGCTGCGTCCCGGCAGTTCCACCCGGAAACGTCCACTGATCAGGACCAGCAGGGCGGTGCGTTCCTCACCCGTCACCCACTGCGCCCGCTCGTCGCCCTGCGGATGGACGCCCCATTTGATCTCCAGGGCCTCACTGTGTCGGGGGTCGGAGACGTCCTTGAAATGCCCCAGCAGCCACCCCCGGTCCAGTGCCGCGTCCTTGCCCGCGTTGCCCACGTACACGCTGTCGTTCATGGCTCGGAACGTAGCAGCCGACTGCATCGCGCTGGTTCGCGATGGCCGGCACGTCGACAACTTCAGTCCTGGACGCAGTCTTGAACGGTCTTACGAGCCAGTAGGCGCTTCTGTTCGCGGAGTTCGTCCTCGATGGCGGCGGCCTGGGCCGTATCGAGCGTGACGGTGGCCGGGTGCGTCGTCCCCAGAGACAGTCGCGCCATGCGCGGGCCGCTGGCTGGGAGAGCGGAATCCTTGCCCTGTCCGCTCGGCGGGGCGGGATCTTCTGCCGGGACCCCGTTGCCTGGGTTGATGTCATCGCCCTTGCTTCGGGCGCCGTCACGCAGTGATACCACGTGTGCGCCGACCTTCGTCCAAAAGTCTTCGTCCACGTTCTGGGCACTGCCGGTCCAGCCGAACGTCTGCGCTGCGACGGCCAGTCGGTGTACCTCGATGGTGACGCCGTCGGCCAGTCGTCGGTCATGCAAGGCTGAGAGGGCCGCTCGGGTGGAAGCGATACGAGCAGCCGCGGCGTCCGCCTCGAACTCCGCGCGCCGGGCACTTGGCCGTGTGAGCCGGACCAGCAGCCGAACGGCGCCTTTCATCAGCAGACCTGGGATCCACAGCGCCCAATCCGCTGTGCGGCCATGGGCCTTGAACCGCACGGCCGCCACGGCCATCTCATCGGCATACCGGGAGAGCGGGGAGGTGTCGAAGGCCGCGTCCGCCGTGGTGGCCCGGTGTTCCATCTGTTCCACCCCGCCGGCCAAGGCGGCCAGCGCGCTGCCGACCAGCGCCCCACGCCGGACATCGCGAGATGCGAAGTGCCCCAACTCATGTGCGAGAGCGGCGACTCTCTGCTGGGGCGCGAAGGCCAGCCAGAGGGGATAGCCGAGCACCAGTCGCCGTCGGCGTCGTATGCCGTAGGTGGTGGCCCGTACGGAGAAGTCCGTGCTGAGCTGGACGACATCGAGGCGCCGTACGCCCAGCGCATCCGCAACGTCGTCCAACAGGGCGTAAAGGGCAGGCGCTTCCTCCCGCGACAACGTGGGCAGGTCCGGGTCGAGTCTGTCGAAGCGCGGCCGCAAGAGGGTGGCGCACAGGACCAGCACCAGTCCGATCAGCGGCTGCACCACCGTCTTGAGGCGCAGAACGATCAGCAGCAGACCGCCGATCAGCGAACTCGCCGTCAGGATATGCAGCAGGCAGGCGACGCCATAGGCGGCAGCCGTGGACAAACGCTCCCGGTACGGTATGCCGGGCTCAGCCTCAGCCTCAGCAGCCACCCCTCGACCTCGCATGCCGCTCCCCCCGACGGTCACCGAGGGCGAAATGCTCCTCCTCCCGCGGAGTATTGCCAAGGCGGCTTTCCGCCTGGGGGATGCCTCGTTCCGAGGAGGTTCCGACGTGTTCACCTTCGGGCATCGGGGTGGGCGCCCGCCCAGCCGATGACGTCCTCGCACTCCGTGTCTCCTTCAACTGTCCCAAGTTGAACGGCATTCTCATACATCTCAGGATGCGAAGGCGCAACCGAAGGAGGACGATGGAGGAGCCGGGAGTCCGTGCTCGGAGCGCCTGTGCGGCCGCCGGTGGACGGCACGGGCCTCAGGATTTTCGTTGTGGGCGACACCGGCCCCTGCGGCCCCCTTCGCTCCTGAACAGCCTTTCCTGGTATGACCGTTTCGCTTGGGCGCGTGCCGACTCCGGGTCCGGGTTCACCTCGCGGAGGCGTCCAGATGCCCGTGCTCTTCTTTGACATAGGAGCGACCCTGGCCGACGCCCGCGTGGAGGGGGACGGTTCGCTGACGCTGCTGCCCCGACCGCGTGTCCTCGCCGTGCTCGATGAATTCCGCGACGTACGCAAGGGTGTCATTTCCAACCCCGGCCCTGGTGAAGGTGCCGTGGAGCGCGCCCTCTCGGCTCTGCAGGAGGCGTTCCCCGGCCGCTTCGCGGACAGCACGCTCGTGCACTGGGGTTCCAAGGACAACCGGGAGATCTTCGACGACGCGGTCGCCGGCACGGCGGGGGAGGACTCACCGCCCGCGGCGGCCGACGACTGCGTCTTCGTGGGCGAGGATCCCCAGGAGCGCGCGTTCGCGAGGGAAGCCGGGCTGCGTACCGCGGTTCACCCCGTGTTCACCCGCGCCGCGGTGGAGAACCGGCCCGTCTTCCGAGTGCGGATCGAACTGTCCGACGGCCAGGAGCTGACCGCTCTGGAGACCGTCGCGAACCGGACCGAAGTCGTGCCCCTGCACATCACGTCCACCCGGCTCGTGCCGGCCATGGCCAGCACGGCAGGTACCACGGCACTCGAACAGGCCGGATTCACGGTCGACTTGCGGGGACCGGTGGAGGAAGCGGAAACCCCTCTCATCCACGACGATCGTTTCCGCGCTCCCACCCCGGCACCCCGAGCGACTCCAACCGGACTCGGGAGCTGATCGGAGTGAAGTGCAGCCCGAACCGCGGGTGTGCGCCGGCCACGCCTTGATCGCAGAGGTCCTGCAGGTGCCGTAGTTGTCGACGATCGGGTGGACTTGCAGGTGCGCGGGCACCTCCTTGTCGATCCAGAGGTCACGCAACGTCCAACGATCGACCTCTGGCGCAGGGCACTAGTATCCCGACACCGCACAACCATGGGGGGACCATGAACCGCACCGCTGGCGCCATCCTCGCCACCATCGCCGCTCTCACGCTGGCCAGTTGTTCCAACGCTGGCAGTGAACCGAAAGCCACCGTCACCGCAACGAAGACACCCGAACTCAGCGCCAAACAGAAGCGGGCAGCGTGCGTCGAAGCGTGGTCCAAGGCCATCGACAGATGGAACGCCGACACCGACGCTTTGCTCAACTCCGACCCCTACCAGGACGCCAAACCCGCAGAATGCGGAGGTCTGCCAGGTCAGGCCGGGATGTACATAGAGGCACTGCAGACGCGGAACCAGGCGAAGCAGGATGAGATGCAGGCGTGCCTGGACAGTCCGACGTGCACAGCCTTCCCGCTGCCCTAGTGTCCTCCGTCAGTGGTTGATCGTCAGAAGCCACGGAACTTCTGACGATCAACTGCTGGCGCAGGGCACTGGACAGGCGTGAGCGGCATGGCGTGAACACCGAACTCACGCCTGAAGTAACCGAGCGTGCGCGGAAGTTGTTGCCTGAGGAAAGCAGCCGGGCCGGTCCGCGCAATCCAGGGAAACGGGGCCTCGCCCGGGGTGCGCGCCGATGGCACCGAGCGGATACTCGAAGTAGACACGGTTCTCACCTCTTCGGTCATGCGCACGAAGCAGAGAGAGTGAGACCGCTCGCTACACGGCTGAGCCGGCATCCCGGAATTCACCTCGCCGTACAGAGGTGCGGAGCAGGTGGGGCCCGGCGCGTCAGACGCGATTGTCCGGCCACAGTAAACCGTCCGCCTGGCGATCGACACCGTCGATGCGCCGCCTCCGGCGCAGACGATCGACGAGGGCGAGCTCCAGTCGGGATCGGCGTGATTGTTCCGAACGCGGCGAACAACCACGGAACCACATCCGATGAGTGAGGTTTCCCCGCCTCTCCCCATGTACGCGAGGTGTCCCATGACCAGGACCTCCCACCTGCATTGCATCATCCCCCCACACCTGCTCGAGAAGCTTCTGAGCAGTGACGACAGCGAAGTGCGCCAGGTGGCGCTGAACACCATGCTGACCACGGCTCGGTTGCGGGGTGAGCGAGGGATCCGGGCGTCCTTCGCCGGCTTCGCTGCCGCCCCGGGCAACGGCCGGCGGACCGTCTTCGACTGCCAGAACGGCACTTTCCTCCCCTCGGCCGTTCTCGCCCGGTCGGAGGACGGCCCGGAGTCCCCGGACGATTCCGTCAACCGGGCATTCGGCGGACTCGGAACGACACGCGATTTCTACAAGGCGGTGTTCAACCGCAATTCGATCGACGGCCGGGGGATGCGACTGGACGCGTTCGCCCACTTCGGTGAACGCTTCAACAACGCCTTCTGGGACGGCCAACAGATGGTCTTCGGCGACGGGGACGGAAGGATGTTCTCCGACTTCACCGGATCCGTCGACGTGATCGGCCATGAGCTGACGCACGGAGTCACCGAGCTCACCGCGGGACTCAAGTATCACAACCAGTCCGGGGCTCTGAACGAATCCATGTCGGACGTCTTCGGGTCGCTGGTCAAACAGTGGTCGCTGAAGCAGTCGGCCGATGAGGCGGACTGGCTGATCGGGCCTGACATCTTCACCCCGGGAATCGACGCCGACGCCCTGCGGTCGATGAAGGCACCGGGGCACGCGTACGACAACGCCCTGTTCGGCAGGGACCCCCAACCCGACCACATGGAGCACTTCGTTCGACTGCCGGACACCGAGAAGGGCGACCTCGGCGGGGTGCACGTCAACTCCGGCATCCCGAACAAGGCGTTCTTCCTGACGGCGTCGCGCATCGGCGGATTCGCCTGGGAGGCTCCCGGCCTCATCTGGTACGAATCACTCAAGGCTTCCAACGCCGAGACGCAGTTCCAGGAGTTCGCGAACACCACGTACCGGAAGGCCGCGGAATTGTTCGGCGACGACAGCGCCGAACAGCTCGCCGTACTGGCCGCCTGGCAGGATGTCGGAATCCAGATCAGCGGCATCCTGGCAGGCGTCGCCCGCTCGCGGAGCCTTGCCGCCAACCGGAACGGTGGCGCGGGCGGGGACAGGGGAATGGCAACCGTGAGCCAACAGATCGGCGCACTGGCCGCCCAGGTGACGGGGCTGGCCAGGGACGTGACCGCGCTGAAGGGCAAGTGACCGACGGCGGTTGACGCCGGCGGCCTCCAACGGCGAGGCGCCGGTCGGTCGGCCGGGAAGGTGTGCCCGATGAGGGTGACCTGGGAAGCACAGGGAGGCCAGGCGGCCGCGATCCGCCTGGGCCTCCCGCCCAAGGTGCTGGACACCGATGCCCTGACCGAGAGCGCGGCGGGCGAGCTGGACCGGCTCGTGTCGGCAGCCGCCCCCGAGGCCGGGCGCGAACGGCCGAGCCGGGCCAGGGACGCGATGAGCCACACGATCACGGTGGAGGACGGTGGCCGCTCGACCACTCTGACCCAGTCCGAAGCCGCCATGTCCCCGGCGTTCGCCGCTCTGCTCGGCTGGCTCGAAAAACACACAGTGGAGCACTGACACACGCAGGAACGCAGCTCCATCAGGCCGAGGAGAACACCATGGCCGACCATACGCACGCTCCCATCCCGTCCGAGGTCCTGGCGGGCAGGGGACAACCACCACGCGAACCGGTCACGGACCCCACGCTGGGCCTCCCGATCGATCACCCGGAACAGGGCCAGGAGCCACGCCACCGGCTCGTGACGATCGGCGACTCACTCACACACGGGTTCCAGAGCGGAGCGGTCTTCAACACCGACCTGTCCTACCCGGCGATCATCGCTCACGAAATGGGATCCGGCACCGACTTCCGATTCCCCGTGTACCCGGGGTACGGAGGGCTGCCCCTCAACATCGAACTGCTGCTGAGGGAGCTTCAAGAGCGCTTCGGCAAGGACCTGGACTGGTGGGAGGTCCCCCTGGCCCTCTTCCACGCCCGCAGGTTCCTGGACGAGGTCGAGGACTACTGGGAGCGCGGGCCGGGAAGCGTCGTCCCGCAGATCAACGCCGTCACACCACAACCTCTCCGTGTACGGCTGGGACCTGCGCGACGTCCTCGAAAAGAGCGCCAAGATCTGCCAGGACGCCATCGCGACGCCCACCGACAACCTGCTGCGGCAGACCGTGGAGAACAACGGTGACCGCGCGGCACTACGGGTCCTGCCCTCCGGCAGCGTCGACCGAGGCGGAACCATGACGCTGCTGGCGGCCGCCCGCCGCCTCGGTGAGGACCGGCCCACCGGGGAGGGCCACGGAATCGAGACCCTGATCGTCTTCCTCGGCGCCAACAACGCCTTGCAGACAGTGACCCAGCTCAAAGTGGAGTGGAGCGGTGAGGGATACGACGACCTCGAACGCAAGAAGGCGTACACGGTCTGGGATCCCACCCACTTCAAGGACGAGCTGAGGCAAGTCGCCGCCCAAGTACGGCAGATCGCGGCTCGCCACGTCATCTGGTGCACCGTCCCGCACGTCACCATCGCCCCGCTCGCCCGTGGAATCGGCGCCAAGAGCGCTCCAGGGTCCAGGTACTTCCCCTACTACACGCGGCCCTGGATCGACGACGACACCTTCAGCCCCGTCCTTCACCCTCACCTGACGGGGCAGCAGGCGGAGGACATCGACCGGGCCATCGACCTCTACAACGAGGCCATCACCGACCACGTGAGAGCTGCGCGGACGGCGGGGGCGGACTGGCTTCTCATGGACACGGCCGGCCTGCTCGACCGACTCGCCTCCCGCCGGTACATGAAAGACATGACGGCCCAGCCAACGTGGTGGCGGCCCTACCAGCTGCCGCCGCAACTCAAGGCCCTTGCTCCGGAACCGAACTCCCACTTCATCACCAGCGACGGCACACAACGCACCGACGGCGGCCTGTTCTCGCTCGACGGCATTCACCCCACCACCGTCGCCTACGGGATCGTCGCCCAGGAACTGATCAACGTCATGCTCACTGCCGGGGTGCGGTTCCGCCACTCCGACGGCAGCGTGCGGACGGCCCCGGTCACGGTCGACTTCGACCGGCTCATCCGCCGCGACACCCTGGTCAACCAGCCTCCCGGCAACCTGGACTCCACCTTGAACGTCCTCGCCTGGGCGCAGTCGTCGCTCGGCCTCCTCAAACGCACCCTGTACTTCCGCGTCTGACAGGGTCTCCCGGATTCGGTTCCACCATCGTCCTGGACTCGGGCGGCGGCGAGTACTCCTCGCAATGGAAGGACATCGCCCCCAAGCTTCACGCGGCCACCGGCGCCACCGTCATCACCTATGACCGGGCCGGCCTCGGCAAGAGCGACGTGGTGCCCGGCCCGTGGAAGGTCGAGAGCGCTGTCAGTGACCTCGAGGCCGGGCTGAGGCAACTCGGCGTCACCAACGACGTGACGCTGGTGGCCCACTCCCAGGCCGGCGAGATCGCGAACTACCTGGCCAAGGGCAATCCGAAGGTGCTCTCGGGTGCGGTCCTGGTCGACGCCAACCTCCCCCAGTTCTTCACGGACGAGGAGATTCCCCGCCTCGTAGCCGCGACCCAGCCGGCGATCGACGCGGCGAAGAAGGATCCGGAGAAGCCGGCGAACCGCCAGCTCATCTCCACTGCGGAGGGCTTCGCCCCGGCGCACCGGGCATTCCACAAGGTGACGTGGCCGGACTCGGTCCCGGCAACGGTCATGGTTTCTGGGAAGACCCCGTTCGACGGGTCTCCCGAGGACGCCCAGCGCTGGCGTGACGCTGCCGCTTCATTCGCCCAGGAGGCGCCCAACCGAGCGCTCGTCACCGTCAAGGGCGCCTCCCACGAGGTGCCGACGGAACGTCCCGACGTCGTGCTCAAGGCGATCGAAGCCATGTTCGCCGCACAGCACTGAATCTCAGGACACGATCTTCCTACCGACCGGAGGCGTCCCCACAGCGTTCGTTCAGCTCACTGGGCTTCCGCTCGGGTCGGAGTCGTCAAGTGGGCGGAGCGCCCTGTGGCCCGCACGACCCACGCCGATCTCACCCCGCAGGAACTGCGTGTCCTGGTGGCGGTCGCGGACGCCGGAGCCTTCTCGGCCGCCGCCGGGGCACTCGCTCTGACGCAGTCCGCGGTCTCCCACTCGGTACGCGGCAGCGAGCGCAAGATCGGTGCCGTGCTCTTCGACCGCGGCCGCACCGGCGCCCGCCCCACGCCCGCCGGGGACAAGGCCGTTGCCCATGCCCGCCGCGTCCTGCGCCTGCTGGACGTCCTGACCGCCGAGGCGCGCGGTGCTGCCCGGTCCGACACGGTGGAGGGGCCGCTAGGGATCGTGGCCTTTCGCAGCGCGGCTCTCCACCTGCTGCCGCCCGTTCTCCAGCGGCTGCGGGCCCGGCATCCCGGGATCGAACCACGGGTGCGGATCGTACGCGAGGTGGGACGCGGAACGGCCGGCGAAGTGGCCGACGGGAAAGCCGACTTGGCCATCGCCACACTGGGCGGCTCCGTGCCGCTTCCGCCGGGCCTGGTCGCGAACCGACTCCTCGAAGAGCCGTACGCCCTCGTACACCCGACGGGCCACACCGCTCCGCGCTCGCTGCCGCTGGTCGACTGGGCCGAGAACTGCGGCTCCTACACCCGCGACTGGTGGGCGGCACAGGACTGGGTCCCGAAGGTGACCGTCGAGGCCGAGGACGACGGAGCGGTGCTCTCCCTGGTGAGCGCGGGTCATGGCATGGCGATCATGCCGGCGCTCTCCCTGGCCGGAGCGGCGAACACCGTCGGGATCACTGATCTCGGCCTCGAACGCCCCACCCGCCAGGTCGGATACGTCACCACCTCCGAACTGGCCGGAACCGCCGTCGTACGCGCACTGGTGAGGGAACTTCGGGCAACGGTTCCGCACGCGATGAGCCTTCTCAGCGGGGAGGCTTGATCAGGTCACGTGCCGGGTTCGTCGTCGGTCAGCGTCAGGTTGGCCCCGGAAGCCGGGTCGAAGACGTGCATCTTGGTGGTGTCCACCCAGAGTTCGGCCCGGCCGCCCTCGCGTACGCGCGTGGACGCGTCGAGGCGGGTGACGATCTGGTGCCCGCCGGCCCCCGTGTCGGTCGTCCCCGAGTCGGCCGCGAGTTCGGCGAGTTCGGAGGTGGCGGTGGGCTGCCACTCGTCCTCGGTGAAGTACGCGTACACGTCCGATCCGAGGGATTCGACCACGTCGATGTCCACGCTGAACGTCGTACCCGATTCGGCCCTGGCCCGGTCCACGAGAGTGGCGTCCTCGAAGGCTTCCGGGCGCAGCCCCACGATCAGGTCCCTGGGGGCGTTGTGCTGCTCGAGCGTGCGGCGCAGCCGGTCGCCGAGGTCGAGGTCGCCGACCGATGTGCGCAGGCGGCCGCCCTCCGCGGTGGCGTGCAGGAAGTTCATCGCGGGCGAACCGATGAACCCGGCGACGAAGAGGTTCTTCGGCTGCTCGTAGAGGCGTTGAGGCGTTCCGATCTGCTGCACGATTCCGCCGCGCATCACCACCACCCGGTCGCCGAGTGTCATGGCCTCGGTCTGGTCGTGGGTGACGTAGACCGTGGTGCTGCCCAGGCGCTGCTGGAGGCGGGAGATCTGGGTGCGCATCTGGACGCGGAGCTTCGCGTCCAGATTGGAGAGCGGCTCGTCCATCAGGAACGCCTTCGGGTCACGCACGATGGCCCGTCCCATGGCCACGCGTTGGCGCTGGCCTCCGGAGAGGTTGGCGGGCTTGCGCTCCAGATGGTCCGTCAGGTCCAGGATGCGGGCCGCCTCTTCGACCTTCTCGCGGATGGTCGCCTTGTCCACCTTCGCCAGCCGGAGTGCGAAGCCCATGTTGTCGCGCACACTCATGTGCGGGTACAGGGCGTAGCTCTGGAAGACCATGGCGATGTCACGGTCCTTGGGAGTCCTGTCGTTGACGACCTCTCCGTCGATCAGGAGCCGGCCTTCGGTGATGTCCTCCAGCCCGGCGATCATGTTGAGGGTGGTGGACTTACCGCAGCCGGAGGGACCGACGAGGATGACGAACTCACCGTCCCCGACACGGAGGTTGACGTCCTTCACCGCCACCGCACCATCGGGGTAGCGCTTGGTGATGCCTTCGAGAACGATCTCTGCCACGGTCGGTCCTTCTTGTCCTGACGAACGGCTGTCGCCGGTCAGCCCTTGACGGCTCCGGAGGTGAGCCCGGCCACGATGCGCCGCTGGAAGAGCAGCACGAAGACGATGATGGGGATGGTGATCACCACCGCGGCGGCGGCGATCGAACCGGTGGGCTGGGCGAACTGGCTGCTCCCGGTGAAGAAGGCGATGGCCGCCGGCACGGTCCGGGCCGCCGAGGTCGAGGTCAGCGAGATCGCGAAGAGGAAGTCGTTCCAGCAGAAGATGAACACCAGGATCGCCGTGGTGAACACTCCCGGCGCCGCGAGCGGAGCGATCACCAGCCGGAAGGCCTGCGCCGGGGTGGCGCCGTCCACCTTGGCCGCCTTCTCCAGGTCCCAGGGGATCTCTCGGAAGAAGGCCGACAGGGTGTAGATGGCGAGCGGCAGGGAGAAGGTCATGTACGGGATGATCAACCCGGTCCAGGTGTCGAAGATGCCGATGATCCGCTCGATGTTGAACAACGGAGAGACCAACGAGATGGGCGGGAACATCGCGATCAGCAGCGACATCCCGATCAGCAGACTCTTGCCGGGAAACCGGAGCCGGGCGACGGCGTAGGCGGCCATGGTGCCCAGCACGACCGCGATCACCGTGGAGATGAGGGCGATGCCGATGGAATTGATCAGCGCCCGGGTGAACTCGGACGTCTGGAAGATCCCGCGGTAGTTCTCCCAGGTCCACTTGGTCGGGATGAAGCTGCCGTCGGTGAGGGTGCTGGGGTCCTTGAAGGACAGCGCGATGATCCACCAGACCGGGAAGAGCGCGTAGACGATCACGAGGATGTTGACGACGGCCCACCCCGACCTCCGTCGTCGTCCGGCGGCGGACATCAGCGTCCCCCTTCCTGGGCGCCGGGGGCGGCCGCCCCGAACAGTTTGATGAAGGCGAAGGCGATCAACCCCACGCACAGGAAGATCAGGACGGAGATGGCCGACCCGATGCCGAGGTTGAGCGCGGTGAAGAGGTTGTCGTAGCCCAGGATGGACACCGAGCCGGTGTTGTGCGCGCCGGACGTGAGGATGTAGATGTTGTCGAAGATCCGGAAGGCGTCCAGGGTCCGGAAGAGCAGGGCGACCAGGATGGCCGGCTTCATCAGGGGGACGGTCACCAGGAAGAAGCGCTGCCAGGCTCCGGCGCCGTCCACCTGGGCCGCGCGCAGCGTCTCCTCCGGCACGAGGGCGAGACCGGCGAGCAGCAGCAGGGCCATGAAGGGGGTGGTCTTCCACACCTCGGCCAGGATGATCAGACCGATGGCCGGCCACTGTTCGGTCAGCGGCGCGTCACCGGAGGGCAGCAGATCGGCCAGGTAGCCCGTCTCAGGGGTCCAGGCGTACTGCCAGGAGTAGGCGGCGACCACGGTGACGATGCCGTAAGGGATCAGGATGGCGGTACGAACCGTGCCGCGGCCGAAGATGGTGCGATGCATGACCATCGCGAGGGCGAATCCGAGGACGAGTTCCACGGCCACGGAGACCGTCGTGATGAACACCGTCACCCACAGGGCCTGCCACCAGAACTCGGATGACAGGACGGCACCGTAGTTGCTGAAGCCGACGAAGTGCGCCTGCTGCGGGAAGCGCAGATCGTATCGCTGGAGCGAGAGATAGATCGCGTAGACGATGGGGTAGGCGGTGACGGCGAGCATGACGATCACGGCGGGCGCGCAGAGCATCCAGCCCAACCGGCGCTCCTGCCGGGCCCCTTCGGACAGAGCGCGGCCGTCTTTGGGCACCGGTGCGTGCTCAGGGGCGGTCGGAGCCGACTGGGTCACGGGATCAGCCCCTTCGAGTTGAGGGCGTCCTTGATCTGGCCACTGATCTTCTGCACGTCCGGTCTCGGCTGGATCCCGTTCGGCGGCGACAGGGTGTGCGAGATCGCGATGGACACGTTTTGGTAGGCGGGGGTCTTGGGCCGGATGCTGGCATTCTCCAGGGCCGCGAGAACGGTGGAGGCGAAGGGGTAGTTCTTGACCAGCGCGGGGTCCGAGTAGAGCGGGCGGAGCGTGGGCGGCAGGCCGCCCTCGAGCGCCGCGGTCAACTGGTTCTGCCGGTTCCGAAGGCACAGCGCCGCCTCGAAGGCGAACGCGGAGTGACGGGAGTAGGCGCCGATGGCCAGGTCGATGCCACCGATGGTGGGCTTGGCGGGCCGGCCCCGTTCGACCGCCGGGTAGGGCGCCCATCGGAACTGCTTGAAGAGCTTGGGGTTGTTGGCCTTCATCGAGGGATACACGAAGGGGTAGTTGATCTCGAAAGCCGCGCTGCCTGACTCCATGGCCAGCCGGTTCTGGTCCTCCATCTGATTGGACAGGGACGGGTCGGCCGCGGCGGAGGTGGCCAGGGTCTTCATGATGGAGGCCGCGCGCACGGCGGGCGGGCCCAGCTTGGGTGCCGTGGCGGTCGCGTTGAGGATGGAGCCGCCGGCGCTCTCCACCAGCGAGTTGAACCAGACCGTGAGTCCCTCGTACTGCGCGCCCTGGATCTCGACGTAGTGGGGCTTGCCCTGCTTCGCCAGGCGGCCGGCCATCAGGAGCATCTCGGCCCATGTCTCGGGCGGTGTGGGGACCAAGTCCTTGCGGTACCAGAGCAGTTGGGTGTTCGTGTTGTACGGGACGGCGTACAGCCGTCCCTTCCACGTGGCCGTCCGCAGCGGCACCTCCAGGGTGTCCCGGACGGCCGCGGCGCGGTTGCCCCCGGTCCACGGCAGGATCCACTTGGCTTCCGCGAACTCGGCGGGCCAGGTGACGTCCAGTCCGATGATGTCGACCGTGTCGTCCTTGGCGGCCAGCCGGCGCACCAGTTGCTGACGCTGCCCGTCAGCGGTGCGGGGCAGTTTGTTGTAACTGATCCCGTAGCGCCCGCCGGACTGTTTGGAGCAGGCCTTGGCCGCACTGGCCAGCGCACCGGAGTCATCGGGGAAGTTGTACCAGTTGAGCGTCACCGTCCCGCCCCCTCCGCCACCGCAGCCGGCCAGCAGAGCCGCCGACAGGGAGAGAGCGAGCAGAACCCGCAGGAGGCCACGGTTGCCGGACGAAGACGCCACCCCACACTCCTTCCTGACCAGTGCGATAGACCCGGACAGAACGGAGGAGCCCGGACGCCGGAGAGGCTAGGCCCGTACTCGATGCCACCTCGCACGCCACACCGACCGGTCATCCGATCGGACGCGGCGAGCCCGGCCCCTGCCATGCGTCGTAGGTATCAGCCCTCTCGGTACGGAACCGCGCTGAGGGGCGCACATTTTGCCTCTGGGTTGTGTCGCCCCCCCCCACGAGGCGTAGCGCTCTTGTCCGTCTTTCGCGAAGGCCCGGCGTGTGCGGAAGGCGACGGCTTCGGTGCGGCACGGTCAACTGGCATTGGCCAGGAGGGCGCGAAGCGAGCGTGGCAATGTGACCTGTGGCACCTCTACGACGCGAGATCGGACTCGGCCCTCAAGTACCGGCTCCAGATCTGGGCCTTGCGGTAGGGGCCGCACTCATCGCTGTCGTACTGCGGCGTGTCAAAGGTGACCCAGTACAGCAACTCGCCACTGTGCGACTGGACATGTTCGCCGGGCTCGGGCGCACCCATGGCATCGATCGTTCCGGAGAACTCGACCTGCCAAGGACCGTCCCAGTCCGAGGCGCGAACCACCCGGACCCGACTGCCGGGTGCCAACGCACCCGTCGGCCATGTCCGACTCAACGGACGGCCGAGGATACGCTCCATCGCCTGGCGGTCGGCCGAATCCGATGGAGCAGGGTCGGAAGTGTTTGTCATGCCACCCACCTTGGCCGTACCACTTCGGTAGCGCCAGAAGATAAAAGACAAGCTCGATACCGGTCTGCCGTCCAGCGATGTACAAGTGGGCCTCGTCCTGGATCAGGAGGCCGCACAGACGGATGTCTTCCGTCACCACCAGCACGTCGGCCTTGTCCCGCGCGGTGAAGACGAGGGTCGCGGCGACTGGGACCTGTCCCCGCGCGCCCAGGACCGTAGGTCACCGGGGCGCCCGTCCCTCTCCCGGCAGTGTCCATCCACGGCTTCGGGCCCTTCGAACGTATGAATGACCATACGATCAACACCGTGCGTGGCTCCCCGCACGGCCCGGCAGGCCACCGGACGGAAGGTGACAGGTTCGTGAAAGCCCTGCGACTGCTGACCATGAACACCCTCTTCACCGGCGATGTCCCGGCTCGGCTGCGAGCCCTCGGCGCGGCGCTCGCGGAGTCCGACTACGACATCGTCTGCCTGCAGGAAGTCATGTACCGCCGCAACGCCCGGCTGATCCGCCGTGCCGCTCCCGCATACCGGCACTTCGCCTGCTCGGGCACGGTCCTGCTCAAGGGCGGCCTGGTGCTGCTGTCCCGGTGGCCGATCAGCCGGTGGCGGTTCGCGCGGTACCCGATGACCGGCCCGGTGCGCGGCGAGTTCGTCATGCGCAAGGGTGCCCAGGTGGTGTCCGTCGCCACCCCGGACGGTGAGATGGTGGTCGTGAACACCCACCTGTCGGCCAACCGCGACGACGACTGGTCCCCGACGAACCGGTACACGGCGATCGCCGAGGCTGAACTGGCCCTGGTGGCCATGCTGATCGAGGACGTCGGCCCGTCCGTGCCCGTCGCGGTGGTCGGTGACCTGAACGTCCCGCGCGACTCGGCGGTACTCGCGGACTTCGTCGCCGCAACGGGGCTGCGCGACGTCCTCGCCGGCGACATGCGTCCGACCTACCGACCCACCCCGCGATGGCCCTCGCCACCGGCTCTGGACCACGTGCTGGTCCGCGCGGCAGCCGGGGAGAGCCTGACCGGCGGCGCCGACTTCGTGTTCCAGGACGAGGTGACACTGGGCGACGGCCGCCGGGCCCACCTGTCTGACCACTACGGCGTACAGGCGCAGTTGATCCGGTCGAAGTGACACGAAACAGACACCCAGCCGTTCGACGGGGGCGAGCGACCCCACCCCGCACCGCGGGACGGGACAGACTTCGAGGGACGACTGTTGCGGGGCGGCAAACGGCAGGATGATGCGCTGAACCGAAGATCCCACGCGCACGTAAAGGGAAAGGGGACGGGGTCTCTCACAAGACCCGGTCTCTCATGCCACCCGGGTACGCACCCGACCGATTCAAGGAGTACGCACCCATGAGCACCGCCCGCCTGAGCGACCGGCTGTCGAGCCACCAGCCGCTCGTCCTCGGCCTGTTCCGCATCGTCCTTGGCCTGCTCTTCGCGAGCGAGGGCGCTGCCACTCTCTTCGGGATACTGGGGCGGCAGAGCAGCCCCGTCGGCGACTGGCCCTTCTGGTACGCCGGTGTCATCGAACTGGTCTGCGGTGTTCTCGTACTCCTGGGTACCGCTACGCGCGGCGCCGCGTTCCTCAGCTCGGGTGCCATGGCGTTCGCCTACTTCACCGAGCACCAGAAGAACGGCCTCTTCCCCTTGCAGAACGGTGGCCTGTCACCCGCGCTGTTCTGCTGGGGGTTCCTACTCCTGGTCTTCTTCGGACCCGGCGCCCTGTCCCTGTCCGGTCTGCTCCAGGGCAGGGGAATCGCCCGGAGCACAGCCGGCCTCGACGCGGTCTGAGCGCTCGGCCGCCAGGGCAATGGCGGCCGAGCCGGCGTTCTTCGACCTGTACCCGGTTGACGGCCGGGTGAAGTGGCCGGTGCCGTGCGGCCGTTCAGTGGTCGGCGGTCCGGTGTGTGGTCCCGGTCGTGTCGGTGCGGGTCTTCTCGCGGTTCGGTGAGGCGGAGTTGCTCCGAACGTCCTCGGTCAGGAGGGCCGCCCACCGAACTGCCAGTTGTGCACCTCGATGTCGGCGTACCGGTCCGCGGTGAGGACGGCACGTGCCCTCTCCGGGTCCGGCGCCCGGAGCAACACCGCCGTGCCCAGCCAGGTGGTGCCGTCGTCGGACAACAACGGCCCGTAGGCGATCAGTTCGTCCCGCTCGCGCGGTACCGCGAGGTCGGTGGCCTTCCCCGTGCCGAGGCCGATCACCAGATACCGGTTGCCGCCGGTCCGGCCGCCGGGGAAGTCCCACATGGTGCGCCCCAGCATGTTGCGCCACCGTCTCAACAGCACGTCCCGGAAGACACCGGCCTGGTAGTTGGGCTCGTCGAAGACGAACGCGCGGGCGGTGGCGTGATCGGGCAGGTCGAGGATGTGCACGCTTCCGGTGGCTGTGTCGCCGTCGTCGGCGAGGGTCGGGCCCCGGGCGATCATCTCCTTCGCGTACTGGTCCATGTAGGACCAATGCCTTTCCAGCAGTTCGTCGCGCAGCGGCCCGGAGCCGGGCCGGTCGCGGTGGTAGCAGAGGAACTCCATGCCCCTAGCTTCGCTGCGAGGACATGACAGAGCGAGTGATTTTGGCGGTCACGACCACTCGGCGGCCTCGTCCCGCTTCGCGGGCGGCGGCGGGTCTGGTTCAGGCCGGTCCGCCGCGAGCGCCGAGCGACTGGAAGTCGTGGACCAGGACCTCAGGCGTTGACATCTCCACGGGCAGTCGCTTTACTCCCGGACAGCACCGGAGCCGTGCTCCGTGTTCAGAGACACGCCCAGCCGGTATGCAGGCCTCGCGCCACGAGCCCGGCCCAAGTCGCCAGGACGTCATTGACGTGTCCGAGGCGGGGACGTGCCCTCTTCCCCCTGGGAGCTCATCCACATGAGCCACTTCAGCCGCACTTCCCGCAACCTCCTGGGCACCGTCATCGGCGCGGCAGCGCTGGTCGGTGCCCTGGTCGCACCGGTGACCTTCGCGCAGGCCGCATCCGTGCCCCTGCCGCCCACACACGTCGGCTTCGACTATCAGATCGGCGGTGCCTACACCCCGCCGGCCGGGGTGAAGGTCGTCACCCGGGACAACGCCGCCTCCCCGGCGGCAGGCCTGTACAACATCTGCTACGTCAACGCCTTCCAGGCGCAGCCGGGTGCCGAGAGCGAGTGGGACTCCGACCTGCTGCTGCGCGACGCGTCCGGCAAGGTCGTCTACGACGAGGACTGGGGCGAGGCCTTCCTCGACATCGGCACCGACGGCAAGCGGCAGCGGATCGCAGGCAAGATCGGAAGCCTGATCGACCGCTGCAAGACCAAGGGCTTCCAGGCGATCGAGCCCGACAACTACGACAGCTACACCCGGTCCGGGAACCGCCTGACGGTCGGCAACGCGCAGGCGTTCATCAAGCTGCTCTCCGCCCGCGCCCACGCGGACGGCCTGGCCATCGCCCAGAAGAACACTCCCGAACTGGCGGGCAACCACACCGCCAACGGTCTGGACTTCGCCGTGGCCGAGGAATGCGGCCAGTACGACGAGTGCGGCGACTACACCAGCGCCTTCGGAAACAACGTCATAGTGATCGAGTACACCAACTCCGGCAGGTCGAAGGCCTGCAATGGATGGGGCAGCAAGCTGAGCATCGTCCAGCGCGACGTGGACGTCAAACCGGCGGGCAGCAGCGGCTACGTACGCAAGACCTGCTAGACCGCGACCGACCCGAGTCGTGTGCCACCCTGCGACGGCCGGGCGCCGTCGCAGGGCGGGCCTGGTCTCCACAGCCTGGAACACGGGCGCATGGTCGGGTCAACGGACGCGGGCCCAAACGACGAGCCCGGGCTGCGGACGCGAAGGGAAGAGGTCGTTCGCACCGGTTGCGGGCTCGCGGGCATCGGAAGCCCGACTTCGATCACAGGCGCGACCCGGCGGTACGGGGACACGGACGCAGCTTCCTTGACCTGCCGTACGGTCCCCTGCAGAGTCGGCATGCGGCACCGCGTCAGCGCCGCCTGATTCCGCCGAACTGCCGGCCCGGCACGGGCGCAGCCGGTCCCGACCTCCAGGAGCGACTGATCCGATGGTCCTCGACCTCCTCGTGATCGGTACGGCCATCACCCTGGGGCCTTTGCACAACAGCGCCTTCATCCTGCTGCTCTCCTCACGGCGCGGCGTTCGCCAGGGCCTGGCGTTCCTCCTGTCGTGGCTGGCCAACCTGATCGCGGTCATCGCCTGTGTGGTGCTGCTGACCGGCGGTCAGCCCCCGGCCCATCACAG
Organism: Streptomyces sp. NPDC096324; assembly: GCF_044763015.1. Lineage (NCBI taxonomy): Bacteria > Bacillati > Actinomycetota > Actinomycetes > Kitasatosporales > Streptomycetaceae > Streptomyces > Streptomyces sp. NPDC096324. Next base: position 24,328 of record NZ_JBIWFK010000021.1, on the reverse strand, counting down.
TCCGCCCTCGACCGCCGCGGTCGCCGCGAAGCTGGGCATCGGCCTGGCGCTCGTGCTCTATGGCGGCTACCGGCGCCGTCGGCCGCCGCGTCCGCACGGACCGCCGCGCTGGAGGGCCCGTATCGACGACGCCTCCACCGTCACAGCAGCAGGGCTGGCCTGGGTACTGCAGCCTTGGGCGCTGGTCGGAGCCGGCGCCGCCACCGCTGTGGACGCGGACCTCTCCACCCTGAGCGACTGGCTCGCGCTGAGCGGCTATTGCCTGCTCGCCACGCTCAGCCTCATCGTCATGGAGATGTTCACCATCTGGGCGCCGACAACGGCCAACGCCCGTTTGGACGCCCTGCGCGACTGGATGGACCAGCACCAGGAGCAGTTGATCGTCACGCTCTCCCTGATCGTCGGCCTGTGGCTGATGGGACGGAGCATCTACGACCTCGTGGTCTGAATCGGCGCCTGGCGCGCAGTCTCTCCGCCCGGCTCGTCGACGAGGTGAAGAACAGCTGCCCGGGCTTCGGGGCATCCCGCTGACGCCCCTCAGTCCCGTGCGGCGGGACCTCGGCACGAACCATGGCCCCACCGCCCTGTCGCGCGGCCGTGGGGCCCTGGCGGTGGCGCAGATGGCGAGACGGTCGCCGGTCGAGGAGCCGGTCGAATGACAGGCGGGCGCCGGCCCGTGGCGGCGGGCGCCGTGCGAGGCCGGCGCCCGCCTGAATCCGCGGCTGCTGTCCGGAGTGTCACGCCGGTGCGGCACCCCGGGGAGCGCGCGGGCTACCGGCCGGTGTCCTGGTACGGAGAGGCGCAGTAGTCGACGCTGTCAATGACCACGCACGCGGTGAAGAGGATGATCGGATTGCTCTGGATGTCGGGGGTTTCGGTGCAGAGGCCGTTGCCCCTGGAGTCATACAGCGTCTGAAGGCTTCCGACCTTGCGGTAGTAGCGGACGGCGACCCCGTAGCCGTCCGGATAGGCGTCGCAGACCCTGACGGCGCCGTTCGCGCCGTAGGACAGGGCGTTCGCGCGGATGTGAGCGCCGTAGGCGACGACGGAGGTGCGGTCGGCGGCCTGTGCCGGCCCCGATAACGCCAGCGCGCCCAGCAGAGCCGCGACGGCGGTCAGCGCGCGCCCCGTCTTCCGATACCTGGTCATGATCTTTCCCTTCTCGTCGGCCTCTCGGGCCTGAGGATCCCCGTGGCGTGTGCTGTGGGGCTGGGTTGGGTCGGCCGAGGTCCTGTCGGACATCGGGCTACCGGTTGCGGCTTTGTGCGGCAGCGCCCTGCTGTCACTTCGGACCATCCCGCGGGCGTTGCGTCGGAGCGTGACTGCCGTTGCCCGGGACGCCGGGGCCGTGTCGCCATCCATGCCGTCCGGCCGGGACTTTCAGGGTGCGCCGGGCCAGGTGTCGGAACCCATCACTGCCTCCTGCCGTGGGGCTACGGTTTTCACCCTCAGACGGCGGCGAGCGCCCAGGGTGTGACACCGAAACTCTCGATGTGACCCACATCTGATTGTTCGGCGGTACGTGGTCCGCGCGCGGAGGCGGCCGGCACTCAAGTAAGGGGCCAGGTGGAGCAGTTCGGGCCTGACCGCTGCAGGGAGGTCTCAGGACATCGCCGGCGGCAGTGGCGACGGTATCGGCTGCTGTCGCCGGTCACGTAATTCCCCGCGAGCGGCATCGGCTTCCCGCCCCCGGTGCTCGGCAGGTTCGGACGGCGGGAAGCCGCGCCCCGGCTCGTCGGCTCGAGGCGCGCTCATAGCCCCGCGGCCGCGACCTCCGCATCGCTGCGCGTGGCGCGTTCTTCCGCGTCGGCCAACCAGAACAAGACCGGGGGCAAGCCGAGTTCGATCACCGCCAGCACGATCTGGAACCATTGCGGCCAGCCGTGCACGGCGAGGGAGAGAAGTCGGCCCGTGCCGCCCAGCAGGAAGACACCCGCCAGCCACCGCACCGCCTGAGCCGGGATCGGCCGCTGTTGCCCGATCCATAGCCACGCCAGCCCATAGCCGACGAAGGCAGCCCCCATGAACCGGCCCCAGCTGTCGACCGTCGTACCGGCGGAACCGGCCCCGGGGATCGCCGCGTTGCCGAGGATCACGTGGTACAGGCCGATCGCCACGCTGGACCAGCCCATCAACTGTGTGAGTGTGCGCAGAGCCCTTGCCATGATTCCTCCGAGCTGTCCCGGTGGAGCTTAGTTGACACGCGTCTACTAGGGTGGAGGTGCTAGTGGACACATGTCAAGTAGCCTTCACGCGTGCCTTCCCGCCAACGACTCACCCCCGCCGACCGCCGCGCCCAGCTCCTCACGGTCGGAGCGCGGCTCTTCGCCGCACGTCAGTACGACGACGTCCTGATGGAGGAGGTCGCCGAAGAGGCCGGCGTCTCCCGAGCTCTGCTCTACCGTCACTTCTCCAGCAAGCACGCCCTCTTCGCGGCCGTCTACCAGCAGGCTGCGGACCAGCTGCTCGTCGAAACCCGGCTCGACCCCGCGGACTCCTTGGCGGAGCAGCTCATCCAGGGCATGGAGGTCCATCTCGACTACTTCGTGGCGAACCGCCATGCCGTCCTCGCCGCGAATCGTGTCCTCGCGGGCGATCCCGTGATCCAGACGATCATGGCCAACGAGCTGGACGCACTTCGTACGCGGCTACTGGCCGTACTTCCACTCGCGGACGGGAATGCCCGTGAGGCCGTGTCCGGCGTCCTGAAGAGCTGGCTGGTCTTCGTCCAGGTCCTCTGCGTCGACTGGCTCACCCACGAGACCTGCACCCGCACCCAGTTGCGTGACGTCTGCGTCGGCGCGGTGCTCGGCGCGCTTCGGCCGCTGCTCGCCGACGACCCCGCCCCCGACTGGCGGCCAGAGCGGCCCAACGCCACTGGGTAGGGCCGCGGTACGACGAGGTCGGGGTGCCCGCCGCACCCCCGGTCGGGTCCGAACGTCCGATGGACACACTGACGCCGCCGGGGCAAGCCGAACGGCGACCGGACGGCGCGGGAAATGAGGCTGCTGATCAGGCAAGAGAGGGCCTGCCGTGCCTCCTGCCGTCGGCGTCGGAGGTCCTACGGCTGGATCCGACGGCGGAGGGGCATTTGGACGAGAGTGATCTGCGGGCCGCGGCGCTGTAGAGGGAATCGGGCCGTGGCCATACGACCTGGGACCGTCCTTCACTCGATGGCCGGGCCCGGCCTGGCACCTAACGAGTAGCCGCACGATAGGGCTTGGGATGTGCTGGCTTAGCGGTTCGGCTCAGGGCGTATCAGCAGGCCGTCGCGCGGACGAGGTCGAGTTCCATGCTTGGCCTGCTGCGAGTGGGACGCTTGGCGCTGCGGTCGGAGACCAGGGCGCCGATCGTGGCAAGTACCTCGGGCAGGTCGGCGCGCTCGCCGGTCCGGCGTTGCAGCGACCGCCACTGCTTGACCTCTGCGTTGGCGTGCTCGACCATGATCCGCCGTGGGGATTGGTGGCGGCGCGCATAGTCGTAGAAGTTGCGCTCGGACGGCCCGGCGTCCGCTGGCGGTTTCTTCGGCGGGGCGCTGACCTGGCCGGGGAAGTCGCGGGCCAGACCGGCATAGCCGGAATCGACTTCGGCTCTCACGTTCGGGTGCAGCCGCAACTGCTCCTCGATGCCCGCGGTGCGTACTGCGGTGGCATCGTGCATCCGGCCTGGGCGTATCGCCCCCAAACCCCAGCTCCCGACCCTGCTCGTCGCTGATCATCGTGGCCTTCTCGGTGTTCTGCCTCTTCTTGCCCGACACGAACGCCTTACGGTCTGACCACCCCACCTTCGGGCGGCGTACCTGCACCTCGGTACCGTCGATCCGCAGCGTGATCCCCTCCGCCTGGGCATAAGCGAACACGTCCGCGAGGGTCCTGGGCCTGATCCCGGGCCGGTCCGGGACCGCGAAACCGCAAGCGGCCAGCAACGGGCGCACCTCGCCGACCGCCCGGCCGATAGTGGAAGGCGAGACTCTGAACAGCGCAGCATCAGAGCAGGCCGCGCGGGCCCAACTTGACTTCACGCTCCAGATAATCCCGTCCGGCTGTTCGCCTTCTGGCACCAGGGCGGCTGCCGGAGCTTGACCGCCGATACATCGATCATTCAGGACCGGGCCCGGTGCGCCAATTCGTGGTCGAGGATGCTGAAGACTTCAGAGTCACGCCAGCCGTTCCGGAGCAGCGCGGTGTGCCGGTGCCGGCCCTCGTGGGTCATGCCGAGCTTGCCCAGTACTCGGGCCGATGCGACATTGCGAGGATCGCAGGTCGCATAGATCCGGTGCAGTCCCATCAGCCCGAATCCTCTGCTGAGGAGTTCCCCGCCAATGGCTGTACCCACGCCTCGTCCCCACACCCGAGGATGCACGAGATAGGAGATCTCGCCCTGGCGGTGGGCCAGGCTACGAACCTTCAGCTCGCCAATACCGACGAGTTCACCGTCGAGGCAGGCCGCATACACGAATCTTGCCCGTGGGGACTGCAACCGGGCATCTACGGCGCCTTGGACGAAGTCTCGCGTCTGTTCCTCGGTATTCGGCCCCCACGCCTGGTAGCGGCAAGCCTCCGGCAGGCTGGCGAAGGCGTGTACATCGTGGCAGTCACCGACAGCGAGATCGCGCACAGTCACCGAGCTATTGATCACGGGCCGATCCTGCCAGGCCAGCAACGCCAAATGCCAGCAATCAAGTTGCAGGCTCCTGGACGATCAAGACCGCGTCACTATCGTGCGGCTACTCGTAAGACACCTGAAGTCAGTCCGCGGAGCCCACGCCCCAGGAATCGGCGTCAAAGCCCCTGGCCTGGTTCATCAAAAGGGCCGGCTGTACGAGTGCTGCCTCGCGCTCGTCCCTGCCCGTCGCGCCGCCGATGCTGTGGCCGTGACGAGCTGGTCTCGAGTGGAATCAGTACCCCTTTCCCGGCGTACGTGATGGACCTCGTGAGGCGGACCTCCTGGTCGTCGTGGGCAAGTTGAGCATGTGCGATCCGGGGGGCCTGAACCAATCCGCCCCCGCGCCTCTGGGCGAAGGGGGCGGGGGCGGGTTGACGCGCGGGCCGGTGGGTGTGGCCGGGACGGCGTTCGGGTCAGTCGGCGACGATGCCCTCGCCGCCGACGGCGCCGGGTACGGTGACCGATCCGATGCGTGTGAGGGAGCCGTCGCGGTTGACGCGGAACTCGTTCACATGGCCCTGCGCGCCCGTCTGCACGTACAGGTTGCGACCGTCGGAGGAAACGGCGGCGTCGACCGTGCCGGGGTCGGTCGCGGTGTTGCCGAGGGCGGCCAGGGTGCCGTTGCTGCGAACGCGGTAGCCGGACAACGTACCGCTGCCGGCGTTGGAGGCGTAGAGCTTGTGGTCGGTGGCGACGATCCAGCAGGTGGCGGCCTCGCCGGTGAGGACCTGGCCGACCGAGGTGAGAGTGCCGTCGCGGTGGAGGACGAAGGTCTCGACGGCGTTGGGTCCGGCCTCAGTGACCTGGAGGCGGCCGGCGGAGTCGAAGGTGAAGCCGAACGGCACGGCGCCGGGGGTGGAGGTGACCACAGGCCGGGCCGCGGGTGTGCCGCGGCGGTTCAGCCGGAAGACGTCGATGGAGTTGGCGCCGGCCTTGGTGGTGACGACCAGCTTCGAGCCGTCGGGTGTGAAGGAGATCTGCCCGGGGGTGTGGGTGAACTGCGGGGTGGCGTTGGGGTCCAGGCCGAGGCCCCGGTGCCAGGAGTCGACGCCCGTCAGCCGGTGGCCGGTGCGGACGAAGCCCTGGATGGAGCCGCCGTCGAGGGCGTTGAGCACCCAGACCCGGTTGCCGTGGAAGGTGACACTGACCGGGAAGTCACCGCCGGTGGGGAGGACCTGGAGGCGCTCGAGACGGTCGCCGTGCACCGCGAAGAGGGTGAGGGTGTCGCTCCCGGCGTTGACGGCGTAGAGCAGCCCTGCCTTGCGGTCGTAGGCGAGGGAGCCCTGGGAGGCCAGGTGGTCCACCACCGAGCCGTCCAGCACGCCACCACGTCCCCCTGTCGGGAACACACCACGCCGGTGGAGCGTGCCGTCGGCGGCGCGGTGGTAGGCGACGACGGTGTTCGCGGTGGTGTTGTCGCTCTGGACGAACACCACTCCACCCTGGGGGTGTGCCGGGCTGTGCGGAGCGGAGGGGGAGGACGCGGTCGCTGCCGGAGCGGCGAACAACGCGGCCGCCGCGGCCGTGGCGACGCCGACACCTGCGAGGCGGGCCTTGCGGACGGTCATGGTGTTACTCCTGGTGCAGAGAGTTGGGATCGGCCGCCGCACAGTCCGGGTCTCCACTGGGCATGGCGGTGGAGAAACGAGTTCGTGCGCTCGCGAGCGTTGCCAGACGGCCTCATGCTTGTCGCAACACGGAAGAATGACGCACCGAAAGGCGCACACAGCCACGGCGTGCAGGGCACACAAGGAATGCCATCCATATGGCTGCGCATTGGCGTGGTCGCAATCGGCGGCGGACTCTCTGCAGTGCCGCACCGTTCAACCATCGGCTGTGAAGAGACAGCTCATCGTCCCAGGGTGGAGCAGCGCGTATCGTACGGTGACCACCACTCATGGCATGGTCTGCCGCATCGGCGGCGTACACGGTCAAGCGGCCTGTTCCCCCGTCCGGGCGAGGAAATGTCGCGAAGTGACAGGGTGCGAGCAACCGTCCTCAGCCCTGCTCCGTCCCCCTCGGGTCAGACGGTCCGCATCGTAGGCGCGAAGATCGCTCACATCTCCGGGGATGGCGCCCTGATGGTCGCCTGAGCGACGTACGCGGTTCCGTAGAGCGCCGTTGACCGTGCCGTGCCACTCGACGTTGCCGTCGAGGCCGTCCGTGTGGACGGCAGCGGAATTGTTCTCGAAGATCGCCGTGGGACGGGCCCAGATCACAAGAGGCTTCCGGACCCGCCGAGCCCTCAACGTGTCAGAGCATAAGCAGCAGTCGCGTGTTGGACACGAGCTTCCGGTTCACGCTGGTGCTCTGCACGAATATCGTGAAGTCGTCGTTGTGGTCGGGCTTGACGCGTACCTCCGTACTCGGAAGGCCGAGCAGGGCTCGGGCCTGAGGTCCCGAGTAGATCCGGTCCGTCTTCTTCTCCAGCACGGCGATCTGCTTCTGCGCCTGGATCTTCTCGGACTTGCTCAACTGGTAGAAAGCGCCGCCGGTGCGGTAGGTGTGCCCGCATTCGACGACCCAGTCCCGTATCGCCGCGTCACGGGTCACCGGGATCAACCGGTACCCCGACGGATCCACCGCGGCGAGCCCGGCCGCCTTGATGGTGTCCTTGTTGACCGCCTCCGCGCCCACGGAGAACACCGCCCGCGATCCCCGGATGCCCTGGGTGCGGCCGACCATGAACTTCTCGGTGGCCTCCCGAATGACCTGCCCGGCCTCCTCAAGACCACGTGTGCTCGTGGCGTCCCAGATGGCGATGTTGTCCCTCGGGAATCCGCACTGCGTGGCCTCGCGCTTGCCCATCTGGTCCGGCACGAGGACGGCCAGCGTCCAGTTGTCCTCCTGCGTCGCGATCATGTCGGACACGGCCTTGATCAGTTCACGCGGATCTTTGACAGGAGCATCCGGGCAACGATGGCTTGCGTTCTCCTGCCCGTCCGTCAGCACGAACGTCAGGAAGCTGTGGTCGCCGTACAGTTGGGCCGTCTGCGCCAGCTCTCGCTGTGACTTCAACGAGGCGGCCAGCAGAGCCGTCATTCCTCCGACCCGGTACAACTGCTTCAGCGACGGCATGCGCAGCACGTCCTTGTCATAGATGACGCACTCCACCTTGTCCGCGAAGACGTACACCGTGACACGGGTCTCCTGGTCCAACTCTCGCGACCGGCGGGCAAGATACGCAATCTGCTGGTCGGCGACCTCGACGACCTTGTGGCTCAGGTGCGACATGGACGAACTGGCGTCCAGCACAAGAGCAACGTGATTGATGTAGTTCTGGCTTGCGGCCACGGCAGCTCCCCCTCGTTCCGACTCGATACCCCACTGTCTCACCCACCACTGACAATCGATCTTGGCTCTCGGGGAGCGTCATGGTGATGACGTGTGGGCTTCAGGCCGGCGTACGTCGTGGCTGTCCCTACAGGGACATGCCGCAGTACAGACGTCGTCCCGGTGCGGCGTCGCGGGCGAGTTCGCCGAGGCGTTCGAGGAAGTCGGCCATGAGTCCCGGGTCCTGCCCGCGACCGTCCTCGGTGTGGGTCCATGCGGTGGCTGCTTCAAGAAGACGCTCCGGGGAGGCCGCCGCGAGGGCATCACGGAGGGAGTCCGTGAGCGAGACGAGCCAAGGTCCTTCGGTATCGGAGTCGTTGAGCAGTTCGCAGAAGCGCGGGTCGGTTTCCACCTGCTGCTCGGACATTCCTGTCAGGTGGGCTTCGACGGGTCCGAGGATCAGGTAGGGGTCTGCCCCTTTGAGGCCGAGCGTGCCGAAGGGGTCGGCCATGCGGTCGCCTTCGAACAGGACGAGGGCCTGTGTGTCGTCGGTGGCCGCGTAATAGTCGTAGATGTTTCCCATGGCCAGATCGTGCCAATCAAGAGCAGCGTCGTTCAAGCGATCCGCCGATCGGATCAGATGATGCCGAGGGCCGGTCGAGGGTCGGACGGCGCCTCGCCCGTGTTCGCGCGGGCCGGTGATGCCGCGGCGGTATGAGTACTGGGAGCAGGACGTCTGGGAAGTTGAGTAGGACAGCTCATGCCCCGGGCGGTGACCGTCATCGACGATGGAGATCAGCATTGTCGATGACGGGAGCCAGTTCATGCTCGGCCGTACCGCCAACACCCTGGTATCTGCCGTTGGACGGCTGTCCGTGACGCGCGACCCCGGCGCGGAGCTCGCGCCGGGGAGCATCATCGCGGCGAACCACACTTCTCTGGCGGACCCCGCCGTCGTAGTCGCTGCCTTGCATCGACTCGGCGTCACACCGGTCATCATGGCCACCGCGGGGCTGTGGCACATCCCGCTGCTCGGTCGATCCCTCACCCGCGAGGGGCACATCCCTGTCCACCGGCGCGACAGGCGGGCCGCCGGCGCGCTCGACCTGGCGGCACAGGCCCTGCAGCAGGGACGGCTGGTGCTCATCTACGCCGAAGGCGGCCTGCCGCGCCGCAAGGACGTCGCGGAGGCGGCCCCCGGCGACTTCCGTACCGGCCTGGCCCGCCTCGCCGAACGCACCGGTGCCCCTGTCGTGCCGGTCGGCCAGGCCGGCGCCCGCCGTGTCACCTCAGGCCGCGTGATCAAGCAGGTCGCGGGCCTCGCCACAGCGCCGTTGCGCCGACCCGACCTGCACGTCCACGTGGGCACCCCGATTGTTCTGGCCGGTGACAGCGCCGTCTGCACGGCCCGGGCTCGCACCGCGGTGACCACCGCGTGGAGGACCGCGGCCGCGCACCTCGGTGAGCCTGCCGCGCTCGCGGCCTAGCGTGGACGGTGCCCGAGCCCACGTGGCACGGCGGCGTGCGCTCACTTCGCCGACCTGGGGATGCACGAAGGGCGCGGCCAGAGCCCAGGACCTGCCCGGACATCCAAGCCATGGCAGGCCCCCAGCTGTGACCCGCTGGCCCAGTCAGCCAAGGCGCGGAACTGACTCGCTTCTGCCAGTGCCAGTGCCAGTGCCAGTGCCGGTGCCTGTACGGGTGCCAGCGGCGAGCAAAGCGAAGCCCAGTGCGAATCCGAGCATGGTCCACACGCCGCGGGGCCAGAAGATGTGGCTGTCGGTGAAGGACCAGCCGGCCACCAGGAGAACCACCGTGCCGGGGAGAACTCGCGTGCCGTGTTCCGGGAAGAGCGCGACGGCTGTCGCCAGCACCCCGACGAGGAGGGCGTAAGCGCCGACCTGTCCGAGCGACTCACCCGTGTCGTAGAGCGGATACTTGATCAACCCTATGTTCGCTGTCCCGGAGGCGTGCTCAACCGCGGTTCCCGCCGCTATACCGGCTACGGCGTCGAGACCGGTGTAGAAGGCTGCGTAGGCGAAGGCACTCGTCCAGGCCACTACCGTGGCGAAGCCTGTGAGGTCTGGTCGGGGGCGGTGCCACAGAGGGACGAGGAGGCCGAGCGTGAGCAGCGGGAAGACTGGCAGTAGCGCGATGTGCAACTGCGCCCAGTCCGCGGCCGTCGCCCTGGACAGACCGTGCGGGTGCGCGACGCCTGCCGCGGCCAGCACGAGAGGTGCGATGGTTACGAGGGTGATCTTTTGAATGGTCAACACGCCGTGATCGTAGGTGCGTTGCGTCGTTTGAGGTGGCGGCGTAAGGGCTTCGTAAGATTCTGCGTGGAGCCGGAAAACACTGGGACGCCCCCTGTTGGGGCGCCCCCTCCGAAGCGGCACTGGCCTCGCCCGTCTTGGGGCGAGGCGAGAACAGAGGTCCATCATGAGACACGTGAGGGACTGAGTCTCCAGTCGATTGCTTGAGGCGATGGGGCCGGGGGAGTCGCGGCCCCATGGGTCGGATCAGCCGCAGCGGCGCCCGGAGTTGATGCAGGAGACCGCATGGTTCATGAGCCGGGTGGTCATCACGTTGATGAAGTCGTTGTGGTCGGTGATGGCGTTGTGCTGCTGTCCCTGGAAGCCGTCGACGGCGAAGTTCGGTGCCGCAGGCGCCTTGTAGGCGAGTCGTATCGTCAGCCGCGGGATGGCCTTGAAGCCGCTTGCGCATGTGCCGTTGGCGTCGGCGAAGGCGACGTGGCTCCGGTGGTCGGCGCTGTCGACGTTCTTGCCGTCCCAACAGCTCTGGAAGGCGAAACTGCGCACCACCTTGCTGCCGTTGGGGCAGATCGGGTACTTGTCGGTGAGCTGGACCTCGTTCTCGAAGCCGGTGCAGCTCCAGTGGGCGTTGGCGTTCTTGGTGCCGTTGGTGAACGCTTTGGCGTCACCGGTGATGATCCGCAGGAAGCGTGGCATCGCCACGACCTTGCCGGTGGGGCTGCCCTGGTAGGTGATCGTGACGTTCGTGGGTACCAGGATGGCACCCTTGTTGCCCTCGGCGCCGCCGCCGAGGGCGTTGACGTCGGGGCCCTGGCGGGTGGTGTCCCGCAGGACGGGCCAGTAGTACGCGGACTGGTCGCCGTTGGTGCAGGAGGTGCCCTGGGCGCTGAGGGACTCGTTGGTCGAATTGAAGTCCACCTTCCTGCTGCCCACGTAGTCGTGGACGTGGTGGGCACCGTTGCTGACACCGGGAGCGACGATGTCGTTGTCCGAGTTGTGCTGTCCCTGTTTGTTGACTCCGCATCGGGAGGTGAAGACTCCGGTCGAGGCGCCGGCCCGCCTGCGGACCTGACGCACGTTCGGGGCCACCTTGGTGATGTCCACGAAGTCGGCTGTGGAGGGACCGTCATTGCTCTGCCCTGCGGCCTCTGAGCCGTTGCCTTGCTGTCCGGCTTCACCTTCTTTGTCCTGGGTGCCGCCAGGGTTCTGGCCCGTGGCCCCGGTCCCGGATGTCGGGGCCCCGGGCGCGTCGAGGCCGAGGTTGCAGACGGCGAGACCGTCCAGGCCTGTGGGCTTGGCGGCCGACCGTCCGACCCGATGGCCACCACCATCACCGCTGCCGCCGTGACCGCCCTGGCCCTGTTCCTGCTAATCCCGCTGTCGACCGGCCCGATCACGGCCGTCGCTCTGGTCTTCCTCATGGCCCTGGCCGGGTTCACCGTCAACCCCGTCGTCACCGCCCTGGCCGTCCGCTTCGCCGGTGACGCCTCCACCCTGACCTCGGCGCTGACCACCTCCGCCTACAACACCGGCATCGCCACCGGCTCCGCCCTCGCCGCAGCGGCCCTGAACTCTTCCCTCGGCTTGACCGGACCGCGCCTGGTCGACACCGTCTCCGCCGCCCTCACCCTCCTTCCGCTCATTACTCTCGCTCCCACCGGCACCCGCAACTCGACCCGGATCGTGGCCCGGCGCACCACCCCGGGCCGCGTACCCGGCGACACCACCACATCGGTGTCTTCACAGCACTGACCCCCGGCGGGCGGGAGGAAACGTCCCTCGTGCACGCGGCGGAGCGCGTCCCTGATCGGCCACCACATCAGCTGGAAGTCCTGCTCCGTCGCGTCAGTTCCTGGGCTCCCGGCGTCAGGCCACGGGCTTCGGAGACGTGGACGCGGGCGGGGGACTCCAGGGTGATCGCGTGCGAGCCTGGCCCCAGCAGCGAGTGGCCGAACTGATCGAGACGCCTGCGGATTGGGGAGGGAAACCAGCCGGGGTTCAGCGGGACTGCGGCTCACAACCTGGTGGAGTCGTCCCGGCTGAAACGGATCTTGTCGGGGCGCCCCTCCAGCAGGAGCAGAGCGAGGGTGACGACTGGATCGAGTGCGGCGTCGCTGTGGGTATCGAAGACGCGGGCGCCGCTGCTACGTCTGAACCGTTCACGCACTCGCAGAATGGTGCGCTCGCCGACGGTAACCGTGAAGATCAGTTTGGGCCAGAGCCATTGCCGGTGGATGCGGTATTCCTGAGACCAGAGTGTCACGGTGTTCCCCGAGCGCTCGCCCACCTGCTGCTTCTGTGGCTTGTCGGCGTACAGCCGGGCCGATCCGCTACTGAAGTCGACCTGGAGTCGAGGATCGCGGCTCCCCGCCGGATCCGATCCGAGCCATATGCCTTGCCGTTTGTGGCCGCTCTGCATCGAGACCACGGACGTCGGCTCGCCATCTATACGTAGTGTGGTGGTTAGCCTGACCATTTCGGCCTGGCCGGGGCGCAGTTCGTGAGTCATGAGCGCCGTGCTTTCGCTGTTGGAGGGTCGGTATCAGGTGCCGGCGACGCGGAGAGTTCCCGCCATCACTCCGGCGCCGACCGGAGTGACAGGATCCGGTCGGGTACGTCGGCGGTCTGGGCTTCTGGGGTCGCGTACACCCGCAGGGTCTCACCGGCTTGGACGACTCGCGGTTCGGTCCAGGTCTCGTGGGGCCCGGGGATCAGTATCTGTGTGGAGCCGTAAGCCGTGTCGTGGATCAGCACGGAGACGATCCCGGTGACCGGCAGTCCGGGGCCGTACGACTGCAGGGGGTGATCGTCCGGCCCCTCTGCCTGTACCACCAGGAGTCTGCCGTCGAGCCAGTGCCCGTAGGGGTTCAAGTCGGCCCCGGTGCCCACCGGGATGCCGTCCACCCACAATCGCACGGTCGACGCCTCCATGTCGTGCCAGAACACCGCACGATGGCGGTCTCTGCCACCGCTGAACCACACATGGACCGTGAAGTCACCGCGGAAGCTGTGGAATCCGCCGCAGGCACCCTGGACCGGGCCCTCGCGCTCGCCACGTGGCGCCTCCCCGGCGGGAGTTGGCACAACAGGGTCCAGTCGGCACACCGACGGTTCGCGGCAGACACGATCGATGCGCCGTGTGCACCCGAACCCGGCCGCCGCACAGTCGCGCGCGGACGCGGCAGACAGCAGGGATGCCAGCCGTTGCCCGTAAGCGTCCCGGTCGGTACGGCTCATTCCGTCCCGCGCCTGCTGCCACCAAGCGAGCAACTCCGTTCCCTGCGGCGACTGCCGCAGGTACTCGCCCCAGGCCTCATCCCGCACCCCTGACACTTCCTCACGGGCTCGCCAACGCCTGCCCCGCCCCAGTTTCTTCACCAGCTCCCCGCCCCACCGCTGTGTTGATCGCCAGAGATGGCCAGACTTCCAGACAAATGTCGTACCAGCGAACCAGTTTCAGGAGGCCGCACAACCAGCGATGCGGACGAGCGGTCGTAGCTCGCGCGGGCAGCGTCCAGGACACGAGCCTCGCGACGGTCCTTTCCAGCGACCGGTGGAGGCAGGCGACCGCGCGTGTCCCGCGCCGGGCCGGAGCGGCTCCACGCACGCCGACCACGCCGCACCGGGCGCGATCGCCTCGCGCAGGCCGACCTCGTCCTCGACCCTGCCCACCCTCATGGTGACCATCTCCCGGCACGCGCTGCTCGCCGACGGCTCACGCACACTGGTGACGACCGGCACCGGATACGGAACCGCCCTGGCCTGCCACCGGCTCGGTGCCCAGCTGGTGACGAGCGTGGACGTCGACCCCTACCTCGTGCAGGCCGCGGCCGGCCGACTGGCCGCCGTCTGTGACCTCACCCGCCAGCCCCTCCCCGGAAAGCTCGACCGCATCATCTCCGCCGTGTCGGTCCGCCCAGTCCCCGCCGCCTGGTTGAACGGCTTGCGTCCCGGCGGCTGGCTGGTCACCACCATCACCGGACTGATCCTCATCGCCGACAAGACACCCGACGGCGGCACCCGCGGACACATCGCCTACGACGGGGCCTCCTTCATGAGCACCCGCCACGGCGGCGACTACGATGACCCCGCACCGCAAGCCTCAGTGTGGGCGGCGGCGGACGGCACGGGCGAGGACGTGTCCACCAGCCGGTACCCGCTGCTGTGCGTACCGGACTCCTGGGCGGTGCGCTTGATGCTGGAACTGGCGGCCCCCGGGATCGAGCACGGCGTCCAGCGCAGTGACAGCGCAGGCCGCACCGTGTGGATGGGGCACCCCGACGGGTCCTGGGCGCGCGCAGATGCGGACGGCCCCCGCAACATCGCCGACGGCCACCAGGGTGGACCGCGCCGCCTGTGGAACCTGCTGGAAGAGATCCGCGACCGTCTCAACACGGTGGGCGAACTGCCCGTCCACGGAGCCGCGGTCACGCTCATCTTCGACGGCGAGACCACCCTCTCCCGCGGCCGGTGGTCGGCCACCCTGTGACGCCACCGATGCAGCGATAAGGGGCCGGGAGAGCGACGGGCGTGAAGACCCGTCGCTGCCTCAAGCCTTTCCAGCTTGGGGGAGACGGTTCGACGGCCCGGGTTACACCGGCGCCGGGACCTTCTCGCTCGCGTCGGCTCCCTCCGAGTCGGAGGAAGGCGCGGCATCTGTCTCCGCAGCGCCACGTCCGGCGTTTTGCGTGCTGGTGTAGTACACCGTGCTTCCCTGCTTCGAGCGCTCGGCGAAGCTCTTGGCGACGAGGCGCTCCACGGTGTTGCGCACCGTGTTGACGTCACGGACCCGCTCGGGGTGCTCCTGTTCCAGCGCGATCACCAGTTCCGCAGCGGTACGCGGTTCGCTCTGGTCGGCGAGGATCTGCTGCAGAAGTGCCCCCAGCGGCGGCTGACCTGAGGTCGGCTGGGGCGCCTTCTCGGCGGTCTTCTTCGGCACCTTTTCGGCGGTCTTCTTCACCGCGGTCTTCTTCGCTGCGCGCCTGGGTACTGCCTTCTTCGCCGACTGGTCCGAGGCGGAGGCTGCCGCGATCCGCGGGCTCGGCACAGCTGTTGCGTCCTGCGCGGCAGGCGGAACGGGGGCCGCCGTGTCGGTGACATCCGGTGTGTCCTGCCGGGCGGGTACCGAGCTCTGCAGCCCGACCAGGAACGCCTCGTCGGCCCTGAGGTGCTGCAGGCGTTCGGCGAGCAAGGCTTGTTGTGCGCGGTTGGCCTCGAGGTCGGTGGCGAGCTGCTGCGCGTACCTGTCTTGGATGGGGAGGTCGGCGGGCTCGGGCAACGTGCTCACACTCCTGGATTCTGTCGGGTGTTGTCGCGCAGGATGCTACTCACCTGAGTGGCGTGGCAGTTGCTGTCCTGTACGAACACCACCCGCACGAGCATCCTCGGGCTCACGGTTTTCGTGAGCCGAAAGCCCGGCATGACCCGCATCGCAGTGGTGTTGACCTGCGCAACAGGCTCGCACCAGCCGGCGTAGGCGTCGGGGGAGGGGGACACATGACGGGTGTGAGGGACAACTGGAGCGACAGGGCGGCCTGTCACAGCATCGACCCGGAGGAGTTGTTCGGGCAAAGCGCCCGGCAGAAGCGGGCCAAGGCGGTCTGTTCGGGGTGCTTGGTCCGCACTGAGTGTCTGGCCGAGGCGCTCGACCAGCGCATCGAGTTCGGTGTGTGGGGCGGTATGACCGAACGGGAGCGCAGAGCACTGTTGCGTCGCAGACCGGATGTCCTCTCGTGGCGGCATGTTCTGGACAGCGCCCGCCGCGGGGCCGTGCAGCCGCAGGCCGGCCGGCATGAGGCCGACACCCGTTGAGTGAATCTCCGCTTCTCAGACGCAGCCCACCCCAGTAGCGCGTTGGCCCGGGGCCCAACGCGCAGCGCCTCGGACTCCGTCCCGGGTCCCCGCATAACAGCGAGAGCGCTCGATGAGCCGCTCCTTGGCCTGCGCCAGTTGTCGTTGGAGCGGATGAAGCGCATGGCCAGGTGAGCGGCGGCCGTCCACCAGTGCCACGTTGTTGATGCCGAAGGACTCCTCCATCGGCGCCCGCTCGTAGCGCTGTTCGAGGACCGCCTCCAAAACAGAGCCTTCCGCCCACCGGGCGCGGGCGGCCGTACGCCGTCTGGCGTGAGAACTGCCCAAGCCGCCATCGCCGACTTCCTCACCAAGCTCAATGAGCTCGGCTACGCCGTCGGTACCCGGCGCCTGCACGGCGGCTTTGCACGCCTCGCCAACGCACGCCCTGTACGCCGCGCACCGCCGCCTGGTCCTCACTGCCTTGGGCCCCCTGCGTCTCGGCGAGCTCCGGCCATTGGGCCGTGATGATGACGGTCGTGCCGTATAGCCGGATCCGGCGTGGAGCGACGCTGGCCGGCCCCCCGGCGGACTGCCAGCTGGGCGGTCACAGCTTCAGGAAGAGGGCCAGGGCCATGAATACCGCCTCCGC
The DNA here is from genome assembly GCF_044763015.1 of Streptomyces sp. NPDC096324. Classification (NCBI taxonomy): domain Bacteria; kingdom Bacillati; phylum Actinomycetota; class Actinomycetes; order Kitasatosporales; family Streptomycetaceae; genus Streptomyces; species Streptomyces sp. NPDC096324. Next base: position 7,675 of record NZ_JBIWFK010000021.1, on the reverse strand, counting down.
GATGGTCAGTACGGGCAGGACGCCGGGGTAGAGAGCGGCGAGCAGCCTGGGGATCCTCCGAGGTCCTGATACGCCATAGCAGGAGGTCAGAGTACGTTTCTGGCGGCTAATTTCACGCAAAACGTCCTGGACACCTTCAGCGCCGCGACGGAGGATTCCGCTCGACCTGGGCCTGGACGGAACAACCGCCTCCGGCAGTCCCCCTCTTCGCAGTCGTCCCACGTCGTTGGTGGTAGAGCGAACATTCACCTGGCTGGGACGGTGTCGCCGCCGGTCGAAGGCGTTTCTAGCCATCTGGAATGTTGCTGAGAACTGGCAGGAGGCAGTTGCGTCGGAACCTGGGTGACGTCAAACAAATGTTGACCGTAGGCTCTCGGCGAAAGGCAGGTGCGGTGGACATCACGGTGCAGTGGATCAAGATGTCATGGATGAAGCGGTCTGGCGAGGAGGCCGCTGCCCGCAGGAACGCGGCGCCGGTCGGCTTTTTGTTGCCTCAGGTGCCCTCCGAGTCTGCCCACTTCGTCCAGATGTCCGAGCGTGATGGTTCCGAGCCGCGTTCGAGCCAGAAGGGCCTTCGCCAGATCGGTGTCAGCCTGCGGGACGAAGGTGATCGGCTCCGAGCGCTCGCTCGCATGAAGACGCTCTTCGGGTTGCCGCCTCGGCCGCGCAGGCCGCCCGCAGTTCGGCTGCTTCCCGGGCGGTAGGTCCGCTGGCGGTTGAACTACCGGTTCACCAGCGCCGGTAGGAGTCCGCGGTGGCGCTGAGTATCTCGGTCCAGGGGGTGGGCTTGAGGCTGAAGGTGGCGGTGGCCGCGCCCGAGTCCATCACAAAGGGCCGTTCGAGCTGGTAGGCGACCTCGCGCAGGGCCCGCACGGTCGGGTTGACCAGGCCCAGCGCAGCGAGCATGGCGGCCGGGATCTCGCCGACGCGGACCGGCGCGACCCCCGCGGCCTCGGCGAGGTCGGCGATGGCCTCGCGCTGGGTGCGGGGCGGGTTGCTGGGGACGTGCCAGGGCCTGCCCCAGGCCCGTTCCTCGCCGCCGACGGTGACCAGCAGCCGGGCGGCGTCCTCGGTGTAGGTCCAGCTGTGGGCGGTGTCGGCGCTGCGCAGCACCTGGACTCCGCGGCCGGCCAGCAGTCGCGGTACGACCCGGGCTCCGAGGGGGCTCTCGGCGTGCGGGCCGATGTAGTCGGAGCCGCGGATCTCGGTGGCCCTGACGCGTCCGGCCCGGTGCAGGGCGAGCGCGTCCTCCCACATCAGGGCACGTACCCGGCCCTTCGCGGAGTTGGGGTCGAACGGGGTGTCCTCGGTCATCGGGGCGGCGACAGCGCCGTAGCCGTAGAGGTTGCTCACCGTGGCCAGAACGGCGTCGGAGCGCTCGGCGGCGGCGAGCAGGGCGGTGGCGAGCGGGGGCCAGTCCATGGCCCAGCGGTGGTAGGCAGGGTTGGCGCAGTTGTAGAGCACCGCCGCCCCGGCGGCCAGCTCGCCGAGCGCGACGGCGTCGGTGGCGTCCAGCCGCACGAACCGTACGCCCGGCAGGTCGTCGAGGCCGGCTGTGGCGGGCACGGCACCGGAGCGGCTGACCAGGACGACCTCCTCGCCGCGGGCGGCGAGCAGCCGCGCGGTGGCCGAGCCGATGGGACCCATGCCGACGATTAGGTGCTTACTCACGGTTTCCTCCGAAGCGCGAGAGAACAGTGTTCTCGCTTTGGCCGACACCGAGAGACTGGCGCAGCGCCGGAAGATTGTCAAGAACGGTGTTCTCGCTTGCGTTCAGTGTTCTCGTTTTCGCCGTCCCGTGCCAGGATGGACCCATGTCCTCCCCGCAGAAGCCCCTCACCGCACGGGAACGGGCCCGGATCGAGTTCACCGCGGAGATCAAGGCGGTGGCCCGCAGACAGCTCGCCGAGAGCGGCGCCGCCGCGCTCTCACTGCGCGCCGTCGCCAGGGAGCTCGGCCTGGCCTCCGCATCCGCGCTCTACCGCTACTTCCCCGGCCGCGACGCCCTTCTCACCGCGCTCATCCTGGACGCCTACACATCCTTGGGCGCCGCGGCCGAAGCCGCCTACACTGCGCTGGACGGGGCGGACGGGGAGCCGGCGGACGCGTTGGAGCACTGGGTCGGCGTCTGCCACGCGGTGCGGGACTGGGCGCTGGCGCATTCGCACGAGTACGCGCTGATCTACGGCTCGCCGGTGCCCGGCTACGCCGCCCCCCAGGACACCGTGGCGCAGGCCACCCGGGTCCCCTACCTGATCGGCACCCTCTTCACCGACTCTCCCGGCCAGGACGGCCACCACCCCGGCGACACCCCGCCCACGATGCCCGACGACGCCCGGCAGTCACTGGCGCCGCTGCTCGCCGGACTCCCGCCGGACACCCCGGCCGACCTGGTCATGAGCAGTCTGATGGCCTGGACCTACCTCTTCGGCGCCATCTCCTTCGAGCTCTTCGGCCACCGCAGCGCGATCGTCGCCGACCCCCGCGCCTTCTTCGACCACGAGGCACGCCGCCTCGGCGCGGCCCTCGGCCTCGCCACCTGACGGAGCATCAAACCTGCTGGCCGGCACCGGTCGCCGGAACCATCGCTGCCGCTGTCGCCGCTGTGGAGACAGCAGGGGGCGAGCCAGGGCGGGCGGCGGTGCATCTGCCGCGCGTCGGGCTGCCGAGCGGAGACGGCCTGGACGCCGCGGTGCACGAGACGTTCACCCGTCCGACGCCCAAGAGCCCGGCGCCCGCGACACCGGGCTTCAGGAGATCGCGGGCGAAGCGCTCAGGGAGGTGTACTTCCAGGACGGCGGAGCCGCGCCGGAAGCCTGGAAGTGGTCCGGTTCACGGACGTCGAGCACCTGGAGTTCGAGCTGTAGATCCCTAAGGGCGGAGCAGTGGGCGTTTCGGGAGTGGCCACCGCGATGCCGCCTTCGCTCCTCGATGATCTGGACCAATGACCCTGTGCAGGTACTCGATTGATCGCAACATCACTCGGGTTCTAGTACTCCAGCTGTAGATCGTGATCCGGCGTCGTGAGACGCTGCCCTTCGTGATCGCGAAGCTGCAGTGTGTGGTGTTGGACTGTGCCGATGTCGTTGAGCTGTCCCGGTTCTACCAGTCGCTTCTCGGCGGCGTAGTGAACCAGCCGGATCCGCGGTGGTCGCTCGGCGACGGCTGGGCGACGCTCCACATCGACGGTGGGCTCGTGCTGGCCTTCCAGCGAGTCGAAGACCATCAACCACCAAGGTGGCCGGATCCCGCTCGGCCCCAGCAGTTCCACCTCGACCTGGGGGTCAAGGACCTGGAACGAGCCCAGGAAGACGTCCTCAAGCGCGGCGCCACATTGCTCGACGAGGGGGACAGGAAGCGGAGTTGGCGCATCTTTGCGGATCCGGCAGGTCACCCGTTCTGTCTCGTCCGGGACTGACAGGAGACACCGCAGGGGTGCGGCCACCGTTGATCATCGGGAGTTGTCTGGACTAACGATGAGACGGTGGCCGCAGGCCACAGAATAGATCCCGCCCGATGGCGGGAGGCGTTCGAGGTGGCCATGAGCCGGATCGCGGGCCGGTTCAGCCGCTACGAACCCCGCTTGCGGGCCGGGCGGTTGGTGCTCGGCATGCTGTCGGACCTGCCGCGCAAAAACTGCTGGACGATCGCGGAGTGGGCTGGGGAGGCCAGCCCGCACGGCATGCAGCATCTGCTGTGCCGAGCTTCCTGGGATGCCGAGGGCGTCCGCGATGACGTGCGCGAATACGTCGTCAAGCACCTTCACGACGAGGCAGCGGTGCTGGTAGTCGACGAGACCGGCGATGTGAAGAAGGGCACCCACACGGTCGGGGTCCAGCGCCAGTACACCGGAACGGCCGGGCGGATCGAGAACTCTCAGGTCGCCGTCTACCTCGTCTACGCCGGCGCCCGGGGACACGCGGCGGTGGACCGGGAGCTGTACGTCCCGCGCTCCTGGACATGCGACCCGGATCGCTGCCGGGCAGCGGGGCTCGGCGAGGACACCGTCTTCGCGACCAAGCCGGAACTGGCCGCACGATGATCGAACGCTTCCTGGACGCCGGACACCACGTGGGCTGGGTCACCGGTGACGAGGTCTACGGCGGCAACCCGAAACTGCGCACGGCTCTGGAGGAACGCGGCATCGGCTATGTCCTCGCGGCGGCCTGTTCGGCCGAAGTGACCACCGGAGCGGGCACTTCCGCGCCGATACCCTGGCGAAGAAGGTGCCGAAGCGGGCCTGGCAGAAGCTCTCGGCTGGACACGGTGCGAAGGGACAGCGGTTCTATGACTGGGCCGTCATCGATCTCACCGAGGCAGCGCCGGGCAGGCGCCAGCTCCTGCTCCGCCGCAACCGCACGACCGGCGAACTCGCCTACTACCACTGCATCTCACCTCAGCCGGTGCCGCTGACCGAGCTGGTGCGGGTCGCCGGATCCAGATGGCGTGTGGAAGAGACCTTCCAGACCGGGAAAGGGCTGGCCGGACTTGATGAGCACCAAGTCCGCCGCTACCCCTCCTGGACCCGCTGGGTCACGCTCGTGATGCTCGCCCACGCCTTCCTGGCTGTCGTCCGCGCCGACGAACTCGCCTGCAACCCCGCCCCGGACGGGCTGGTCCCGCTGTCCTGCAACGAGATCCAGCGACTGTAGATCACGCTCGTCGTCCAGCCCCGCCACGACATCGTTCACCGACTCGGCTGGTCCGACTGGCGACGCCGCCATCAGCAGCAATCACGCACCAGCCATTACCTGCGACAAGCCGCATCCCAAACATGAAGATCACGATCTACAGCTGGAGTACTAGAGCGGGGAGTTGCTCTCAGCCTGCACTCTGCTTTCGATCGACTTACCGCCGCCGACGCACTCGTCGAGGAACTCGGAGAGTTGTGCAAGTGCCGCGAGCAGGCGTTCCGTGCGCTGTGTCCTGTCCCCGCGCGCGGTGTCCAGGTAGAACACGATCAGCCGGTCGACCCAGATTCGCCAGGCTGGGTCCTGGAGTTTCTCGCAGAACTCGCGGTAGGTCATGAGGCGCTCGTCGCCGCGGATCCACACCGACTCGCCGATGCTTGGCTGTGTCACGTAGTAGACACCGCCGTTGACGAGGAAGCCTCGCTGTACGCGCAGCAGCAGCGCGGCGAGGCGGGTGTCGTCGGTCGCGGACAGGCGAAGGTAGGGAAAATCCTCCCGAACCTTCTTGAGCTGGGCGAACAGGCAGGATGTCAGGTAAACCGACGACATCAACGCACAACCGGGTCCGGTGAACCAAGCGGCGTCCTTCGCGGACACCTCCGCCGGGTCCTCGATGACCAGCAATCCAGTGTCTGCTCCACGGGCCGAGATGCTGTTTCGGATTCTCGACAGCCTGAAGTGGTTCTCCACCAGGTGTAACCGGAGCGGGTTCAGGTACTTTGCATTCAATTCCTGACGCTGTCCGTGTATTTCCCTGCGTCGCTGCTGCCGTTCACTCAGGAAGATTGAGCACATCGTCACGACGACCGAGGTTGCTGCCGCTGCCAGAGCTGCCAAGGCAGCGGTCACCGGGGAACCTCAGACACGTCCATCACCCCCGGGTCGCTGCCCCGGACTGGGCAGAGAGTCTCTGGCGGACCAGACTTTCACAGATGTCCTCAGCAGGGAGGGCAACTTGAGCGAAGAGTTCCCGCGCGGCGGGTTCCGCGACGCATCGCCAACCTTTCGGGACCGCGCCGCCCGGGATGGAGAAGATCCGGCGAAGGGCGTCGATCCAGGGGCCGGGCTCCGGCTCGGGGGCCGCGTCCACACAGGCGCCGATGTGGTCGCTCACGTCGTCGCCGAGGAGCGCCCAATCACGGTGGCTGGATCGGCAACGCACGGTCCACCGGTTGAGCACATTCGCCCGTACACGGTTGAGCAATCTCCGCGCTGGTCGCGGCCGTCGCGCGGCACAAGACGCGGATGCCGACGCTGGAGGCGTCCGACCCGGACACCGCCTGGCGCGCGGCCGCGCTCCCGCACACGATCGTCCGCCTGGAGCCGCTTCTCCGCCGCAACAGCCTGTTCACCGCCTTCGTGGCCGCCCAGTACATGGACCGGTCCGGCGAGGACATCGACCCGCCGTACGGCGCCCTGCCCGACCTCGTCAGGAAGGTCCGCGACACCCGGCTGCGCATCCACGCCGTCGTCGATGTCCTGCGCCCCTGGCGCGTCTGACCCGGGCGACGGGCGTACGCCGGTCCCGACTGAGCGCGTCGGGGTCCGCCTGCGTACGGTGAGCCCGGACGGGGCTGCGAGGATGTCCGGCAGCCGTCCGCACCAGGCCCCGCAGCGCTGCGCGGGCCGGGGAATGCGCAGGCGGCGACAGGTGGACGGGGTCGGCCCCGGTGGGCGGGAGAGCGGAGTGGTGGGGGACGTGCCGGAGTACCTTGCCGCGGCGGTGTTCGCCGTGGGCGGCATCGTCCATGCCGTGCTGGCGCCGCACCGGTTCTCCACCGCTGTCCTGTTCTGCCTCGCGGTGACGTCGGCCGGGCTCGGCGCGGCCGCCCGCAGTGCGCAGACCCACCCCACCGTCGTGACCGTGCTCGCCGTTGCCGCCCTGCTCGTGACGCTCGCGCTGGGCCTGCTCCTGCTGGTCGACGGCATCGTCCTGGTCCGGCGCTACGGACCGCAGGCGGCCCTGCTGGCGACCGGCGCCGCCGGCTGCGCCCTGCTGGCGGTGCTCGGCCTCGACGCGGTCGTCCAGACGGCCGGGGGCGAGGTGGCGGGTGCCCTCATCGCGGCGGTGAACGCGGCCGCCGGATACCTCAGCCTGCTCTTCCTCATCTTCACCGTCTACGTGTTCGTCCGGGGCCGCAGCACCCCGCCGCCGGGGACCACCCATGTCGTCGTCCTGGGCGCCGGGCTCAATGGCGGCCGGCCCGGCCCGCTGCTGCGCCGCAGGCTGGAGCGGGCCCTCACGGTCGACGCCGCCGGCGCACCGGACGCAGACGGTGTGGTGTTCGTCGTCTCGGGCGGCCAGGGCGACGACGAGGTGCGCTCCGAGGCGGACGCCATGGCCGACTACCTGCGCGCACACGGGGTGGCCGCCGACCGGATCGTGCGGGAGGACCGCTCCGTGAACACCAGGCAGAACCTCCGCTTCAGCGCCGCCCTCATGGACCGCACCGCCTCCGGGCACCGTGCCACGGTGGTCACCAGCGGCTTCCACGTCTACCGCACGACCCTGCTGGCCCGTCGCGCCGACGTTCCCGTCCACGTCGTGGGCGCGCCGACGTCGCCCGCGTACTGGCTCTCCGCGACCCTGCGCGAGTTCGCCGCCGTCCTGTGGCTGGACCGCCTGCTCCTGATCGGGCTCAGCCTGCTGCTGGCGGTGCCCGTGGCGACAGCGGTCTTCCAGCGCTGAGGCATCCCTCCGCGCGCCGCCCCGGGCAGTAGGCGGCGACCGGGAACGCCGTCGAGCGAGTCTGCTGAGCCGCGGGCCGGTCGACCCGGCCCGCAGCAGCCGCCGGATCGACGGCGCCGGGCGAAGAAGGTGGGACGCCGGCGCCGCCGCGGCGGCCCTTGAGGACGCCCGGTTCGACGCCCGGCAGGACGCGTGGCATAAGACGCCATTTCGTTTGGCGTGATCTTGCGGCAGTCTGGGGTGGTGACTGCTTCGCTTGTTGAGCGGATGGTGCCGGACGGTTTGTGGGAGCTGT
>NZ_JBIWFK010000020.1:0-120415 GCF_044763015.1 Streptomyces sp. NPDC096324 | reverse complement strand
TGAGTTCTCAAGGAACGGACGCTTCCTTTGTACTCACCCTCTCGGGCTTTCCTCCGGGCGCTTCCCTTCGGTCTTGCGTTTCCGACTCTATCAGATCTTTCAGGACCTGATTTCCTCGGTGCTTTCCAGGTAATCCGCTTTCGCGTTTCCCTTTCCAGCGGCTCCGACTTTATCAGATTCTCTGAGTCGGAATTTCCACCCTGTTCGGGGACTGTCTCCGGAGCACGAAGCTCCGGGGTTCCCGTTCAGGCGGAGACGTAAACGTACTGGAGCGGGCCGCCCCGATGCAAATCGGGGCGGCCCGCTCCTGGTTGAGGCCTTGCCGGCGGTCAGACCTCGACGACGACCGGGAGGATCATCGGGCGCCGGCGGTAGGTGTCGGACACCCACTTGCCCAGCGTGCGGCGGATGAGCTGCTGGAGCTGATGGGGCTCCACCACACCGTCCTGGGCCGAGCGCTCCAAGACCTCCGTGATCTTCGGGATGACGTCGGTGAAGACGGAGTCGTCGATGCCGGATCCGCGTGCCTGCACGTGCGGGCCGGCCGTGAGCTTGCCGGTGCTGGCGTCCATCACCACGAAGACCGAGATGATGCCCTCGTCGCCGAGGATCTTGCGGTCCTTGAGCGTGGGCTCACCGACGTCGCCGACCGAGAGACCGTCGACGTAGACGTACCCGGCCTGGACCTTGCCGGCGATCTTCGCCTTGCCCTCGATCAGGTCGACGACGACGCCGTCCTCGGCGATGACGATCCGGTCGTGCGGGACGCCGGTCAGCGCGCCCAGCTCGGCGTTGGCGCGCAGGTGTCGCCATTCGCCGTGGACCGGCATCAGGTTGCGCGGCTTGCAGATGTTGTAGAAGTACAGCAGCTCGCCCGCGGAGGCGTGGCCCGAGACGTGCACCTTGGCGTTGCCCTTGTGGACGACGTTGGCGCCCCAGCGGGTCAGACCGTTGATGACGCGGTAGACCGCGTTCTCGTTGCCCGGGATCAGCGAGGACGCGAGGATCACCGTGTCGCCCTGGACGATCCGGATCTGGTGGTCGCGGTTCGCCATCCGGGAGAGGGCGGCCATCGGCTCACCCTGGGATCCCGTACAGACGAGGACGACCTCGTGGTCCGGAAGGTCGTCGAGCGTCTTGACGTCGACGACCAGACCCGGCGGGACCTTCAGATAGCCGAGGTCACGCGCGATGCCCATGTTGCGGACCATCGAGCGGCCGACGAAGGCGACCCTGCGGCCGTACTCGTGGGCGGTGTCGAGGATCTGCTGGATGCGGTGCACGTGGCTGGCGAAGCTCGCCACGATGATGCGCTTGCCGGCGTTCGCGAAGACCTGGCGCAGCACGTTCTGGATGTCGCGCTCGGGCGGGACGAAGCCCGGGACCTCGGCGTTCGTGGAGTCCGAGAGGAGAAGGTCGATGCCCTCCTCGCTCAGCCGGGCGAACGCGTGCAGGTCGGTGAGCCGGCCGTCCAGCGGGAGCTGGTCCATCTTGAAGTCGCCGGTGTGGACGACCATGCCCGCGGGGGTGCGGATGGCGACCGCGAGGGCGTCCGGGATGGAGTGGTTGACCGCGACGAACTCGCAGTCGAAGGGGCCGATGCGCTCGCGGTGGCCCTCGACCACTTCGAGCGTGTAGGGCCGGATGCGGTGCTCCTGGAGCTTCGCCTCGATGAGCGCGAGGGTCAGCTTGGAGCCGATCAGCGGGATGTCCGGCTTCTCGCGGAGCAGGAAGGGCACGCCACCGATGTGGTCCTCGTGGCCGTGCGTGAGCACGATGCCCTCGATGTCGTCGAGGCGGTCCCTGATGGACGTGAAGTCCGGCAGGATCAGGTCGATTCCGGGCTGCTCCTCCTCGGGGAAGAGCACTCCGCAGTCGACGATCAGCAGACGGCCTCCGTACTCGAAGACCGTCATGTTCCGGCCGATCTCACCGAGACCGCCGAGCGGGGTGACGCGCAGGCCGCCCTTCGGGAGGACCGGCGGTTTACCGAGTTCAGGATGCGGATGACTCAAAAGACTCTCCTCACCACGCGCGCCACGTACCTGGCAAGGCACGTGGCGCGCGTGACGTTCGTGCAGTAGCTGTTGTGTGGGGTGCAGGCCCTCGGCCTGCGGTCAGACGTATTCAGTTGTGAAGTCTGTGGTTAGAGCTCTACCCCGCCGGCGCCAAGATCGATCTTGAGCTGGCTGGTCTCCTCGGGCGACAGTTCGACCATCGGGGCGCGGAGCGGACCGGCGGGCAGGCCCTGGAGGGCGAGCGCGGCCTTGGTCGTCATGACGCCCTGGGTGCGGAACATGCCGGTGAAGACGGGGAGCAGCTTCTGGTGGATCTCGGTGGCCTTCTGGACGTCCCCCGAGAGGTACGCGTCGAGCATCGCGCGCAGGTCCGGGGTGACGACGTGACCGACGACGGAGACGAAGCCCACCGCGCCGACGGAGAGCAGCGGCAGGTTCAGCATGTCGTCGCCGGAGTACCACGCGAGGCCGGAGCGGGCGATCGCCCAGCTCGCGCGGCCGAGGTCTCCCTTGGCGTCCTTGTTGGCGACGATACGCGGGTGCTCGGCGAGCCGCACCAGGGTTTCGGTGTTGATCGGTACGCCGCTGCGGCCGGGGATGTCGTAGAGCATGACCGGCAGTTCGGTCGCGTCGGCGATGGCCGAGAAGTGCCGGTACAGGCCCTCTTGCGGGGGCTTGTTGTAGTACGGCGTCACGGTGAGCAGGCCGTGCGCGCCGGCCTTCTCCGCGTCGCGGGCGAGCTCGATGCTGTGGCGGGTGTCGTTCGTGCCGACGCCGGCGACGATGTGGGCGCGGTCGCCGACCGCCTCCAGCACGGCGCGTACGAGCTCCGATTTCTCCGCGTTGCTGGTGGTCGGGGACTCACCGGTGGTGCCGTTGATGATCAGGCCGTCGTTGCCTGCGTCCACCAGGTGGGTCGCGAGCCGCTGAGCGCCGTCGAGGTCGAGTCCGCCGTCCGCCGTGAAGGGCGTGACCATGGCGGTGAGGACCCGCCCGAAGGGGGTCTGCGGAGTGGAGGTCGGAGCCATGGGTAATACGCTACTCGCTGCTCACCGCGTGGTCTGCCCTCGGGGACCATGACAAAGCACGACAAAGGTGGAACCCGGCACTGCCTGCTCGGGGGTTCAAGCAGTGCCGGGTCCGTTTGATCAGGCTAGATGAACTTCGCGAAATGCCGCAATCGGGACACTTCGCTCGGCTGAACCGTACATCTGTGCCGGACCGGTGCACGGTGGCGTGTTACGGCGCCACGCGCCCGTTGGCGTTGTAGGCCGCGTGCGTGAGCGGCATGAGCCGAGCCCACTCGGCCTCCATCTTCTCGGCCACCATCTCGATCTCCCGCTGCGGGAACGAGGGCACCTTCGCGAGCTCGTGCTGGGTGCGGAGTCCGAGGAAGTGCATCAGCGAACGGGCGTTGCAGGTGGCGTACATCGAGGAGAAGAGTCCGACCGGGAGGGTGGCGCGGGCGACCTCGCGGGCGACACCGGCCCTCAGCATCTCCTGGTACGCGGCGTAGGACTGCCGGTAGGACTCCTCCATGGCCGTGGTGACGGTCCTGTGCTGCTCGGGGGTGCCCTCGACGAACTCGTACTTGCCGGGACGCCCCTGCTGGACCAGCTTGCGGTCCTCGGCGGGCACGTAGAAGACCGGCTCCAGCTCCCTGTAGCGCCCGGATTCCTCGTTGTACGACCAGCCCACGCGGTGCCGCATGAACTCGCGGAAGACGAAGATCGGCGCGCTGACGAAGAAGGTCATCGAGTTGTGCTCGAAGGGGCTGCCGTGACGGTCCCGCATCAGGTAGTTGATCAGGCCCTTGGAGCGCTCGGGGTCCTTCTGCAGCTCCTCCAGCGACTGCTCACCGGCGGTGGAGACACGGGCGGCGAACAGCACGTCGGCGTCGGAGGCCGTGTGCTTGATCAGCTCGACGGTGACATCGCCGCGGAAGCTGGGCTTGAGGTCGTCGGCTGGGGTGTCGGTCACGGTGCGAAGGGTCCTTCCCACATCACTGGCTCGGGCGGCGACCACTTTACGGCCCGGCATCCGCCCGGCATCCGCAACCGGGCGTTCGGTGCCGTGCCCCGACATTCATCGGCGAACTTCTGCGAATTCGGTGATTCCGGGCACCTCTTGTAACGTTCGCCCGTCTGTATGAGTGAGAGCGACGTGTTCGAGAGGTTCGCGCCGCTTGCCATCGGATCACCCAGGTCGCCCGGATAACCCGGATCACGTCACCGTGCCCGTATGCCCCCAGAGGAGAAGCACCGCCCATGTCCCTCCCCCAGCTACCGCCGGGAGGTGCCCCCAGCGCGCCCGTCCCGTTCGCCTTCACCGCCGAAGCCGACTCCTTCCGCAGCAACGTCGCTCCGCCGCCGCGTGAGCGGTCCACCGCCGGGCAGATAGCCGGCCGGTGGCTCTTCGGCCTCACCCTGGCCGCCGGGATAGCCGGATCCCTGATAGTCGGAATGCCCGCCCTGTCACAGGATCCGTCACCTGCGCAGACGCAGCACTCCGTGGCGTCGGACGGCCGCTGACTCTTCCGGACCCCCAAGGGTGGTGAGCCGGCAACCGGCTCGATAACCTCACCGGGCACTGCCCATGTGTGGATCGAGTGAGGACCAGACGTGCCCCTGCCCTTTCTGACGGCGGACCGCGCCTTTGACGAGGCGGCCGAGGATGTCGCGCTTCCCTTCGACGACCGCGACCGCTGGCGGCGCCCCTACCGGCCCGGCCCCTGGCGGGTGGGCGCGGCCGCGCTCATCCTGCTGCTCGCCTCGTACGTGCTCGTCGCCGCCGTGATCATCGCCGTCACCGGAACGCCGGCCGGTGCCGCGGCCTGCATGGCCGCCGCGGCGGTCGTCATCCTGTGCGCGCTGCGGCTCCTGCGCATGGGGGTGTGGGTCAGCGCCCGAGGACTGCGCCGGGTGGGCTTCTTCGTCACGCAGACGACTCCGTGGAACCAGGTCGTGGCGGTGCGCACGGTGCAGCGGCCGGTGCGCTGGCTGGGGCTGCCGCGCACCGTCCAGGGCCAGGCTCTGACGCTGGTGAGCGCGGACCGCGCGCCCGGGGACGTGCCGCCGCTCATGACCACGCACAACGCCGACTTCCTGGCGCGCACCGAGGCCTTCGACCGGGCGGCGGACGTCGTCGAGGTGTGGGCCGACGAGTACCGCCGGGCCTGAGGCTCACGGGAGACATCACGTCGAAGGGGCCGGTCCGCACGGGGTGCGGGCCGGCCCCTTCGACGTACGACCGGGTCAGGCTTCCAGGGTCCGGCCCTCGTGGAGGGCGATGGCCCGTTGCATGGCCTTGCGGGCGCGCGGGGTGTCGCGGGCGTCGTGGTAGGCGACGGCGAGGCGGAACCAGCTCCGCCAGTCGTCCGGGGCGTCCTCGGTCTCGGCCTTGCGGCGGGCGAAGACCTCGTCGGCCGAGTCGCGGTCGATGCGGCCGCCCTCGGTGCGCCGCAGTTCGTCGACGGGCAGTCCGCCCTCGGCGTCGAGCACGACGGCGAGCCGGTTGGCCTTCCGGACGAACTGGGTGTTCTGCCAGAGGAACCAGACGCCGATGACCGGCAGGATGAGCACCGCGACACCGAAGGTGACGGTGATCAGGGTGCCGTTCTGGATGAGCAGCACGCCCCGGCTGCCGACCAGGACGAAATAGACGACCAGGACGGCGGCCGTGATGGCATAGGTGATCTTCGCGCGCATGTCTGCCGGCTAACTGTCGTACGTCCCCGGCTCAGCCGAGGTCGAGGAAGTGTTCCAGGCCGAAGGTGAGGCCCGGGGTGGTCACCACGCGGCGGGCGCCGAGCAGGATGCCCGGCATGAAGCTGCTGTGGTGGAGGGAGTCGTGGCGGATGGTCAGGGTCTCGCCCTCGCCGCCGAGGAGGACCTCCTGGTGGGCCAGGAGGCCGCGCAGCCGGATCGCGTGCACCGGGACGCCGTCGACGTCGGCGCCACGGGCGCCGTCCAGGGCGGTGGCCGTGGCGTCGGGCTGCGGGGCGCTGCCCGCGCGCTCGCGGGCCGCCGCGATGAGCTGAGCGGTGCGCGTGGCGGTGCCGCTGGGCGCGTCCACCTTGTTCGGGTGGTGCAGTTCGACGACCTCGACGGACTCGAAGTACGGCGCGGCGGCCTCGGCGAACTTCATCGTCAGGACGGCCCCGATGGAGAAGTTGGGGGCGATGAGCACGCCCGTCTCCGGGGACGCGGCGAGCGAGGTGCCGAGCTGCGCGAGGCGCTCCTCGGTCCAGCCGGTCGTGCCGACCACGGCGTGGATGCCGTGCCGGACGCAGAAGTCGAGGTTGCCCATCACCGAGGCCGGGGTGGTCAGCTCGACCACGACCTGGGTGCCGGCCTCGACCAGCGTCTCCAGCTTGTCGCCACGGCTCAGCGCGGCCACCAGTTCCATGTCGTCGGCGGCCTCGACGGCTCGTACCGCCTCGGCTCCGATCCGGCCCTTGGCACCGAGGACCGCCACGCGCAGCTTGCTCATTGCTTCGTTCCTTACCGAGACGGGATTTACGCGACCGCGTCGTGCAGTCGGGACGCCTGCTTGTCCTTGACCGGACCGATGACCGCCAGCGAGGGCCGCTGTCCGAGGACGTCCCGGGCGATGGAGCGGACCTCGTCCGGGGTGACCGACGCTATCCGGGCGAGCATGTCGTCTACCGACATCTGCTCGCCCCAGCACAGCTCGCTCTTGCCGATCCGGTTCATCAACGCCCCGGTGTCCTCAAGGCCGAGGACCGTGGAGCCCTGGAGCTGGCCGATGGCGCGGCCTATCTCGTCGTCCGTGAGGCCGTGCTCGGCGACCTGGTCGAGCTCGTCGCGGCACAGCTTGAGGACGTCGTGGACCTGGCTCGGGCGGCAGCCCGCGTAGACGCCGAAGAGGCCGCAGTCGGCGAAGCCCGAGGTGTACGAGTACACGCTGTAGGCCAGGCCGCGCTTCTCGCGGACCTCCTGGAACAGGCGCGAGGACATGCCGCCGCCGAGGGCGGTGTTCAGGACGCCGAGGGCCCAGCGGCGGTCGTCGGTACGGGCCAGGCCCGGCATGCCGAGGACGACGTGGGCCTGCTCGGTCTTGCGGCCGAGGAGCTCGACGCGGCCCGCGGTACGGATGCTGCGCAGGCCGTCGCGCGGGGCGATGGGGGCGGCCGTGGCGTTCTTGAAGGCGCCGGCATTCTCGAAGGCGGCACGGACCTGACGTACGACCTTGTTGTGGTCGACGTTGCCCGCGCAGGCCACGACGAGGTGCGTCGGGTCGTAGTGCTTCTTGTAGAAGCGGCGGATGCGGTCCGCGGTGAGGGCGTTGACGGTGTCGACCGTGCCGAGGACCGGGCGGCCGAGGGGGGTGTCGCCGAGCATCGTGTGCGCGAACAGGTCGTGCACGCAGTCGCCCGGGTCGTCCTCGGTCATCGCGATCTCTTCGAGGATGGCACCGCGCTCGACGTTGACGTCGTCCTCGAGGATGAGCGAGCCGGTGAGCATGTCGCAGACGACGTCGATGGCCAGCGGCAGGTCGGTGTCGAGCACGCGTGCGTAGTAGCACGTGTACTCCTTGGCCGTGAACGCGTTCATCTCGCCGCCGACCGCGTCGATCGCCGAGGAGATGTCCAGGGCGGACCTGCGGCTGGTGCCCTTGAAGAGCAGGTGCTCCAGGTAGTGCGTGGCGCCGTTCAGGGACGGCGTCTCGTCGCGGGAGCCCACGTGCGCCCAGATGCCGAACGTGGCGGAGCGCACGGAGGGGAGCGTCTCGGTGACGATGCGCAGGCCGCCGGGCAGGGTGGTCTTGCGGACCGTGCCGATGCCGTTCGCACCCTTGATGAGGGTTTGGGTACGGGCGACGGCCCGCGCCTCCGAAGAGGTGCGGGCCGTCGTCGTGGAGCTACTCGACGTCACTGGTCGGTGTCGTCCTTCTTCTCATCGTCGCCTTCGCCCTCGATCACGGGGATCAGGGAGAGCTTGCCGCGGGAGTCGATCTCGGCGATCTCGACCTGGACCTTGGAGCCCACGCCGACGACGTCCTCGACGTTCTCCACGCGCTTGCCACCGGCGAGCTTGCGGATCTGCGAGATGTGCAGCAGACCGTCCTTGCCCGGGAGCAGCGACACGAACGCACCGAAGGTCGTCGTCTTCACGACGGTACCCAGGTAGCGCTCGCCGACCTCCGGCATGGTCGGGTTGGCGATCGAGTTGATCGTGGCGCGCGCGGCCTCGGCCTGCGAACCCTGGGCGGCACCGATGTAGATGGTGCCGTCGTCCTCGATCGTGATGTCGGCGCCGGTGTCCTCCTGGATCTGGTTGATCATCTTGCCCTTCGGGCCGATGACCTCACCGATCTTGTCCACGGGGATCTTGACGGTGATGATCCGCGGGGCGTTCGGGGACATCTCGTCCGGCGTGTCGATCGCTTCCATCATCACGTCGAGGATGTGGAGGCGGGCGTCGCGAGCCTGCTTGAGGGCCGCGGCCAGGACGGAGGCGGGGATGCCGTCCAGCTTGGTGTCGAGCTGGAGGGCGGTCACGAACTCCTTGGTGCCGGCGACCTTGAAGTCCATGTCGCCGAAGGCGTCCTCCGCACCGAGGATGTCGGTGAGGGCGACGTAGTGCGTCTGGCCGTCGATCTCCTGGGAGATCAGACCCATGGCGATACCCGCGACGGCGGCCTTCAGCGGCACACCGGCGTTGAGCAGCGACATCGTGGAGGCGCAGACCGAGCCCATGGACGTCGAGCCGTTGGAGCCGAGGGCCTCGGACACCTGACGGATCGCGTAGGGGAACTCCTCGCGGGTCGGCAGGACCGGCACGATCGCGCGCTCGGCGAGCGCGCCGTGGCCGATCTCGCGGCGCTTCGGGGAGCCGACGCGGCCCGTCTCACCGACGGAGTACGGCGGGAAGTTGTAGTTGTGCATGTAGCGCTTGCGGGTCACAGGGGAGAGCGTGTCCAGCTGCTGCTCCATGCGGAGCATGTTGAGGGTGGTGACGCCCAGGATCTGGGTCTCGCCACGCTCGAACAGCGCCGAGCCGTGCACGCGCGGGATGGCCTCGACCTCGGCGGCCAGCGTACGGATGTCCGTGACGCCGCGGCCGTCGATGCGGACCTTGTCCTTGATGACGCGCTCGCGGACGAGCTTCTTGGTCAGCGCGCGGTACGCGGCGGAGATCTCCTTCTCGCGACCCTCGAACTGCGGGAGCAGCTTCTCGGCGGCGATCTCCTTGACGCGGTCCAGCTCGGCCTCGCGGTCCTGCTTGCCGGCGATGGTGAGCGCCTGGGCGAGCTCGCTCTTGACCGCGGCGGTCAGGGCCTCGAAGACGTCGTCCTGGTAGTCCAGGAAGATCGGGAACTCACCGGTCGGCTTGGCGGCCTTCGCGGCGAGGTCCGACTGCGCCTTGCACAGGACCTTGATGAAGGGCTTCGCGGCGTCGAGACCGGCGGCCACGACCTCCTCGGTCGGCGCCTCGGCGCCACCCTGGACGAGCGTGATGGTCTTCTCGGTGGCCTCGGCCTCGACCATCATGATCGCGACGTCGCCGTCCTCCAGGACGCGACCGGCGACGACCATGTCGAAGACGGCGTCCTCGAGCTCGGTGTGCGTCGGGAACGCGACCCACTGGCCGTTGATCAGCGCGACGCGGACGCCGCCGACCGGGCCGGAGAAGGGGAGACCCGCGAGCTGCGTGGACGCGGAGGCGGCGTTGATCGCCACGACGTCGTACAGGTGGTCGGGGTTGAGCGCCATGATCGTGGCGACGACCTGGATCTCGTTGCGAAGGCCCTTCTTGAAGGACGGACGCAGCGGGCGGTCGATCAGGCGACAGGTGAGGATCGCGTCCTCGGAGGGACGGCCCTCACGGCGGAAGAAGCTGCCGGGGATCTTGCCCGCGGCGTACATCCGCTCCTCGACGTCCACCGTCAGGGGGAAGAAGTCGAGCTGGTCCTTGGGCTTCTTGGAAGCGGTGGTGGCCGACAGCACCATGGTGTCGTCGTCCAGGTACGCGACGGCGGAGCCGGCGGCCTGCTTGGCCAGGCGGCCCGTCTCGAAGCGGATGGTGCGGGTGCCGAAGGAACCGTTGTCGATAACGGCCTCGGCGTAGTGGGTCTCGTTCTCCACTAGCGTTTTCTCCTCGTCTTCGTCCCGTCCTGCCCGTGTGGCAGGGGGACGGTGGCGGAGAAGCGCTCCTTCTGGTGCGGGCCGGTCTTCGATCGAAGCACCCGGGGCTGTCGCGCCCGGGGGCCACTACCGAGGACCGGCGGCGATGAGGCGCGCTTCTCCTCGTTCGTTGTCGTGAGATGCCCTACCCGGCGGGTACGGCGTCGTCACGCTGTGTTCGTCCGTGCTGTTTCCTGCGTATTGCGTTGTGCTACCACACTACAAAGCGTCGGTGACACTCCGCACGTAGAGAGCGCCCTCGGCAGCACATACAGCAAAAGGAGCGGTCCCCAGGATGTGGGAACCGCTCCCTTCACGGCGTCTTACTTGGCGCCGCCGGCCGCACCGCGGCGGATGCCCAGGCGGTCGACCAGCGCACGGAAGCGCTGGATGTCCTTCTTGGCCAGGTACTGAAGCAGGCGGCGACGCTGGCCGACCAGGATCAGAAGACCACGGCGGGAGTGGTGGTCGTGCTTGTGGGTCTTGAGGTGCTCGGTCAGGTCCGAGATCCGGCGCGAAAGCATGGCGACCTGGACCTCGGGGGAGCCGGTGTCGCCCTCCTTCTGACCGAACTCGCTGATGAGCTGCTTCTTCGTAGCGGCGTCGAGCGGCACGCTTACTCCTTGTAGTCTCGTGTCTGCCACCGAGTGCCCCTGGTCGAATTCTCAGGGGAGCTTCCGTGACTCGGAAGGCGGGGATCCGCTGGGCGCGGCCTCCAGAGCAGCGCTCCGGGGGTGCGTACACAAACGGCCGTTTCACAGGGTACCAGCCTGGCCGGATACGTCTGTCCGGGTCCGCGAACCTTCCCGGACGGCGTGGACCAGGCCACTAGGGTGACGGCAGAGGTCAGCCATACGTGGGGAAGGGGCCGGCGGAACATGGCCGAGGAAGCGGAGAACGACGTCAGGGCGCGCAAGGAGCGGGAGAAGGACGAGCTCTACGCACTCGACATCTCGGGCGCCGAATGGCAGAGCGCGCCGGGCACCGAGCAGCACGAGGAGCGGGTCGAGATCGCCCACCTTTCCGGGGGCGCGGTGGCCATGCGGTCCTCCCTCGACCCGGGGACGGTCCTGCGGTACACCGAGGCGGAGTGGCGGGCCTTCGTGCTGGGCGCGCGGGACGGCGAGTTCGATCTGGAGCCGGCTCCGCACGCGGGTGGTCTGCCGGCGGAGTAGCGGGACATCGGGAACCGGGGCCGGTGCGGAGAGTCTTCCGCGGCGGCCCTTTTGTCTGCCCGGCCGTACCGCAAGTGCCCTTCCGGGTGCCATTGTTTGTCCGCTTTCGGGCTCAATGGTGAGCGTGCGTAGGCCACTTCTGGGCAGGGTGTGCCGTAACGGGCTGCCGCGGTGCGGTGGACGGGCCTGCCGCGCGAACAGTCATGGTGATTAGGCTGGGACCGGGCGCGACGCCTGAACCCGAGGACGGGGGGCTCGCGTTATCCGGAGAGCCGGTCAATTCGGGCGGTCTCGTACGGACTTCGGGCGGCCTCGGTCGTCCGTGAACGTCAACGGACGACAAGCAGACGGTCGGCCCGGCACGGCTTGCGGGTGCTCGACCACACCAGGAGGAATTGTGAACAGCGATCGGGGCGGGATCCGCGGGGGCTGGGCCACGCCCGGCGATGACCAGTCCGACGCCGAGTCCGCCGTCGAGACGACGGGCGAGTTCACCATCGACTACGCGCCGCCCGCCTGGTACACGCAGAACGCCTCGGACGGTTCCGGGGATTCGGGGGGCACGGACGACTCGGGGGACTCGGACGGTCCGGTGGGCCCGGAGGGCTCCGGGGAGTCCGACGGCCCGAAGGATGCCGAGGGCGTGACGGACGCCGGGGAGCGGCAGGAGTCGCCTGGTTCCGACGCTGCGGTGCCTACGGGTGACCCGGTGGCCTCGGAGGGCGCGCCCGTCGCCGAGGAGGGGCCGACGGCTGCTCCGGTGACCGGATCGGCGCCCGTCGCCGGTCCCGAGGACGGGCCCGCGGACATTCTGCCGCCGGTCGCACCGCCCCATGTCGTACAGCCGCCCGCGACGGCGCCGGCTCCGGTCGGCGAGGTGGGCGGCCCGACCGCTCTGCCGAACCTCCCCGCGGGCGGGGTCCCCGCGCCGTGGACGCCGGCCGTTCAGGCCGCCGCCGTTCCCAGCTCCCCCTCCGACACACAGGATTCCGGGAACGGGGACCTCGAGAGCGGCGCGACCATGCGGTTCTCCGCCGTCGCGCTGCAGCGTGAGATCGCGGAGCGGACGGCTGCCGAGGACGCCGGGGCCGAGGACGCGCCCGTCGCCGGTTCCGGTGGCGAGGACGCCCAGGCCGAAGGACCGGCCGAGACCGAAACCGAGACCGCCTCCGCCGGAGGCGACGACCGGGGCGACGAGGGCACGGTGCCCGGCGAGGACGCGGCCGAGGACGCGGGCTCGCCCGTGGCCCTGGCCCTGGTCCAGCCGGACGACGCCGACCGGTCCGGGCAGGTCGCTCCCGCCGTCCCCGTGGCCGCCCTCGAACCCGCCCCCGCGCCCGTCGTCGATCCCGTGCTCGCCTATCAGTCGCTCGAGGCGGCCTCCCAGTCGCAGCGCGCGGGCGTGACCGACGTTCCGGTGGCCGCCCCGGCCGAGACCGACGACGCGGTCCGTACGGACGCGGGTACGGACGCCGGTACGGACTCGGGTGCGCACGACCCCGCCGCGTACGAGCTTCACGACGCCCCGCTCCAGGACGGTGGGCCTCAGGACACGGTGCCTCAGGACAGCGAGCCCCAGGACGCGGTGCCCGAGGTCCGGCCGCAGGAGCCCGAGGGTGTGCGGGACGCGCCTCCCGCCTGGGCTCCGCCGCCGCTGCCGCAGGGTGGGCTGCCGCCGTTGCCGCCCTCCTACCAGCCCGCGGCCCCCGCACCGGCCCCGCAGTGGCCCGCCACGACGGAACCCGCGTCGGCCCCGCAGGGCCAGGTGCCGCACCAGGCGCCGATGCCGCAGCAGGCACCCGTGGCTCCGGCCCCGGGCCAGCCCTTCCAGCCCCCCGCCGCACAGGCACCGGGCCAGCCCTTCCAGCCTCCGGCGGCACAGCCACAGGCACCGGCTCCCGGCCAGCCCTTCCAGGCCCCCGCGCCGGCACCCGCTCCCGCTCCCGCTCCCGGCCAGCCCTTCCAGCCCCCGGCGCCGCAGTCCGTGCCGACTCCCCCGCAGGCCCAGCCCTCGGCAGCGCCCGCCCCGGCCGCGCCGCAGCAGGGGAATTACGGGTTCCCGCATCCCGGCGCGCAGGACCCGGCGTCCGCCACGCAGGCCGGCTACGGCTTCCCCCAGCCCGGCACGCCCGCTCCCGCGGCCCCGCCCGCCCCGGGCTACGGGTTCCCGCAGCAGGGCACCGCGCCTCAGGACCAGCAGCCGGCTCACCCCGGTGCCCCGCAGGCACCCGGCTACGGCTTCCCGCAACCCGCCCCGGCCCCCCAGCCCGCGTCGGACACCGTTCCGCCACAGCCCCCTGCCCCCGCTCCCGCCCCGGCCCCTCAGCCTGCCTACGGCTTCCCCCAGCCCGGCACCGCACCCCAGGACCAGCAACCGGCCCACCCCGCAACCCCGCAGGCACCCGGCTACGGGTTCCCGCAGCCGGTGCCCGACGCGCCCGCCCCGCAGCCCGGTTACGACCTCGCGCAGCCGCAGGCCGCCCCTGCCCAGCAGCAGCCTCCGTATCAGCCGGGCCCGCCGCCCGTGCAGCAGCAGCCCGTCGCCCCGACCGCCCCCGTGGACCCGCGGACCGGTACCGCCTGGCCGCAGCCCGTGCGACACGATCAGCGGCAGCCGACCAACCCCGGCGCTGCGCCGCTCGGTTACACCGCGGCCGTGGAGCTGTCCTCCGACCGGCTGCTCAACAACAAGCGGCAGAAGGTCAAGAGCGGCCGTCCGGCCGCCGCGCAGTCCCGGTTCAAGCTGGGCGGCAAGAAGGAAGAGGCCGAGCGGCAGCGGAAGTTGGAGCTGATCCGCACTCCGGTGCTCTCCTGCTACCGGATCGCCGTCATCAGCCTCAAGGGCGGTGTCGGCAAGACGACCACGACGACGGCGCTCGGCTCCACGCTCGCCACCGAGCGCCAGGACAAGATCCTCGCCATCGACGCCAACCCGGACGCCGGCACGCTCGGGCGCCGGGTGCGCCGCGAGACCGGGGCCACCATCCGTGACCTGGTGCAGGCGATCCCGTACATCAACTCGTACATGGACATCCGGCGGTTCACCTCCCAGGCGCCCTCCGGGCTGGAGATCATCGCCAACGACGTCGACCCGGCCGTGTCCACGGCCTTCAACGACGAGGACTACCGGCGCGCGATCGACGTCCTGGGCAAGCAGTACCCGATCATCCTGACCGACTCCGGCACGGGTCTGCTGTACAGCGCGATGCGCGGGGTGCTCGACCTGGCCGACCAGCTCATCATCATCTCGACGCCGTCGGTGGACGGGGCGAGCAGCGCCAGTACGACGCTGGACTGGCTGTCGGCGCACGGGTACGCGGATCTCGTCGCGCGGTCCATCACCGTCATCTCCGGAGTGCGCGAGACCGGCAAGATGATCAAGGTGGACGACATCGTCAGCCACTTCGAGACGCGCTGCCGCGGTGTCGTGACCGTGCCGTTCGACGAGCACCTGGCCGCGGGTGCCGAGGTCGACCTCGACATGATGCGGCCCAAGGTGCGCGAGGCGTACTTCAACCTCTCCGCGCTGGTGGCCGAGGACTTCGCGCGGCACCAGCAGTCGCACGGGCTGTGGACCAACGACGGCAACCCGCCGCCGGTGGCCGCGCCGCCGATGCCGGGTCAGTACGTTCCCGGACAGCAGGTTCCCGGACAGTACGCTCCCGGGCAGCAGGTTCCGGGCCGGCCCGCTCCTGGGCAGGTTCCGCAGCCGCCGCAGCCCGGACAGCCGTACGCCCAGCCGGGACAGCCCCATCCGCCGCAGCCCGGTCAGCAGTACCCGCAGGCGCCGGGCCAGGGCTACCCGCAGGCGCCGGGCGAGGGCTACCCGCAGCCGCAGCCGCCCCAGCCCGGTCAGCAGTACCAGCCGGGTCAGGAGTACCAGCCGGGTCAGGAGTACCAGCCCGGTCAGCCCTACCCGCCGCACCAGGGGCAGACCCCTCCGCCTCCGGCGCCCCCGCAGCAGTAGCGGCGACCGGCTCCGTCGAGGGGCCGACCGCCGGGAACCGTGAAGACCCGCACCGTTCACGGACGGTGCGGGTCTTCGCGTATCGGAACGGGCCGGAGACGGACCGGGAAGGGCTACTCCCCGTCGTACGCCTCGATCAGTTCCCGTGAGCGCTTCACATCGTCGCCGATGGCCACCAGCAGGTCCTCGATGGAGTCGAACCTGGCCTGGCCGCGGACGAACGCGAGGAAGTCGACGGCGACGTGCAGGCCGTAGAGGTCGAGGCCGACGCGGTCGATGGCGTACGCCTCCACGGTGCGCTCGGTGCCGTCGAACTGCGGGTTCGTGCCCACGGAGATCGCGGCGGGCATGGCCTCGCCCTGGGCGTGCAGCCAGCCGGCGTAGACGCCGTCGGCGGGGATCGCGGTGTGCGGGAGGGTCTCGACGTTCGCCGTGGGGAAGCCGAGTTCGCGGCCGCGCTGGGCGCCGCGGACGACGACGCCCTCGACACGGTGCGGCCGACCGAGGATCTCGCGCGCGCCCTCGACATCGCCCTCGGCGACGAGGCGCCGCGTGAGGGTCGAGGAGAACGGCTCGCCGCCGCCCGCCTCGCCGGACACGAACAGGTCGACGACCTCGACCTCGAAGTCGTACGTCTCCCCCTGCTCACGCAGGAAGCCGACGTTGCCCGCGGCCTTGTGGCCGAAGCGGAAGTTGGGGCCCTCGACGACCGCCTTGGCGTGCAGCTTGTCGACCAGCACCTTGACCACGAAGTCGGCGGGCGACAGCTTCGAGAACTCGGTGGTGAACGGCAGGATGAGCAGGGCGTCGACGCCCAGTTCGGCCATCAGTTCCGCGCGGCGGTGGTGCGGGGCCAGCAGCGGGGGGTGGCTGCCGGGGCGGACGACCTCGCTGGGGTGCGGGTCGAAGGTGACCACGACGGAGGGGACGCCCAGCTCGTGGGCGCGGTCCACGGCATGCCGGATGATGACCTGGTGTCCGCGGTGCACCCCGTCATAGGAACCGATGGTGACGACGCTGCGCCCCCAGTCCTCGGGGATGTCCTCCAAGCCACGCCAGCGCTGCACTGTGACCGCTCCTTGTCGAACCCGTGTCCATGAATGCCTTATTCGCAGCTCTAAGGGTGCCATGCCGTGCGCTCTCGGCTTGCATCGGCATCAGGCTGTGACCGATCGCTCAGCGCCGCGGTGTGCGGTGCCGAGTGCTTCGGGGTGTGCGGGCGTGGGTCAGGCGGGAGCCCTCGCCCCGGCCAGGCTCTCGATCAGACGGCGCGTGCCGGGGCCCACGAGGACGGACCACTCCTCGGGGGTGCCGGTCACCCAGCGGGCCAGCAGGGTGGCGAAGCCGGGAACGCGGCGGGCCAGGTCGGCCAGGCCCCGGTCGAAGGCGCCGGCCCCGGCCGGGGTGCGGACGAGGAGGAGGCCGACGCGGTGCACCAGCTCGCGGGTGGGTGTCTCCCCCCTGCGGTCGAGGCCGTCGGCGGCGGCTCTCAGCACGGTGTCGAGCACGGCCGGATCCCGCTCGTGCGCCAGCAGCAGGTCGAGCAGTTCGCGCCGCAGCGAGGCCGCCGCCGGGTCTCCCGACGCCCGGTCGCCCGGTGCCCGCCCTCCCGGCGTCGCCAGGACCTGGGCGAGCGCGCTCCGCAGCGGTGTGCCGCACGTCTCCAGAAGTCCGCTGACCAGGGGAAACAACGCTCCTGGAGTGGCGCTGCCGTGATCGATGCGGCGGTCCACGTCGGCGGCCATGTACGCGGCGACTCCCGGGCACAGCTCCACGGTCTCCCGTACGAGTGCGGCGACCGGACGGGCCAGCGCGGGTGTGGTGACGTCCGCGAGGGCGCGCAGCAGCTCGGCCGTGTCGGGGCCGAGCCGCCGCAGCCGGTCGCGGAACGCGGCGAGCACAGGCTCCGGGTCGCTGCCGAGCGCGGCCGCCAGCGCGCTCGCCGGCAGCCGTGGGTCACCGGCCGCGAAGCGTTCCAGAACCCGCGGCAGGCACCGGGCCCGCGCGAGCGGATCCTGTACGAGGATGCCGAGCGCTCCGCCGTGCAGGGCCCGGTCGGCGGGACGGGCGAGCAGGGCGAGAGCCGCGTGACGCAGCGGCTCACGGTCGGCGGGGCCGGCCGCGAACGGTGCCGCGCGCAGTCCATGGGCGACGGCCGCCGCCCGGCGCCGCGGCCGTTCGTCGTGCGCCCACCGCTCGACCGCCCGGCACACGGCGGAGGGTTCCTCCTCGGCCAGCACCGCCAGCAGTTCGTCGCCGCGCGGATGGGCGGCGGCCATCAGGGCCTCGGTCAGATCGTCCGGGGCGCGCCACCGGTGCGCGTACAGCAGTGCCTGCGCGGCCGTCGCCACGGTCGCGTTCGGTGTCGCGGTCAGGGGCCGCTCGTCGTCGAACCAGCGGGTGAGGTGGCGGTGTACGGCGATGGGGTCGGCGGCGAGGAGCCGCGAGACCGTGTCGAGGTGGCGGGGGGCGACGGGGGCCTCGCCCGGGTACGGGGGTTCGGTCGCCGGAGATCTGCGGGGGTCGGCGGCCACCAGGCGCCTGAGCAGGTCGAAGCGTTCCGTGTCCGGGACGGGCAGGGCCACCCAGAAGGGCGGGCCGAATCCGTCCGGCACGCCCCTGCCCTGCTGCCGCCACACCACGATCCGTTCGGTGAGCAGCCGCAGCGCGCCGATGTACGGGGTCGCGTCGGGCACCCGGAGCAGGACGGCCGCGCAGAGGCGGGTGGCCCACCAGAGGGCGTCGCCCGGCGGGGCGGTCGGCGGGTCCGGCGCTTCGGGCGGGGGCAGCAGGTCGTCGACCGCGTGGACGAGGTCCTCGAGGCGGAGCGTCAGTTCCGCGGTCTCCTGCCGGCGGGCCAGCAGGAGCAGAGTCTCGACGACGGGGCCGATCCTGTGACGGGGGACGGGAAGGGCGCCCGCCCCGGAGGCCGGCGTCCCGACGTGCTGTGCCCCGGCGTCGGGAGGGGCGGACCGGACGCGGCGGGCGTTCCGGCGGCCGGGCGCCGTGGTGTCCGTACGCCCGGAGCCGGTGTCGAGGGTGGCGCGTGCGCGGTGGACCAGGCTGTCCAGCGCCGCGTCCAGGTCGAGGTGGGTGCCCTGGATCCAGTCGGCGAGTTCCTCGTGGGCGAAGCGGTAGCCGTCGCCGGCGGGGACGAGGAGTCCTTCGGTGAGGACGGCGGACGCCCAGCCGGTGATGCCGTCGAGGCGTCCCCGGGCGGGGCCCCAGGGGAAGACGCTCTCGAAGGAGGCCCGGTCCAGTTGCCCCTGTCCGGGGCCGAGGCAGCGCCGGGCGGCTTCGTGCACCTGGCCGGAGACCCGGGCGGCGAGCCGGCGCACGGCGGTGCCGCGCAGTCCGTTCGCCGCGGCGAGACGGACCCCGACGCGCAGGCACATCAGGTCGAGGTGAGCGGCGAACACCTCGTCGCGGTCGAGCTGTTCGGCCGGTAGGTCCACGGGCGCGGCCATCACCTCGGAGAGCAGCCGCAGCACCAGGGGACGGCGGGCGTCGGCCGGCACCAGCGCGCCCTCCGGAATCCCGGCACGCGTCCGCGCCGACCGCGCCTCCGCCTCGCTCAGCTCACCGAGCGGCACACAGGCGGGCAGCCCCCCGCCCGCGTCCGGCGCCGAAAGCCGGACCGCGTCCGTTGACGGCGGCGCGCCCACGTCCGTCGGCGACCACCCGTCCCCGTAGGCGGAGTGGGCGGAGTGGGCGGAGTGGGCGGACAACTGCCCGCCGATGTCCTCGGCCGGAGCCGGCCCCCTCCTGACGCCGCATGGCGACACCCTGGAAGCCAATTGCGACACCCCGGAATCCAGCGGAGCCTGCCCACCGGCGTACGCCGACGGACGGCCATCCGCACCCGGCCCCGACTCCCCGTCCAAACCCACGCCCGCCGACGGCGACACGCCCGCGGAGGCGGACGCCGCCTTGGCGGCACGGCCGGACGCCTCCGCGGCCGGGTCCGGTGCCGGGTGGTGCAGCAGCGCGGTGGGGAATTCCGTCCCGGCCCGTTCCCAGTACTCCGCGCGGCAGGCGACGGCGAGCCGGGTGCCGGTCTCCGTCAGCCAGGCCGTCGTCGCCTCCGTCCAGGCCGGGAGGCGGTGGGCGAGTTCGGGGGGCATCTCCTCGGGGCCGTCGAGGAGGAGCAGCAGGGGCCGACCCGCGGCGCGTGCGGGCGCGGCCAGGCGGTCCGGCGCGATGTCGCCCAGTTCGCCGCCGTACCCCTCGGGAGGCAGGACGCTCCTGTCCGTCGGGGAGCGCCGCGCGGTCGGCGCACCGGTGGCCCCGGTGGTCCGGCGGGACGCGGCGACGATCCGCCCGGCGCGCTCCAGGGCCCGGGTCGCGGCGTCGGCCACCGAGGTGTCGTCGGCGCGCAGGTCGGCGCCGCGCAGCCAGAGGGTGGGAGCCGGTTCGGAACCTCGCAGGCGGCGGGCGGCGAGGGCGGCCAGCTCCGTCGTACGGCCGCTGCCGGGCGCGCCGACGAGCCCGAGGACGAGGGCCGGTCCGCGCTCGAAGGACGCGAACTCCCTGATGACATCGGTCCGTTCGACGATCCTCCGGTGCGCGCCCGCGGTTCCGGACGGGGCCGGCGGGCGGGGTCCGTCCGAGCCCACCGAGGTCGCGGTGAGTTCCAGCGCGGCCGCGAGGTTCAGATCGGCGCCGTAGGCGGGCACGGTGGCCGCGTTACGGGCCAGCAGTTCGTTGAGGGGCCCCGCGCCGCCCCGCAGGGGAATGGCGCATCCGGGGGCTCGACGGCCCGCAGTGTCCTCCCCCGGCGCGGTGCCGTCCGGGCCGGCGGGGCGCGGGGCGGTGCCGACGACCGCGACGACGGCGCCGGTGCGGGCGTCGAGGACCGGCCCCCCGGCCGCCCCTCCGCCCGGCCTGAGCGCGTCCGCGCCCGCCGTGCCGATCGCCAACTCCAGTGCGCCGTAAGGGAGATGGGTCGGGCCGGCGACCGGGTACGGCGCGTTGGAGGAGCCCAGCACGCGCGCCTCGCGCCAGCCGCCCGCGGCGAGCCTGACATAGGTGCCGGTCGCGACGCGGTCCCGCACGGTGACGGGGAGCGGGCGGAGGCCGAGGCCTCGGGTGTGGACGAGGGCGAGACCGAGGTCGGGCAGCAAAGTGACGGCGTCGGCGCCCAGCACGCAGGTGCGGCCGCCGGAAGCGTGCAGGACCAGCCGGTCCAGGCCGTCGACGGCCTCGTGGCTGGTGATCACGGTGCCGTGGTGGTCGGCCGCGAAACCCGTGCCGCGTGGCCGGCCGGCCAGATCGCGGACGCGTACGAGGGCGTCGTCCCCCGGCTGTACGGCGTCGTCCGCCGCCTCTTCGTTCCCGGTCCGCGGGCCTCGCCCCGCCATACTCCAACCTCCCCGCCGCGCTCCTGCTCCGACGGTAGGGGCGAGGTGATCAATGGGACAGATCGTGAGGCGAACGCGCCCCCCTCTACTCCCCTGGTTCACTCCGAGCGCCCGCCCGATGGGGTGAATACGGCAGGTCGGGTGGATACACCTTGGGTGGGGGAACCGAGGGGGGACCGTTGAGCGGCGGGCACGAGACCCCGTGACCGCCGCTCCACGGGCGCGATGTCCGCCCGGCCGCGCGCCCGGTGCGGGCGGGCGGTCCTCAGGCGAAGACGGCCAGGCTCTTGGCCTTGCCCTTCTGCTCCTCGACCAGCGCGATGAACGCGCCCTCGGGGTCGAAGACCGCCGTGGTGCCCTTGCCCGCGTACTCGTCGGGCATCTCCAGCCGGACGCCGTTGAGCAGCAGCCGGGCCCGCTTGGCGTCCACGTCCCAGCGCGGGAACGCGGCCGCGGCCGCCTCCGCGATCGGCATCACCGTCAGCTCCTCCTGGAGCTGGTCGAGGGTGCGCGCGGAGTCCAGCTTGTACGGGCCGACGCGGGTGCGGCGCAGGGCGGTGAGGTGACCGCCGACGCCCAGGTCCGCGCCGAGGTCGCGGGCGATCGCCCGGATGTACGTCCCCGACGAACAGACGACGGAGACGACCAGGTCGAGCACCGGGGTGCCGTCCTCGGCGACCGCGTCACGGATGTCGTACACCGCGAACGACGAGATGGTCACCGGGCGGGCCGGGATCTCGAACTCCTCGCCCTCGCGGGCCCGCTTGTACGAGCGCACGCCGTCGATCTTGATGGCGCTGACCTTGGACGGCACCTGCATGATGGCGCCGGTGAGCTTGGCCACCCCGGCGTCGATCGCGTCGCGCTTCACACCGGAGGCGTCGGTCGAGGAGGTGATGTCGCCCTCGGCGTCGTCGGTCAGCGTGTTCTGGCCGAGCCGGATCGTGCCGAGGTACTCCTTCTCGGTGAGCGCGAGGTGCCCGAGGAGCTTGGTGGCCTTCTCGACGCCGAGGACGAGGACGCCCGTCGCCATGGGGTCGAGGGTGCCCGCGTGGCCGACCCGGCGGGTTCTGGCGATCCCGCGCATCTTGGCGACCACGTCGTGCGAGGTGAAGCCCGACGGCTTGTCGACGATGACAAGCCCGTCGGGCGTTTTGGGCTTCTGCGTCATTTAGCCGAGTCGTCCTCGTCGTCCGAGTCGTCCTCGTCGTCCTCGCCCGGCTTCTTGTACGGGTCCGCGTCGCCCGCGAAGGACGCGCCGGCCGAGACCTCGCGCACCTTCTCGTCCGAGGCACGTGCCTTGTCGAGCAGGTCCTCGATGGTCTTGGCGGTGTCCGGCAGGGCGTCCGCGACGAACGTCAGCGTCGGCGTGAACTTCACGCCCGCCGCCGCGCCGACGGCCGAGCGGAGCACGCCCTTGGCGCTCTCCAGACCCGCGGCCGCCTCGGCACGCTGCTCGTCGTCCCCGTACACCGTGTAGAAGACGGTGGCCTCCCGGAGGTCCCCGGTGACCCGGGTGTCCGTGATGGTGACGTGAGTGCCGAGCCGCGGGTCCTTGATCCCGCGCTGCAGCTTCTTGGCCACCACCTCTCGGATGAGGTCCGCCAGCCTCTTCGCCCGCGCGTTGTCGGCCACTGGTCCGTCTCCTTCTTCGCCTTGCGTGTTGCGTCGGTCTTCGTCAGTCTTCGTCGCTGTGGAGTCTGCGTCGTACCGACAGCAGTTCCACCTCCGGTCGCGCCGCGACCAGCCGTTCGCACCGGTCCAGTACGTCGGTCAGGTGCGTGGTGTCCCCGGAGACCACCGCCAGGCCGATCTCGGCCCTGCGGTGAAGGTCCTGGTTGCCCGTCTCGGCGGCACTCACCGCGTACTTCCGCTGGAGTTCGGCGACGATCGGCCGGACGAGAGAGCGTTTCTCCTTGAGCGAGTGAACATCGCCGAGGAGCAGATCGAAGGACAGTGTCCCCACATACATGTGTAACCGGATGTCCCGCCGGTACGGGGTAGACGGCCTGCCAGTGCTTGGCAGGGACATCAGAACCGTACAACGAACCGTCGGCTCGCTCGACGGGGTTTCCGGGCCTGGTCACGCGATTCCCCGCGCCCCCGGAAGGGACGCGGGGAATCGTGTGATCCCGCAAACGCCAGGCTGGCCGGCGGTGACTGCTCACCGCCGGCCAGCCTGGGAACCGCTTTACGAGCGCGGCTTCTCGCGCATCTCGTACGTCGCGATGACGTCGTCGACCTTGATGTCGTTGAAGTTGCCGAGGTTGATACCGCCCTCGAACCCTTCGCGGATCTCGGTGACGTCGTCCTTGAAGCGACGCAGCCCGGAGATGTTGAGGCTCTCCGCGATGACCTTGCCGTCGCGGATGAGGCGCGCCTTGGTGTTGCGCTTGACCTCGCCCGAACGGACCAGGACACCGGCGATGTTGCCCAGCTTGGACGACTTGAAGACCTCGCGGATCTCCGCCGTGCCGAGCTCGACCTCCTCGTACTCCGGCTTCAGCATGCCCTTCAGGGCCGCCTCGATCTCCTCGATGGCCTGGTAGATCACCGAGTAGTACCGGACGTCGACGCCCTCGCGCTCCGCCATCTGCGCCGCGCGGCCCGCGGCGCGGACGTTGAAGCCGATGACGATGGCGTCGGAGCCGGTCGCCAGGTTGATGTCGGACTCGGTGACCGCACCCACACCGCGGTGCAGGACACGGATGTCGACCTCTTCGCCGACGTCGAGCTGGAGCAGCGAGGACTCGAGAGCCTCCACCGAACCGGACGCGTCGCCCTTGATGATGAGGTTGAGTTCCTGCACCAGACCGGCCTTGAGGGCCTCGTCCAGGTTCTCCAGGGAGAACCGGACACCCCGGCGGGCGAAGTTGGCGTTGCGCTCGCGCGCCGCCCGCTTCTCGGCGATCTGACGCGCCGTGCGGTCCTCGTCGACGACGAGGAAGTTGTCGCCGGCGCCCGGGACGTTGGTGAGACCCAGGACCAGGACGGGGGTCGACGGACCCGCTTCCTCGACGTTGTTGCCGTTGTCGTCGAGCATCGCCCGGACACGGCCGTACGCGTCGCCGACCACCATGGTGTCGCCGATGCGCAGCGTGCCGCGCTGGACCAGGACCGTCGAGACGGCACCGCGACCGCGGTCGAGGTGGGACTCGATCGCAATACCCTGCGCGTCCTGCTCCGGGTTGGCCCGCAGGTCGAGCGAGGCGTCCGCGGTCAGGACCACGGCCTCCAGCAGGCTCTCGATGTTGAGGCCCTGCTTGGCGGAGATGTCGACGAACATCGTGTCGCCGCCGTACTCCTCGGCCACCAGACCGAACTCGGTGAGCTGTCCGCGCACCTTGGTCGGGTCCGCGCCCTCGACGTCGATCTTGTTGACCGCGACCACGATCGGCACGTCGGCCGCCTTGGCGTGGTTCAGCGCCTCGATCGTCTGGGGCATCACGCCGTCGTTGGCCGCCACCACGAGGATCGCGATGTCGGTCGACTTGGCACCACGGGCACGCATGGCGGTGAACGCCTCGTGACCGGGGGTGTCGATGAAGGTGATCCTGCGCTCTTCACCGTTGACCTCGGTCGCGACCTGGTACGCACCGATGTGCTGCGTGATACCGCCGGCCTCGCCCGCGACGACGTTCGTCTTGCGGATGGTGTCGAGAAGGCGGGTCTTACCGTGGTCGACGTGACCCATGACGGTCACGACCGGCGGACGGACCACGAGGTCGTCCTCGTCGCCCTCGTCCTCGCCGAACTCGATGTCGAAGGACTCGAGCAGCTCGCGGTCCTCCTCCTCGGGGCTGACGATCTCGAGGACGAAGTTCATCTCGTCCGCGAGGAGCTTCAGCGTCTCGTCGGAGACGGACTGCGTGGCGGTGACCATCTCGCCGAGGTTCATCATCACGCCGACGAGCGACGCCGGGTTGGCGCCGATCTTCTCGGCGAAGTCGGTGAGGGACGCACCGCGCGACAGGCGGACGGACTGTCCGTTGCCGCGAGGCAGCATCACGCCGCCGACCGACGGGGCCTGCATGGCCTCGTACTCCTGGCGCCTCTGCCGCTTCGACTTGCGACCACGACGCGCCGGACCGCCGGGACGGCCGAACGCACCCTGCGTGCCACCACGGCCACCGGGACCACCCGGACGACCGCCGAAGCCGGGACGACCGCCGCCGCCACCGCCGGGACCACCCGGACGGCCGGCGAAACCGCCGCCACCGCCACCGGGACCACCGGGACGGCCGGCGAAACCGCCACCGCCGCCACCGGGACCGGCCGGACGACCGGCGAAGCCGCCGCCCGGACGACCGCCACCGGGACCACCGGGACGACCGCCACCGGCACCCGGACCACGGCCACCGGGGCCGCCGCCGGGACGCGGGCTGCCCGCGGCAGGACGCTGAGGCATCATGCCGGGGTTCGGACGGTTACCGCCGGGGCCGCCGCCGGGACGCGGAGCGCCACCCTGCGGACGAGGCATACCGCCCGGAGTCGGACGGGCACCGCCCGGACCGCCCTGCGGACGCGGAGCGCCGCCGGGACCGCCCTGGGGACGGGGAGCACGGTCCTGGCCGCCGGCACCCTGCGGGCGCGGGCCACCGGGGGCACCGGCGCCACCGGGACGCGGGGCACCGCCCGGACGGGGCGCCTGCGGGCGCGCCATACCGGTGGAGCCACCAGAGGTGAACGGGTTGTTGCCCGGACGGGGACCCGCGGGACGGGCACCACCCGGACGCGGGGCCTGGCCGCCGGGACGCGGAGCGCCCTGACGGTCGCCGCGCTCGGGACGGTCACCACGGCCCTGGCCGCCCTGGCCGGGACCACCGGCCGGACGGGCACCGGGACGCGGGGCCTGGCCGGCGGGACGCGGAGCGCCCGGACGGGGACCCGCGGCGGGAGCCGAGGGGGTCTGCGGCGCGGCCGGCGCCGACGGGGGCGCGGTGAACTCGGCCGCGACCGGAGCCGGAGCCGCCGGAGCGGGCTTCGGGGCCGGCTTGGGACCCGGAGTCGGGCGCGAGCCCGCCGGGGCCGGGGTCACCGGAGCGGCCGCGGGCTTCTCGGCCACGGCCGGCTTGGGGGCCGCCGGGCGCGGGGCGGCCGGACGGGCAGCCTGCGCCGGAGAGGGGGCGCCCGGCTTGGCCGGGGCAGCCTTGCGCGGGGCGGGCTTGCCGCCACCGTTGCCCTGCTGGAGGGCATCTGTCAGTTTGCGTACGACGGGGGCCTCGATCGTCGAGGACGCCGAACGGACGAATTCACCGAGTTCTTGGAGCTTGGCCATGACGACCTTGCTCTCTACGCCGAACTCCTTGGCGAGTTCGTATACCCGGACCTTAGCCACTTCGCTCCTTTTAGGTCCGGGTCTGCGTCCGGACCGTCGCTACTTCATGGGCGTACTCATCGCGTGCTCATCGAGTGCTCATCGCAATCTCGACCTACTTCCAACTCGCGGAATACCAGGCCGCACGGGGGTTCCGTACGACGTGCTTCTTACGGTGTTGCCTGCTCGACGTAGAGGCGCAACGCCGCCGTGTCGAGTGCTCCCGGAGCGCGCAGCGCCCGCGGGATCGCCCGGCGGCGGACCGCCAGATCGAGACAGACCAGAACGGGATGCACGTACGCACCCCGGCCGGGCAGCGTACCGCGATGATCGGGGGCACATTCGCCCTCGACCGCCACGATGCGCAGCAAGTCTCTCTTGGCCGCTCGCTCCCGGCACCCCACACAGGTGCGTTCAGGGCATGCGCGGGCTCGCGTCCGGCCAGACACTCTTAAGTCTACCTCCCCGTACCGACCTCACCCCTTTGGGGCAAGAATCGAACGGTTGTTGTCGTGATGTAAGCGTTGCGCGGGCCGGATCTATTCCCGGTCTATTCCCCGCGCTGCTCGGCCGGCTGCTCGGTGTCGGGACGGATGTCGATCCGCCAGCCCGTGAGACGGGCGGCGAGTCGGGCGTTCTGGCCCTCCTTGCCGATCGCCAGCGAGAGCTGGTAGTCGGGGACCGTCACGCGCGCGGAGCGGGCCGCGAGGTCGACGACCTCCACCTTGGAGACGCGGGCCGGCGAGAGCGCGTTGGCCACCATGTCCGCCGGGTCGTCCGACCAGTCGACGATGTCGATCTTCTCGCCGTTCAGTTCGGCCATCACGTTGCGCACCCGGCCGCCCATGGGGCCGATGCAGGCGCCCTTGGCGTTCAGACCGCTGCGGTTGGACCGGACGGCGATCTTCGTGCGGTGGCCGGCCTCACGGGCGATGGCGGCGATCTCGACGGAACCGTCGGCGATCTCTGGCACCTCCAGCGCGAAGAGCTTCTTCACGAGGTTGGGGTGCGTACGGGACAGGGTCACCGACGGACCCCGGACACCCTTGGCCACCCGGACGACGTACGAGCGCAGGCGCAGGCCGTGCTCGTAGTTCTCGCCGGGGACCTGCTCCTGCACCGGCAGGATGGCCTCCAGCTTGCCGATGTCGACGAGCACGTTCTTCGGGTCGCGGCCCTGCTGGACCACACCGGTGACGATGTCGCCCTCGCGGCCCGCGTACTCGCCGAGGGTCGCGTCGTCCTCGGCGTCCCGCAGGCGCTGCAGGATGACCTGCTTGGCGGTGGTGGCGGCGATCCGGCCGAACCCCGAGGGGGTGTCGTCGAACTCGCGGGCCTCCTGCCCCTCCTCCAGGTCCTCGGGGTCCTCCTTCGCCCACACGGTCACATGGCCGGTCTCCCGGTCGAGTTTCACGCGCGCGCGCCGGCGGCTTCCCTCGGTGCGGTGGTAGGCGATGAGGAGGGCCGACTCGATCGCCTCGACCAGCAGGTCGAAGGAGATCTCCTTCTCCCGCACCAGACCCCGCAGGGCACTCATGTCGATGTCCACGGCTACGCCTCCTCTTCCTTCTTGTCCTTGCGGCTGAACTCGACCTGGACGCGGGCCTTGACGATGTCCCCGAAGGCGAGCCGTCTGGCGGTGGGCTTGCGCCCCTTCACACCCGGCACCTCGACATCGAGACCGTCGTCCTCGACCCGCAGGATCCTGGCGAGCAGTTCGCCGTCCTCCGCCAGCTGGAACTTCACCAGGCGGTCGGTGGCGCGTACGTAATGACGGTGTTCCTTGAGCTCGCGCTCGGCACCGGGGGTTCCGACCTCGAGGGTGTATTCACCCGAACCCATCGCATCGGTCTCGTCGAGCTTCGCCGAGAGCGCGCGGCTCACATCGGCGATCGCGTCCAGGTCGGCACCTTCGTCCGAATCCACGACGACGCGCAGTACACGCTTACGGCCTACGGACTCCACTTCGATCTCTTCGAGATCAAGGCCCTGGGAGCTCACGAGCGGATCCAGGAGTTCTCGAAGCCTCTCGCTCTGGGTCGTGCTCATCCGGGTGACTCCTCGGCCGCGTGTGCTGTTGTGGGTTGGTCGCGTGTCAGCTCAAAGGGTATCCGGTCGCGGAGGGTGTTGCCGTCCACCGGGCGGGTGCCCGCGGCCGGACGGGTGCCCGCCGACCTCCCCGGAACAGCGCCGTGAACAGTTGGAGGAGAGCCGCTGGGCCGTGATCGGCCCATGCGCGGGTACCGTGATCACGGGCAGTTCGCCCATACATTCGTACGAGCCCTCCGAGGACGTCTGCCGTGTCGTTCCCCCTGCCGTCGCGCACCCCGTCGGGTCCGCGCCGAAGGACCCTGCTCGCGGCCGCCGCGGGTGCCTTCGCGCTCGCGGGCTGTTCCGCCGCTCCCGAGTCGTCGAACGACACGACGGGCGGGAGCCCCTCGCTCGCGGACCGGGCCCGGGCCCGCGCGGCCCGGGACAGCATGACGCTCTCCGACCGGTACACCGCGGTGATCGCCGCCCATCCCGGACTGGCGGAGCGGCTCGGCCCGATGCGGGCGGAGGTCGTCCGGCACGCGACGGCGTTCGGGGGCGGCAGCGCGGGGGCCTCGGCGGCGGCTTCGGGGGCCGCGTCGGCGTCGGGGTCGGGTTCACCCACCGCGTCGGCATCCTCGTCCGGGTCCCCGTCCGCATCCGCGCCGGCGTCGGCTTCGGGGTCGGCGTCCGCTTCGAGTCCGGCTTCGGAGTCGGCTTCGGCCGGGGTCTCCCCCGGTGTGGCGGCCCGGCCCAAGGACGCGCTCGCCGACCTCGCCGCCGCCGAACTGAAGCTCGCCGACGAACGGACACAGTCCCTGGTGGACGTCCCCGGCGAACTCGCCCGGCTGCTCGCCTCCGTGGCGGCGGCCGGAGCGGCCCACGCGTTCCTGCTGACGAAGGCGGCGAAGTGAGCAAGCGGAGCAAGACCGAGGAAGCCGAGCTCAAGGCCCTGCAGGCCGCGCTCGGTGCCGAGCACGCGGCCGTCTACGGCTACGGCGTCGTGGGCGCCCGGATCGGCGCGGCCCGGCAGTCGGACGCCCGGTCGGCGTACGACGCCCACCGGGCACGGCGGGACGAACTGACGCGCGCGGTCAAGGACATGGGCGCCGAGCCCGAGGCCGCGTCGGCCGCGTACATGCTGCCCTTCCCCGTGACGGACACGGCCGCCGCCATACGGTTCGCGGCCGAGCTCGAACAGCGCGTCGCCGACGTGTACTCCGACCTCGTGCGCGCCACCGAGGACGACCGGCGGCGCATGGCGGCCGGGGCGCTGCGCGAGGCCGCGGTCCGCGCGGTGCGCTGGAGCGGCGAGAGCGTAGCCTTCCCTGGGCTCGCCGAGCGGGCGGCCTCCCCGTCCGCCACGGCACCCTCGCCGACGTAACGCGACCTGGAAGGAAACATCTCGCGCATGGACTCGCCCCTGGCCTTCGAACCGCCGCAGCGCCTTCTCCGGGCGCTCGGCGAGACCCGCAGGGGCGGGCCGGAGGGCGCCGACGGGACCGACGCGTGGCTGGAGCGCCTGCCCGACCTTGCCCGACGGGCCGTCGCGCTGCGGGAGTTGACCGTGGAGCGGGTGCAGGCGCCGGGCGGGCGCAGCAGTCTGGTCGTCCTGGTGCGCCGGGCGGACGGCACGCCCGCCGTGCTGAAGCTGGCGCCCGAGCGGGCGCGTCCGGAGGCCGAGCGGGTCGCGCTGGCCCACTGGGACGGCCGCGGCGCGGTCCGCCTCCTCGACGCCGACGGCGCGCGGGACGCGCCCGGCACCGATGGCGTCCTGCTGCTCGAACGGCTGCACCCGGACGTCTCCGTGCGGTCGCTGCCCGAGGCGAAGGCCCTGCTGGAGGCGTCGGGGACGCTGCGGCGGCTGTGGGTCGAGCCGCCCGCCGACCCCGTCTTCGAGACCGTCGCGGAGCGGACCGGGCGGCAGGCCGAGGCCATGCGGGCCACCGTGGAGGCCGGAGCGGGTGCCGGAGCGGGTGCCGGGGCCGCGGCCTTGGTCGACGCGGCCCTCACGGCCCGCGAGGAGCTGCTGGCCGGGCCGCCGGAGGAACGGCTGCTGCACGGCACCTTCCGGCAGAGCAAGGTGCTCGCCGGTGAGCGGGTGCCCTGGCTGGCGGTGGGACCGGACCCGGTGGTCGGCGAGTGCGCGTTCGACCTGGCCCGGCTGGTCCGCGACCGGGTGGAGGACCTGATCGCGTCGCCTTCGGGGCCGTCGATCACCCGGCGGCGGATCAAGCGGCTCGCCGAGTCCCTGGAAGTGGACCAGGAGCGGCTGCGCGGCTGGACCCTGTTCCGCGCCGTCGAGTCGGGCGTCCGGGCGGCCCGCGTCGGCCGCCCGCAGGACGCCGAACTGCTCCTGGAATTCGCCGGCTGGCTCTGACCACCGGCCGCCGCGGAGGCGACACCGTGGCGGAGGCAGGTCGTCCTCCGCGCCCGCCCACGCCGCCCCGACCACGGGCTCCTACGCGTCGGCACCGGCGGGAGTGGACAGGGTGCGTGAGCACCCGGGGAGCCCGCACCGCAGGAGCGCCGAGCCGCGCCGCACAACGCCGGAGGCGCCGGGCGGCGCCAGTCCCGCGCGCCGTGCCGCCGCCTGTGCGGAGCGTCGCGGACCCGGAAACGGCCGAGCGGCGCCCCGCATCCCTTCGGTGAGGGTGTGGGGCGCCGCTCGGGTCGTCGGTCAGGCCGTCAGGCGGGCGATCGCCTCTTCGACGGTCAGTTCCTCGCGCTCGCCGGTGCGGCGGTCCTTCAGCTCCACGACGCCCTCGGCCGAGCGGCGGCCGGCGACCAGGATCGTCGGGACGCCGATGAGCTCCGCGTCGGTGAACTTCACGCCCGGGGAGACACCGGCACGGTCGTCGACCAGGACGCGGACGCCGGCGGCGCCGAGCTTCTCGGACACGTCGAGCGCCAGCTCGGTCTGGAGGGCCTTGCCCGCGGCGACCACGTGCACGTCGGCCGGAGCGATCTCCTTGGGCCAGCACAGGCCCTGCTCGTCCGCCGACTGCTCGGCCAGCGCAGCGACGGCGCGGGAGACGCCGATGCCGTACGAGCCCATGGTCACGCGGACCGGCTTGCCCTGCTGTCCGAGCACGTCGAGGCCGAAGGTGTCGGCGTACTTGCGGCCGAGCTGGAAGATGTGGCCGATCTCGATGGCGCGGTCCAGCTTGAGGCCGGCCCCGCACTTGGGGCAGGGGTCGCCCTCTTCCACCACGACGACGTCGAGGTAGTCGTCGACCTCGAAGTCACGGCCGGCCACGACGTTCTTCGCGTGCGTGTTGACCTTGTTGGCGCCGGTGATCCAGGCCGTGCCGGGGGCGACGCGCGGGTCGGCGATGTAGCGGACCTTCTCCAGGCCCTGCGGGCCCACGTAGCCGCGTACGAGGTCGCCGCGGCCCTCGAAGTCCTCGGCCGTGACCAGCTCGACGACGGCCGGGGCGAGGTGCTCGCCCAGCTTGCCGAGGTCGACCTCGCGGTTGCCGGGGACGCCCACGGCCACGATCTCGCCGTCGATCTTGACCAGCAGGTTCTTCAGGGTCGCGGAGGCGGGCACACCGAGGTGCTCGGCGAGCGTCTCGATGGTCGGGGTGTCGGGGGTGTCCAGCTCCTCGACCGCGCCGTGCTCCTCGGAGACGGGCGTGAGCTTGAAGGTCACGGCCTCCGTGTTGGCGGCGTAGTCGCAGGCCGGGCAGTCCACGAAGGTGTCCTCACCCGCGGGGGCGGGCGCGAGGAACTCCTCGGAGGCCGAGCCGCCCATGGCGCCGGAGACGGCGGACACGATGCGGTAGTCGAGGCCGAGACGCGCGAAGATCTTCTGGTAGGCCTCGCGGTGCAGACGGTAGGACTCGGCGAGACCCTCGTCCGTGATGTCGAAGGAGTACGAGTCCTTCATCTGGAACTCACGGCCGCGCAGCACACCGGCGCGCGGGCGGGCCTCGTCGCGGTACTTCGTCTGGATCTGGTAGAGCATGACCGGCAGGTCCTTGTACGAGGCGACCTGATCCTTGACGATCAGGGTGAAGATCTCCTCGTGCGTCGGACCGAGCAGGTACTCGGCGCCCTTGCGGTCCTTGAGGCGGAACAGCAGGTCGCCGTACTCCTCCCAGCGGGCCGAGGCCTCGTAGGGCTCCTTGGGCAGCAGGGCCGGGAGGAGGACCTCCTGGGCGCCGATCGCGTCCATCTCCTCGCGGACCACGCGGGAGATGTTGTCGAGGACCTTCTTGCCGAGCGGCAGCCAGGTCCAGATGCCCGCGGCGTTGCGGCGCACGTAACCGGCGCGGACGAGCAGTTTGTGGTTGAGCGTCTCGGCGTCCGCCGGGTCGTCACGCAATGTCTTGACCATCAAACGGGACATGCGCTGGACCTGGGCCATGGTTCTCGACTCCTGCTGCGTAAGGGTGATGCCTGGAGGTTATCCGGGCAGCGGCCGTCCCCGGAAATCCATTAGGCATGTCGCAGGGGAAGGGGGGCGCCCATCACCGCGTACGGCTTGGGCGCGCTGGGGAACAGGACCTGTCGTGCGAGGTCCTCGTAGCCGAGGGAGCGATACAGGCCACGGGCCGGGCTGTCGATGTCGATCGCGGACAGGATCGAGCGGGGTTCGGCCGCCGTGTCCGTGATGGAGGTGATCAGGGTGCGGCCGACGCCCCGGTTCTGGAACCGGGGGTGGACGTGCAGTTCGGTGATCACGAAGGATTCGTCGAGCCAGCCGTCGTGGCCCTGGCCGCGCAGATACGGCTCGACGACGGTGGACCACCAGTGCGCGCGGTCGTTGGGCATGCCGTAGACGAATCCCACGAGCCGTCCGTCGACGGTGGTGGCGCCGAGCGCGCGGGCCCCCGGGTACGTGAGGTGGCGCAGCACGATCTGGCGGCGTACGGCGATCTCGTCGGCGCCGAGTCCGAAGGCGAGCGCCTGCACGGCGAGCGCCTCGTCGACACGCGCGGCGAGGTCGAGCGGGCCGATGACCACGTCGGCGTCGCGGTGACCGTGACCGTGACCGGGGAAGCGCAGCATGCCGGGAGACTACCTGGCGGACCGTGTGACGCGTGAGGTGCCGACGGGCCCGTGCCGGGCGTCAGAACAGGACACTCATGAACGCGCCGGCCTCCTGGAACCCGACGCGGCGGTACGTCGCCCGGGCCGCCGTGTTGAAGTCGTTGACGTAGAGGCTGACGACCGGGGCGACATCGGCGAGGGCGTAGCGCAGCACGGCGGCCATGCCGGGGGCCGCGAGTCCCCGGCCGCGGTACTCGGGGGCCACCCACACGCCCTGGATCTGGCAGGCCTCGGCGGTCGCGGCGCCGATCTCCGCCTTGAAGACGACGTTGCCGTCCTGGTCGAGACGGGCGAAGGACCGGCCGGAGCCGACGAGTTCGGCGACGCGGGCCTGGTAGAGCAGGCCGCCGTCGCCGGCCAGCGGGGAGACGCCGACCTCCTCGGTGAACATGGCGACGCAGGCCGGCATGATCGTTTCCATCTCGTCCTTGCGGATGCGGCGGACGTACGGATCCGGGGCGATGTCGGGGGGCAGCCGGTCGGTGACCATCAGCGGCTGGTGGGCGCGGATCTCCCGGGCGGGGCCCCAGCTCGGTTCGAGCAGCCGCCAGAGCTGGGCGGTGGATTCGGCGGGACCGACGATCGAGGAGCAGCGGCGGCCGCCGCGGCGGGCTCGGTCGGCGAAGCCGCGTACGGCGCGGGGGGTGGCGCAGATCGGGACGAGGTTGGCGCCCGCGTAGCAGAGGGACTGCAGCATGCCGTCCTCGTACCAGCCCCACATCTCGCCGCCGAGCCGCCATGGGTCGAGCCCGGCGACCTGTACTCGGGAGGTGACGAAGGCGTTCGTCACCGGCTCGCGGCCGAGGACGGCGAGCGCGGCGTCCAGGTCACTCGGTTCGAGGACCCTGGTGGTGGTCTGGGTCAACACGTGCGGGGGCCCTCACCCTGGGATCTGCTGATCTCCGCACTGTACCTGGCGAGGTTGTGCGCCGCCGCCCCTCGCACGGGCGGAGCGATCCCGCCCCGGCCGCGGGGCCCGGCTCCGGCTCCGGCCGGGGGAGGTGCGGGGGCGCAGGCCGGGGCGGGGTGGGGCGCAGCCGGGGCGGGGTGGGCGGTGCGGGACTGTGTGGGGCGGGCCGGGACAGTGCGGGGCGGGGCGGGTCTGCGCGTGCGGGGTGGGGTGGGGACGCACGGCGCGAGACG
This sequence comes from Streptomyces sp. NPDC096324, assembly GCF_044763015.1. Classification (NCBI taxonomy): domain Bacteria; kingdom Bacillati; phylum Actinomycetota; class Actinomycetes; order Kitasatosporales; family Streptomycetaceae; genus Streptomyces; species Streptomyces sp. NPDC096324. The sequence goes on along the minus strand of NZ_JBIWFK010000020.1, from coordinate 86,197 downwards.
GTGCGGGGCGAGGGAAGCGAGGCACGGGAAGCAGGGCACGGGAAGCGGGGCAGGACGGCTCGGCGATCTGAAGCGGCCCAGGGCCGGATCCCCGTCGGCCGCGTGCGCCGTCAGCGGGCAACGAGCTGCTGGCCGCCGTCCACGTCGAAGGTCGCCCCGGTGAGCGCTTCGTTGACCATGATGTGCAGGGCGAGCGCGGCCACGTCCTCGGGGCCCACGACCCGTCCGATGGGAAGCGTCCGGCGCAGCTCCTCCCGGCGAGCTTCGAGCCGGTCACCGAGGAGCGAGGCGGACAGGGGCGTGTCCACGAATCCGGGGGCGATGAGGTTCGCCCGGATCGGCGCGAGTTCGAGCGCCAGGTTGGCGGTGAGGGCGGGCAGGGCCGCGGTCATGGCGCCCACGATCGCCATGCCGGGACCGGGCCGACGGCCGCCGGTCCCGCCGATGAAGATCAGGGTGCCTCCGGCCCGTACCTTGTCGCGGCTGCCGAGGGCGACACCGAGGGCCATGGACAGACGCTGGGCGAACGCCCGGCTCGCCTCGGTCAGGTCCATGCCGTCCAGGGGCATGTAGGCGGGACTCCCCGCCGTGAGCAGGATGTGGTCGACCGGGCCGGACAGGTTCTCGAAGAACTCCGCCAGGCGGCCGGTGTCGCTCGCGTCGAAGGCCGCGGTGGCGACCGGCCGGAGTTCGCGCGCCGCTTCCTCCAGACGGTCGGGGTTCCGGCCGACCAGCACCAGGCGGCCGCCGCCCGCGCGCACCTGCCGGGCCGTCTCCCGTCCGATGCCCGCGCTCGCCCCGATCACCACGACCGTCTGGTCGGCGATGTCCGGCGGGCGGGGTGTCACCCGCACTTCTCGATCAGCGGTCATGGTGTGCCTCCTGGGCCGAGCGGTCCGGCCGTGCGGTCGCGTGGGAGGGACGGTGCCGCGCCCTGCCCTTCGTGCGTGCCTGCGGAAACCCGCGCCGGATCCGTGTCGTCCGGCGCACCGACCCATCGTCGCTCCCGGACCCTGCGGGCGCCTGTCGGCGAGCCCACGCGCGGCGCCGGCGGGCGCGTGTCGGCGAGCCCACGCCCGGCGCCGGGAACGCCGGACCACCGGAGCACCGGAGCACCGGAGCACTTGAACGCCAGAAGACCGGAACGCCGGAGGGCGGAAGGACGCCGGGTCACCGGAAGGACCCCGGGAACGGCGAAAGGCCCCCGTCCCCGCACTCGCCGGACGCCCCGTCGGTCCGTTGCCGGATCGCGGGGGTTCGGGGACGCGTGGGGCCCGGGGGCCTCTTGCCGAACTTTCGGGGGCGTCAGCCCGCCACGGAGACCGTCGGCTCGCCGGAGGCGATTCCGTCGGCCTCCATCTGCTCGGCGAGCTTCATCGCCTCTTCGATCAGGGTCTCGACGATCTTCGACTCGGGGACGGTCTTGATGACCTCGCCCTTGACGAAGATCTGGCCCTTGCCGTTGCCGGAGGCGACGCCGAGGTCGGCCTCGCGAGCCTCGCCGGGGCCGTTCACGACGCAGCCCATGACGGCGACGCGGAGCGGGACCTCCATGCCGGTGAGGCCGGCGGTGACTTCCTCGGCCAGCTTGTAGACGTCGACCTGGGCGCGACCGCAGGACGGGCAGGAGACGATCTCCAGGCCGCGCTGGCGCAGGTTCAGCGACTGGAGGATCTGCAGGCCGACCTTGACCTCCTCGACCGGCGGCGCGGACAGGGAGACGCGGATGGTGTCGCCGATGCCCTCGGAGAGCAGGGCGCCGAACGCGACGGCCGACTTGATGGTGCCCTGGAAGGCGGGACCGGCCTCGGTCACGCCGAGGTGCAGCGGGTAGTCGCAGGCGGCGGAGAGCTGGCGGTAGGCGTTGACCATGACGACGGGGTCGTTGTGCTTGACCGAGATCTTGATGTCGTGGAAGTCGTGCTCCTCGAAGAGGGAGGCCTCCCACAGCGCGGACTCGACGAGCGCCTCGGGCGTCGCCTTGCCGTACTTCTGGAGCAGCCGCTTGTCGAGGGAGCCCGCGTTGACGCCGATCCGGATCGGGGTGCCGGTGTCCTTCGCGGCCCGCGCGATCTCCTTGACCTGGTCGTCGAACTGCTTGATGTTGCCGGGGTTGACGCGGACGGCCGCGCAGCCGGCGTCGATCGCGGCGAACACGTACTTCGGCTGGAAGTGGATGTCCGCGATGACGGGGATCTGCGACTTCTTGGCGATGACGGCGAGCGCGTCGGCGTCGTCCTGGGTCGGGCAGGCGACCCGGACGATCTGGCAGCCGGAGGCGGTCAGCTCGGCGATCTGCTGGAGCGTGGCGCCGATGTCCGACGTGCGCGTGGTCGTCATCGACTGCACCGAGACGGGTGCGTCTCCACCCACGGCCACGGTCCCGACCTGGATCTGCCGGGTCTTCCGGCGCTCGGCCAGCTTGGTCGGAACGGACGGCATGCCGAGAGAAATCGCAGTCATCTGCTGTGCAACCCCAAGTTATGGATCAAGGTCCCGGAAATCGTGGGCTCCGGGCTTCGAGATTACGGTACGAGCGCGCCACCGGGCACATCACGCCCCCGGCACTCAAACCCACTCAATGGAAGGCGGCCGGACACCCAGGGTGCCCGGCCGCCACGAACACGGTATGACTATGAGATTTTCACGGGATTTACGACGTCGGCAATGAGGACGAGGACCGTGAAGCACACGAAGATCCCGGCCACCACGTAGGCCACCGGCATCAGCTTCGCCACGTCGAACGGGCCCGGGTCCGGGCGGCGCATGACACGGGCGAGGTTCCGCCGCAGGGACTCCCACAGGGCACCCGCGATGTGCCCGCCGTCGAGCGGGAGCAGCGGGAGCATGTTGAACAGGAACAGGGAGAGGTTGAACCCGGCGACGAGCAGGAGCATCATCGCGACCTGCTGCGACGCGGGGATGTCCAGGGTGAAGACGTCGCCGCCGATACGGGCCGCGCCCACGACGCCCATCGGGGAGTCGGCCTTGCGCGGGCCGTCACCGAAGGCCGCGTCCCACAGGTCGGGCACCTTGCCGGGCAGCGAGACCAGGGACTCGACGCCGTTCTGCATCATGTCGCCCATGCGGTCCACGGACTGACCGAAGGACTGCTCGACGATGCCGGTGGCGGGCGTGAAGCCGAGGAAGCCGGCGTACACGTACTTGCCCTCGACGTAGCCGCCGTTGCCGTCGGTCTTGCTCACCTGGTTCTTGATCAGGTGGGTCTTCAGGGCGACCTGCTGTCCCTTGCGCTCGACGGTGATCGTGACGTCCTTGCCGGGGTTGGCCCGGATGTCGGACTGGAGGGCGGCCCAGTCGTCGACCGGCTTGCCGTCGAACGCGATGATCTTGTCGCCGCCCCGGAGGCCGGCCGCCTTGGCCGGCGCCGCCTTGTCGCCCGCCGCGCACTTCGTGCGGTTCTCGCTCTGCTGGATGACGCAGTCGGAGACCTTGCCGACCGTGGTGGTCTGGGTCTGGACGCCGAACGTCATCATCACGCCGAGGAAGATCGCGACGGCGAGGACGAGGTTCATGAAAGGACCGGCGAACATCACGATCACGCGCTTCCACGGCTTGCGCGTGTAGAAGAGGCGGGTCTCGTCCCCGGGCTGGAGTTCCTCGAAGGCGGCCGACCGGGCGTCCTCGATCATGCCCCGGAAGGGGGACGTCGAGCGGGCCTCGATCCGGCCGTCCGGGCCGGGCGGGAACATCCCGATCATGCGGATGTAGCCGCCGAGCGGAACGGCCTTGATGCCGTACTCGGTGTCGCCCTTCTTGCGCGACCAGATGGTCGGGCCGAAGCCGACCATGTACTGCGGCACCCGGATGCCGAAGAGCTTGGCCGTCGACAGATGTCCCAGCTCGTGCCACGCGATCGAGATCAGCAGGCCGACCACGAAGACGACTATGCCGAGGATCATCATCAGGGTCGTCATGCACGAGCCTCCGCGATTGTCGTCTGTGCTGTCAGTTCACGGGCCCGGGCCCGTGCCCAGGTCTCCGCTTCGAGGACGTCCGCGAGGGTCAGGGAAGTTCCCGTACGCGGTGTGCCGTGTTCCTCGACGACCCGGGTGACAGTCTCCATGATCCCGTTGAACGGCAGTGTGCCGTTCAGGAACGCGTCCACGCACTCCTCGTTGGCGGCATTGAACACCGCCGGGGCCGTACCCGCGAGCTGCCCCACGTGCCGGGCGAGTCCCACCGACGGGAAGGCGTCGTTGTCGAGCGGGAAGAACTCCCAGGTCGACGCCTTCGTCCAGTCGAAGGCGGGCGCCGCGTCCGGGACGCGCTCGGGCCAGCCGACGCCGATGGCGATGGGCCCCCGCATGTCGGGGGGCGTCGCCTGGGCGATCGTCGAGCCGTCCGTGAATTCCACCATCGAGTGGACATACGACTGCGGGTGCACGACCACCTCAATGCGGTCGAAGGGAATGTCGTAGAGGAGGTGCGCCTCGATGACTTCCAGTCCCTTGTTGACCAGGGTCGCGGAGTTGACGGTGATGACCGGGCCCATGGCCCAGGTGGGGTGCGCGAGGGCGTCGGCCGGTGCCACGTTCGCCAGCTCCGCCTTCGTACGACCCCGGAAAGGGCCACCGGAGGCGGTCACCACGAGCTTGCGCACATCGGCGCGCGTACCGGAGGCCAGTGCCTGGAAGAGGGCCGCGTGCTCGGAGTCGACCGGGATGATCTGGCCCGGCTTCGCCAGCGCCTTCACCAGCGGGCCACCGACGATGAGCGACTCCTTGTTGGCGAGCGCGAGGGTGCGGCCCGCCTCCAGCGCGGCGAGGGTGGGCGCGAGGCCGATGGAGCCGGTGATGCCGTTCAGGACGGTGTGACAGTGCGACGCGGCGACCTGGGTGGCCGCGTCCGGTCCGGCGAGGATCTCGGGAAGGGTCTCACCGGGTGCGTACCGGGCGGCGAGGGCCTCCCTGAGCGCCGGGACGGCGTCCTCGCGCGCCACGGCGACCGTCCGTACCCGCAGCCGGTGGGCCTGCTCGGCGAGCAGGGCGACCCTGCCGCCGGCGGCGGACAGCGCGGTGACCCGGAACCGGTCGGGGTTGCGCAGCACGAGGTCGATGGCCTGGGTGCCGATCGATCCGGTGGATCCGAGGATCACGACATCCCGGACTCCGTTCACGGGGTCGAAGACGAGATGCGGATCGGCGAGGGGGGCTGGACTGTCGCTCATCCCCCCATTGTGGCCGCAACGCGGCGGCCGGAGGACCGGGCGTCCCTCATTCCCGCCGTCCGCCCACGTGACCGGTGGTGCCCGGACGCGCCGAGGGGGCTTCGGCGGAGAGGCGGAGAGCGGGCGGCCCGTGCGGGCCCGCGGTGGGCGGCAGCTGCCCGCGGGGGTGGCGGCAGGGCCGTCCGCTCCGCCGATCCGCAGGTCAGCGCTTGCCGCGGCGCCCGGAGGCGGGCCTCGGCGGCCGGGCGCGGGCCGTCCGCCGGCGGGGCCGGGAACGGCCGGCGCGCTGCCGGGCGGCGGCGCGGGGGTGAACACGCCTTCGGCCGCGCCGTCGGCCGTGTCGGGTGCCGGCACGGTAAGGGGGAGAACCACCGGGGCACGTGGTGGAGGTCCCCGTCCCCCGTCGCGTCCGTCGCCGCGTCCGTCGCCACGCACGGATGCGGCGGCGGCGAGCGGGGCGGCGGACAGGACGAGTGCGCACCACCGGGGAGAGCGTCAGCGAATGGGCCGGTGGACGTTCTCCCTGGTGCTGGCGCCCGGTGTGGCGTCGGCGATCCAGGGACCGTCGCCGGACGGGTCGAGGACGCCTTCCTCCAGCCAGGTGTAGGTGCCGGACAGGACGCCCTTGACGACCTTGCGGTCGATGTCGTCGGTGTTGCTCCACAGCCGTCCGAAGAGTTCCTCGACGCGGATGCGGGACTGGCGGCAGAAGGCGTCGGCGAGCTGGTAGGCCTCGCGCCCGTGATCGCCCTTCTTGCGCAGGTGTTCCGCCCGTACGCAGGCCGCGCTCATCGCGAAGAGCTCGGCGCCGATGTCGACGATCCGGCCCAGGAAGCCCTGCTTGGTCTCCATGCGGCCCTGCCAGCGCGACATCGCGTAGAAGGTGGACCGGGCGAGCTTGCGGGCGTTGCGCTCCACGTACCGCAGATGCGTCGAGAGGTCCACGTCCTGGTCGAACTCGCTGTACGAACGCGGGAGCTGGCCCGCGCCCGCCACCAGTTTCGGCAGCCACTTGGCGTAGAAGACACCGGCGTTCGCGCCCGCCTTGGCCTTCTCGGAGAGGGTCTTGTCGGGGTCGATGAGGTCGCCGCCGACCGAGAGGTGGGCGTCGACGGCCTCCCGGGCGATCAGCAGGTGCATGATCTCCGTGGAGCCCTCGAAGATGCGGTTGATGCGCAGGTCGCGCAGGACCTGCTCGGCGGGGACCGCGCGCTCGCCCCGGGCCGCCAGCGACGCGGCCGTCTCGAAGCCCCGGCCGCCGCGGATCTGGACGAGTTCGTCGGCCATCAGGCAGGCCATCTCGGAGCCGTACAGCTTGGCGAGGGCGGCCTCGATGCGGATGTCGTTGCGGTTCTCGTCGGCCATCTGCGACGACAGGTCGAGCACGGCCTCCAGCGCGAAGGTGGTGGCCGCGATGAAGGAGATCTTGGAGCCGACGGCCTCGTGGAAGGCGACCGGCTTGCCCCACTGCTCACGCACCGACGTCCACTCGCGGGCGATCTTCAGGCACCACTTGCCCGCGCCCACGCACATGGCGGGCAGGGAGAGGCGGCCGGTGTTGAGGGTGGTGAGGGCGATCTTCAGGCCCGCCCCCTCGGGTCCGATGCGGTTGGCGGCGGGCACGCGCACCCGGTGGAAGCGGGTGACGCCGTTCTCCAGGCCGCGCAGACCCATGAACGCGTTGCGGTTCTCGACGGTGACGCCCTCCGAGGCGGCCTCCACCACGAAGGCGGTGATGCCGCCCTTGCGGTCCTCGGACTTCGGGACGCGCGCCATGACGACGAGGAGGTCCGCGACGACGCCGTTGGTCGTCCAGAGCTTCACCCCGTCGAGGATGTAGTCGTCGCCGTCCGGCACGGCGGTCGTGGCGAGCCGCGCCGGGTCGGAGCCGACGTCCGGTTCGGTGAGCAGGAAGGCGGAGATGTCGGTACGGGCGCAGCGCGGCAGGAAGACGTCCCGCTGCTCCTGGGTGCCGAAGAGCTTCAGCGGCTGGGGCACGCCGATCGACTGGTGGGCGGACAGCAGCGCGCCGAGCGCCGGGTTCACCGAGCCGACCAGGGCGAGGGCCTTGTTGTAGTACACCTGGGTGAGGCCGAGCCCCCCGTACTTGGTGTCGATCTTCATGCCGAGGGCGCCGATCTCCTTGAGCCCCGTGATGGTCTCGTCCGGGATCCGTGCCTCGCGCTCGATCCGGGCGGAGTCGATCTTCGTCTCGCAGAAGTCCCGCAGTTTGGCCAGGAACTCCTCGCCGCGCAGCGTGTCCTCGTCGGCCGGGAGCGGGTGGGGGTGGATCAGGTCGAGCCGGAAGCGGCCCAGGAAGAGTTCCTTCGCGAAGCTCGGCTTGCGCCAGTCCTGTTCGCGCGCGGCCTCGGCGACCTGCCGGGCTTCGCGTTCGGTGACTGTGGGCTGGTGGGGTGTGGCGGACATGAGGCTCACCTCGCCGCGAATAGGGATCTTGGGACAGTCCATTACCGACCGGTTCTACTCGATCGTATTTACCCGATTCCGGATGACCCCACCAGTCCTCGCGCAGCGTTCGGCCCGATGCGCTCCCCTACGAACCGGCCACGGGCGTTGCGCCGGAGGCCCGCTTCGGGAGACGGTCTGGATGCGCCGAACGGGGGAGGTGCGGCTCGGCCGTCGACAGGTGCGCCACGATCGGGGATCACCGGCGCGCCGCGGCCGGGATCGTCGTGGCGCCACGGCCGGGAAATCACCGTCGTACCGAGGTCGGGAAAACACTGTCGAAGCGCTTCGACAGCCTATGGACACGATTCCTCCACGGGGCTAGTGTCGAGCCACCCTCATTCGCCCCGATCGGTACCGCGCGCACTGTCGAAGCGCTTCACAAAACTGGGAGAGCTGGATGGTCACCCTCGCCGAGGTCGCCCAGCACGCCGGAGTCTCGGCGAGCACGGTGAGCTATGTCCTCAGCGGCAAGCGGTCCATCTCCGTGACCACCCGGCAGCGGGTCGAGCGGAGCATCCAGGAACTCGGCTACCACCCGAACGCGGGCGCCCGCGCCCTGGCGAGCAACCGGTCCAACATCATCGCGCTGATGGTCCCGCTGCGCACCGACATGTACGTACCCGTGATGATGGAGATCGCCATCGCCGTGGCCACCAGCGCCCGGACCCACGGTTACGACGTCCTGCTGCTCACCGGCGAGGAGGGGCCCGACGCGGTGCGCCGGGTCACCGGCAGCGGACTCGCCGACGCGATGATCCTGATGGACGTCGAACTCGACGACGAGCGCATGCCGTTGCTGCGCGCGACGGACCAGCCGTCCGTGCTCATCGGGCTCCCCGCCGACACCACCGGTCTGACCTGCGTCGACCTCGACTTCGGGGCGACGGGCGCGCTGTGCGCCGAGCATCTGGCGCTGCTCGGTCACCGTGACATCGCTGTCATCGGCGAGGCGCCCGCCGTCTACGAGCGGCACACCGGCTTCGCCGAGCGGACGCTCGACGGACTCCGCGCCCGCTCCCGGGAGTTGGGGCTGCGTGTGTTGCACCGGCCCTGCGAGGGCGGCTACGACGCGATGGCCCTCACCCTCGCCCGCGTCTTCGACGAACGCCCGGGCACCACGGGCTTCGTCGTGCAGAACGAGTCGGCGGTCGAGCCGCTGCTCGCGCTGCTGCGCCAGAAGGGCCGTGCCGTGCCCGAGGACGTCTCGGTGATCGCGATCTGCCCGGACCAGGTCGCCACCCAGGCCTCGGTGCGGCTGACGTCGGTCGCCATTCCCGCGCAGGACATGGGCCGCCAAGCCGTCGAGCATCTGATCGCCAAGCTCGAAGGCCGCGGCAAGGACGAAGTCGTACTGCTCGCACCCGAGTTGACGGTGCGGGCGAGCACGGGACCGGCGCCGGCCGCTCCTTGAGCCGCTCCCCGTCGGGCGCCCGCCCGGTCGGCACCGCCGTCGCGAAGCTCTCGCGAACCTCCTCCGCCGGACACCGCTGTCCGCGTGCTCTCCCTGTGCCGCTCTGTCCGTATCCCGCTTCAGGACCCGCTTCAGGACCCGCTTCAGGAGCATCCACGTGAATCAGTCCGCCGCAGTGCAGCCCCAGGTCGGCCTCGCGCAGTCCTCCCCCACCGTCGGCACGTTCCGTGAACGGGACGGCGCGCTGGAGTGGAGCGGCCGCACGGAGACCGTCCGGATCGAGCCGTGGGGTCCCGACGCGGTGCGGGTCCGCGCCCGGCTCGGCGGCCCCCTGCTCGAAGGGCTGCCCGGAGCACTGCTCGACGAGTCGCGGGACACCGCGAGCACACTGGAACTCAGCGGCGGCGAGGGCCGGTTGACGGTGGGTGCGCTGACCGTCGAGGTGAGCGCCGAGGGCCTGATCCGCTTCACCCGGACCGCGGACGGCGGTGAACTCCTCGCCGAGGAACGCGCCCACTTCTGGTGGCCCGGATCACGGCTGTACACCCCGACCGGCAACGGTCACCACCGGCTGGAGCAGCGCTTCGCCGCGTACGACGGCGAGCGGCTGTACGGCCTCGGGCAGCACCAGCACGGACTGTTCGACCAGAAGGGCGCGGTCCTCGACCTGATCCAGCGCAACGCCGAGGTCACCGTGCCGGTGCTCACCTCCAGCCGCGGCTACACCCTCCTGTGGAACAACCCGGCCATCGGCCGGGTGGAGCTCGCGGGCAACGGCACCCGCTGGGTCGCCGACTCGGCCCGGCAGATCGACTACTGGATCACCGCGGGCACCCCGGCCGACGCCCAGCGCCGCTACAGCGCGGTCACCGGCCGGACCCCGATGCTGCCCGAGTGGGCGGCCGGGTTCTGGCAGTGCAAGCTGCGCTACCGCACCCAGGACGAACTCCTGGAGGTGGCACGGGAGTACAAGCGCCGGGGGCTGCCACTGTCGGTCATCGTCTGCGACTTCTTCCACTGGACCCACCTGGGCGACTGGAAGTTCGACCCGGCCGAGTGGCCCGACCCCGCGGCCCTGCAGGCCGAACTCGCCGGTCTCGGCGTCAAGCTGGTCGTGTCCGTCTGGCCGTCGGTCTCACCGCTCTCGGAGAACCACGCGCTCATGGAGCAGCGGGGCTGGTTCATCGGCACCGAGTACGGGCCGATGGCGCACGCCGACTGGCCGGACAAGCAGGTCGCGTCCACGGTCCAGGTGGCCTTCTACGACGCCACGAACCCCGAGGCGCGTGACTTCCTGTGGTCGCGGGTGAAGGACAACTATCTCGATCCGTACGGCATCTCGGCCTTCTGGCTGGACGCCTGCGAGCCGGAGCTGAAGCCGAGCTTCTCCGAGAACCTCCGCTATCACGCGGGCCCGGGGCTCGAAGTGGGCAACCTCTATCCGCGCGAGAACGCCCGCACCTTCTACGAGGGCCTGCGCGCCGCCGGGGAGACCGAGATCGTCTCCCTCAACCGCTCGGCCTGGGCGGGCAGTCAGCGCTACGGGGCGGCCCTGTGGTCGGGCGACATCGGGACCGACTTCGCGACCCTGCGGCGGCAGATCGCCGCGGGGCTCAACACCGCGCTGTCCGGGATCCCCTGGTGGAACACCGACATCGGCGGCTTCCACGGCGGCGACCCGGACGACCCGGCGTACCGCGAGGTCATGGTGCGCTGGTTCCAGTTCGGCGCGCTGTCGCCGCTGATGCGGCTGCACGGCTTCCGTGACCCGGGGCTGCCGCTCGGCCCGGGGATGACCGGCGGCCCGAACGAGGTCTGGTCGTACGGCGAGGAGGCGGGTGCCGTCATGGAGGAGTACCTGCGCCTGCGGGAACGTCTGAAGCCGTATCTGCTGGAGGTGATGCGGGAGGCCCACGAGGAGGGGCTGCCGGTGATGCGCCCGCTGCTCCTGGAGTTCCCCGGCGACCAGGCGGCCTGGTCGGTCGACGACGCCTACCTCCTCGGCCACGATCTGCTGGTCGCTCCGGTCCTCACCGCGGGTGCGACGGCCCGTACGGCGTATCTCCCGGCGGGCGCGCGCTGGACGGACGCGTGGACCGGGCAGTCGTACGAGGGGGGCGCGTCCGTGACGGTGGACGCGCCGCTGGACCGGATCCCGCTGTTCCTGCGGGACGGCGCACGGCTGCCCGTGACGGGCTAGGGGCTCTCCCGAAGGTGCGGCCGGCTCCTCACGGGGGACCGGCCGCGCCCGCACGTTCGGCTCAGCTGCTGCTGACCGTCAGGTTGTTGGTGACGAAGTCGAGGCCGCCCGCCGACGAGGTGATCTCGAAGCCGAACTGCACGTCCCCGATGGTCGCGGCGCTCGACATCCAGCCCTTGGTGTTCGCGATCCACTTCAGGACGGGGAGGATGTTCATGGTTCCGGAGGTGGAGTCGGCGCTGCGCAGGAACGAGAAGACGTCGTTCGCGCCGTTGTTGCCCTTGTAGACGGTCCAGGTGTTGCCGCCCAGTGTGAGCGTTCCCTGCGAGGTGCCGAGCGCGCCGACGGCTCCGTTGTAGTTGACCCAGAGCATGATCTCGTGGGCGTAGCCGGTGTCCCAGATGTCGTACGAGGTGTTGTACGCGCCGGAGGACGGGACGGTGACGTTGTAGTTGCTGGTGAGGGAGGACAGTCCGGCGATCGTCTTTCCCACGTACTTCTTGGAGTTGGGGTAGGACTTGATGCCGCCGGTGTTGGGGTGGTCGGCCCAGACTCCCCAGTTGGTGCCGGAGTTGGCCCAGACGCACTGGCTGCCCGCACCCGAGCCCCAGATGTTGTTGTAGAGCGTGTAGCCGTTCAGGGTGGTGTTGCCCCACTGGTCGCAGGAGGACCAGACGGCGGCCTGGGCGGGGGCCGAGGCGAGGCCGATCGTGGCTCCGAGCGCCAGCGCGGGGGCGATCAGGGCTTTGGTGATCCTTTTCAGCGTGCGTGGTGCCATGGCTTTCCTTCCATGGGTGGGGGGATGTGCGGGGGGCTACCGCGGCTTCAGGGTGAGGACGCGGTCTTCTCCGGCGCTCAGGGAGAGCGGTCGCGCGCCGGCGGAAGTCCGGAGTTCGATGCGGCAGGTGCGGCCCGGCCGCAGGACGACGGTGGCGCCGTCGGGGGTCCAGGTGAGGTCGGCCTCCGCGCCGAACCTCGTTCGGAGGCCCCGGAGTTCGCCGTTCGGCAGGCTCGCGGGGAGCGCCGGGAAGAGGACGAGCCGCCGCGGGGTGGACTGGAGAAGTGCCTCGATGACGACGGCGGGCAGGGTGTGGGCGGCGTCGGCGTTGTAGACGTGGCGGTTCGGGTAGTGGCCGCTCATCAGGGAGACGTGGAAGTAGTCCCCGGCCAGGACGTTGTCGAGGGCCCGCGCCACCCGCCCGGCGTCCCGCAGCCTGGCGGCCACCAGGGCGTGGTGGAGGTGGCCGTGCGCCGAGTCGTTCTCGGCGCCGCGCAGTTCGAGGGCGCGACGGGCCGCGGCGGCGAGGCCGGGGGTGTCGTAGGGATTGATCTCGTCGAGGGGCCAGACGCCATAGAGGTGGCTGAGGTGCCGGTGGTCGTAGGTGTCGTCGAGTCCGGGCCAGGCCCATTCGGCCAGCGCTCCGTCGGAGTTGACCCGGTGGGGCGGCAGCCGGTCGGCGAGCGCGAGCCGGCGTTCGGCGTCGGGGCCCGGGTGGTAGGCGGCCGCCGTGCGCAGGGCGTGGCGGGCCGCCGAGAGGTCCATGGCGGCGTTGACGGTGATCCAGCCCGCGTTCGCGGGACGGTTCTCCGGGGAGTAGGACGGCACGATCACCAGGTGGCCGTCCGCGTCGGTCCGGGTGAGGAAGTCCTCGTAGAAGCGGGCGGTCTCGGCGAGGGCGGCGGCGAGGCGCGGGTCGCGGCCGCCGTGTGTCTCGTCGTGGTCCACGAGGGGTTTGAGCAGCCAGTCGGCTCCCGCGGTCCACACGTGGAGCGGGTAGGCGCGGCTGAGGTGGCGGATGTGTCCCGACTCTCCGTCGGTGTGGGCGGGGGCGACGACGCCGCGGGCGCCGAAGACGGCTCGGGCGTTGTCCCGCCAGTGCGGCAACTGGCCGTGGACCAGGGCCGCGTGCGCCTCGGTGACCTCGGGGAGGGCGGCCGCGGCGGCCGACGCGGTCTGCAGATTGAGGTTGGCGTCCGTGGTGAACGCCCCGGACCAGGCGGTGTCCCAGTCACCGGTCCACAGGCCCGTCAGCCGTGGCGGGAGCGTGCCGGACGCGGACAGCAGGTGGTACCGGCCGGCCGCGAAGAGCCGTTCGAGGAGAGCGGGGCTCTTCGGGCGCAGGACCAGCTCCGATCCTGGCAGTGCCCGTTCGGCGGGATCGGCGCCCAGGTCGAGGGTGACCCGCAGATAGGCGGCACGGTGGAGGGCGGTGTGCCGGGCGAGCAGGTGGGTGTACGCGTGCTCGATGTCCTCGGGGCCGCCGGGACGGGCCTCGGGCAGCAGTTCCCGCAGCGCGCGGAGCTCCGCGAGGGCGTCCGGGTCCCCCCGGTGCCGGCGCACCCGGGTGAGCAGGAGCATCGAGCGGGCGCCGTCGACCCGAACGCCGGGTAGGGCGGGACGGACGGTGCCGTCCGTGACGAGGAGGGTGACCCCGGTGTACGCCAGGTCGCTGCCCGGATAGCGGGCGCGCAGGGTGAGCAGGGCGCCCTCGGGGGTGTGGACGGCTCCGTGTTCCACGGCCAGGTCCGCGGGCGCTCCCGGCAGCCGGTGGTCCAGCGTGACCTCGGTCGCGGGGCCGGGGGCCCTCACGTACTGCGTGATCACGTCGTCGGCGCGGGAGACGAACACCTCGGCGCGCCGGTCCCCGCTCACGGCGCGGACGACGCCGGTGGTGAAATCGCTCTCGCGCCGGTGGCCGCGCGGTTCCTCGGCGGGGCGGCGCAGTCGCACCTGGAACGCCGGGTGGAAGGGCTGTACCCACAGCAGCGGCCGGCCGTCGGTGAAGTCCTCGCCGGCTGCCACGTCTCCGGCGAGCAGCCGGTCCTGTACGTCGGCGAGGCGGGCGGCGAGCTCGGGCGGGCGGGCCTCCGAGCTGCCGTTCGGGCGGACCAGACGGTGATGGTTGACGATGACCCGGTCGTCGTCCGGATCGCCGAACACCATGGCGCCGTGGGTGCCGTTGCCGCTCAGGAAGGCGTCCTCCCAGCGGGCGGCGGGCCGGGGTTCCCAGGTGCCGTGGACGGGGGCGGAGCCGTGGCCGCCCTGCGTCGCGGGCCGGTCCGGGTGGGGGCCGGGGCGAGCCTGTCCGGTCATGGGGCGAGCACCGCCGCTCCGTACCGCTCCAGTCGTACGGAGTCCCGCACGGACGCGCCGCCGAGCAGGTCGCGGTGGTTGCCCGGCACCTCGACGGTCACCGGGGCGCGCCCGTGGTTGAGCAGGAAGAGCAGGTCGCCGCGCCGGACGGCCTCGACGCCCTCGGGCAGTCCGTCGAGCACCGCCCGGACGCCGGCGCTCAGGGCCGCCCGCGCCAGCAGGGCACGCAGGGCGGCCGGTTCGGGGAGCGTGGAGAGGTAGCGGGCGGTGCCCCTGCGGAACACGGCGGGCCGTCCGTCCAGTTCGCCGCCGCGGTACCGCGCCTCGACCGCCGCCGCGTCCTCGGCCTCGATCTCCTCGGACCAGAGCGTGCCGGTGAAGCCGTCGCACGCCACCTTCTCCCCCGCGTCCAGCGGCCACCATTCGTGCAGGGTGCGGATGCCGAACAGCGCGCGCAGCCGCTCGTCCATGCCGCCCGGCCGTACCCGGTCGTCCTCGTCGGCGACGCCGGTGAGGAAGCCGCAGACGAGCGTGCCGCCCGCTCGCGCGTAGGCGAGGAGGTTCTCGACGGCGGTGTCGGTGAGCAGGTAGAGCTGGGGCACGACGACCATCCGGTACGCGGAGAGGTCGTGCTCGGGATGGGCGAACGCGGTGGTGAGGTGGGCCTCCCACAGGGCGCGGTGCCAGGCCCGTACGACCTCGGCGCAGTCGTTCTCCGCGGACAGCCGGCCGTCGTGCTCTCCCGCCCACCAGGAGTTCCAGTCGTGCAGGACCGCGATGTCCGCCTTCACCTGAGCGTCCCTCACATGAGGTGCGAGGGAGGCCAGTTCGGCACCGATCTGTTTGATCTCCTGGAAGGTGCGGCCCCGCTCCCCCGCGTGGCCGATCATCCCGGAGTGGAACTTCTCGGCGCCCTGCCGGGACTGCCGCCACTGGAAGTAGCAGACGGCGTCGGCGCCGCGCGCCACGGCCTGGAGGGACCACAGCCGGTTCAGCCCGCGCGGCTTGGGGTGGTTCACGCCGCGCCAGTTGACCGCTCCGGCGGCCTGTTCCATGAGCATCCAGGAGCCGCCCGCCGCCTGCGAGCGCGTCATGTCCTGGATGAGCGCGCCGTGCTGCGCTCCGAGGGGGTCGCGCGGGTCGGGGTAGAGGTCGACCGAGACGACGTCCTCCTCCCCGGCCCACCGCCAGGCGTCCTGGCCGACCCACATCGGCATGAAGTTGGTGGTCACCGGGGTGCCGGGGCTGTGGCGGCGCACGATGTCCCGCTCGGTGGTGTAACACTCCAGGAGCATGTCGGAGGTGAACCGCTTGAAGTCGAGGGCATGCGTCGGGTTCTTCATGTAGTGCGCGTGACGCGGCGGGATCACCTCGTTCCAGTCGTCGTAGCCCTGGCCCCAGAAGGCCGTGCCCCAGGCCGTGTTGAGCGCCTCGACGGTGCCGTATCTGTCGCGGAGCCAGCGCCGGAAGGCGTCCGCCGCCTCGTCGCCGTAATCGACGGTGCAGTACTCGTTGTTGATGTGCCACATGATGAGGGCGGGGTGGCTCGCGTAGCGGGCGGCCAGGTCCTCGGTGATCGCGGCGGCACAGCGGCGGTAGACGGCGCTGGAGTGCGAGAAGTGCTGCCGCGAGCCCCACCATTCGATGCGGCCGTCCTCGTCCCGGGGCAGCGTCTCGGGGTGCAGCCGGCCCATCCAGGGCGGCGGCGAGGAGGTCGGGGTGGCGAGCACGACGCCGACGCCGTGCTCGTGCATCAGGTCCATGACCCGGTCAAGCCAGCCGAACTCGCGTGCTCCCGGGCGTGGTTCGAGTCTCGCCCAGGAGAAGACGCCGACGGTGACGGAGTTGACGCCGGCCTCCTTCATGAGACGGACGTCCTCGTGCCAGGCCTCCTCGGGCCACTGCTCGGGGTTGTAGTCGCCGCCGAACAGGACGCGGCCCCGGGTGGCCGTGCTCAGACTCGGCCGCCCGGTCTCTTCGCCGGTTCCGCGGGGCGTGCGCATGAGCCACCTCGATCGGGGTGAGGGAGTGGTCCGCCGCGGCCGGCCGCCGGTCAGGAGCGGGTCGGCCGCGGCGAGCTGGAGAGGCGGAGCGGGGCGGGCCCGGCGATGCCCCGGCGAGGCGTGGCGGCCGGGTCAGCCCTTCACGGCGCCGGTGAGCATGCCCTTCTTGAAGTGCCGCTGGACGAAGGGCGAGAGGACCGCGACGGGCAGCAGCGCCATCACCATGACGGCCATCTGGATGGCGAGCGGGGACAGTTGGCCGGTGTTGATCTGGGTGGCGAGGCCGACCGGCCGTTCCTGCTTCTGCACCAACTGGATCATGACGTTCTGCAGCGGCATCATGTCCTGGTCGGTCAGGTAGATGGAGGCGTTGAACCAGGCGCTCCAGTAACCGACCGCGTAGAACAGCGAGATGACCGCGAGGACCGCCCGGGAGAGCGGCATCACGATCCGCCACAGGATGCGCCAGTCGCCCGCGCCGTCGATGCGGGCGCTGTCGACGAGTTCGGGCGAGATGCCCATGAAGAACGCCCGCAGCACCAGGATGTTGAACACGCTCACCGCGCTGGGGAGGATCAGCGCGAGATAGGTGTCGGTGAGGCCGAGCGCCTGCACCAGCAGATAGGTGGGGATGAGGCCGGCGCCGAAGAACATCGTGGCGAGCAGGAGCATCAGGAACCAGCGGTGGCCGAGCGACCCGATCCGGGACAGACCGTACGCGCACAGCACCGAGACCGCCATGCTGAACAGGGTGCCGGCCAGGGTCACACCGATGCTGACGAGCGCGGCGCGCTGCACCTGGCCGCCGGTGAGCAGTTCCTGGTACGCGACGAGGGTGACGCCCTTGGGGACGACGACCAGGCCGCCGGCCGCGTCGATGGTCCTCTTCGACTGGAGACTGGTGACGACGACGATCCACAGCGGGAAGAGGATCGCGAAGGCGGCGAGGGTGAGTGCGATCCCCTTGCCCGCGAGGCCCGCCCTGGACGGCTCCTCCTCCCAGGGCGGCCGGGGCGGCGCC
This sequence comes from Streptomyces sp. NPDC096324, assembly GCF_044763015.1. Lineage (NCBI taxonomy): Bacteria > Bacillati > Actinomycetota > Actinomycetes > Kitasatosporales > Streptomycetaceae > Streptomyces > Streptomyces sp. NPDC096324. The sequence goes on along the minus strand of NZ_JBIWFK010000020.1, from coordinate 68,808 downwards.
GCCCAGCGGGCGGGCCTGTCGCGCGGTGCCCGCGTCACGGCGGTCATTTCTCGTACACCCCCTGCTCGCCCATGAGGTGGGCGACCTTGTTCGCGGTCAGGACGAGCCCCAGACCGACCACCCCCTTGATCAGTCCGGCCGCCGCGGCGTAGCCGAAGTCCTGGTTGCGGATGCCGTTCCACCACACGTAGGTGTCGAGGACCTCGGAGGCTCCGGGGCCCACCGCGTCGCGCTGGAGCAGGAGCTGCTCGAAGCCGACGGTGAGCGCGTCGCCCACGCGCAGCACCAGGAGCAGGGCGATCACCGGGCGCAGCGCGGGCAGGGTGATGTGCCACATGCGGCGCCAACGTCCGGCCCCGTCCATGGCGGCGGCCTCGTACAGGTCGGGCGACACGGACGACAAGGCCGCGAGGAAGACGATGATGCCCCAGCCCGCGTCCTTCCAGACGCCCTCGGCCGTCACCAGGAATTTGAAGATCCCCGGGTCGGTCATCAGGTCGATTCCCTGGTGGCCGTGGCGGCGCAGGGTCTGGGCGATGATGCCCGCCCCTCCGAAGATCTGCTGGAAGACGGTGACGACGAGGACCCAGGAGAAGAAGTGCGGGAGGTACATGACCGCCTGGGCGACGGCCCGGACCCGGGGCCTGACCACGCTGTTGATGAGGAGGGCGAGGGCGACCGGGATCGGGAAGTAGAGCACGAGCTGGAGGAGGAACAGGACGAACGTGTTCTGCACGGCGTGCCAGAACTGCGAGTCCGCGAAGATCCGCTGGAAGTTCTCCAGTCCGGTCCAGGGGCTCTCGAAGATCGCGACGAAGCCGTTGTCGCTCAGGTACGGGTCGTAGTCCTGGAAGGCGACGACGTTGCCCAGCACCGGTATGTAGGTGAAGACGAGCAGCAGCGCGACCGCGGGCAGCGTCATCAGGATCAGGGTGCGGTCACGTCGGAAGCGCAGCCGGAAGGCCGGCTTCCCCGCACCCTGTCCGGCGCTCCCGGCGGCCCGCCGTCCGGTCGCGCCGTCCGGCGGGTTCCCCTCCGGCACCTGTTTGCCCGCCCTGGCCCCGGCCCTGCTCCGGGGCACCGTGCTGTGGGACACGGACTTCTCCTTGCCTCAGTTCCGGGTCACTTGGCCGCGGAGCCGTTGGCGTCGAGCAGCTTCTTGTACCAGGCGCGCAGGTCGTCGCCGCCCTTCTGCTTCCAGTCCGCGACGGCCTGCTGCATGTCGGCGATCTTCTTGCGGCCGCGGACGATGTCGTCCTCGAGCTGCTCGAAGTCGTTGGCGAGGTTGGTCCACCGGCTGGGCTCGGTGATGGTCAGGCCGTAGAAGGAGGACTTCTTGGTGAAGGAGCCCATGCGCTGCTGCCACTCGACCTGGAGCCTGGCGATCTCCGGCAGGTCGGGGTGGGCGAGGTAGGCGGCCGGGTCGCCGGTGTAGTCGTAGGCGCCGTTGACCTCGTTGGTGCCCTTGGTGGTCTTGGTGGGCAGACCGTTCTTGACGGTGTAGTCGGTGCCCTCGACGCCGTAGACCGTCAGCATGTACTCCTTGGTGCCGTACGGGGCGGCGCAGAAGTCGGCGAGCGCGAGGAAGTCCTTGATCTGCTGCTTGGACGCCTTCTTGCTGACGAAGGTGAAGATGCCGGCGGGCTGGGTCGCCCAGAGGGTGGGGTCGCCGCCGTCGGGGCCGAAGATGTCGAAGGCGCCCATCTCGAAGCCGGCCTTCTGGGTGCGCTGTTCGGCCGTCGAGCCGTACCAGTACGACAGGTCGCCGTTGAAGACGAGGGACTGGCCGGCGGTGAACCGGTTGGACGCGTCGCCCTTGACGGCCTTGGCGTCGGGGTGGACGACACCCGCCGCGTACAGCTTGCGCGTCCACTCCAGGGCTTCGAGGTACTCGGCGGTCTCGATCCGGTTGACGAGCTTGCCGTCCCGCAGGTCCCACCACAGGGCCTTGTCGCTGCCGTTGAGGACGCCGTAGATGTTGAAGGCCGTCCACTTGAGGTCGTCGCAGGCCCACACCTTCGCCTTGGCGTCGGTGGCCTCCTTCGCCCAGGCCAGGAACTCGTCGGGCGACTTGGGGAGGGTGTAGCCCTTCGCGGCGAAGACGTCCTTGCGGTAGAAGGGCGCGATGTTGGTGACGTACGAGGCCGGCATCGGGATCGCGCGCAGCCGGCCGCCGAAGATGGAGCGCTGCCAGGCGTCCGTGGGAACGGCCGCGAGGTTCGGGTAGGTCTTGACCTTGTCGCCCGACAGATACGGGCCGAGGTCCGCGAACTTGGCGTTGATCGCGCTCGGTATCCTGCCGTTCAGGTTCCAGCCCGGGACGACCACCACGTCCGGGATGTCGCTGGAGGCGAGGACCGCGCCCAGCTTCTCGTCGTAGGTGTTGCCGTCCTGGTTCTGCCAGGTCGCCTTGATGCCGATGGCCACGTTCATGGCCGTGTAGTAGGCGTTGTCGCCCGTCGGCGGGGTGCCCCAGAACGGCGACATGATCTTCAGGTCGCCGCCCGCGCCCAGCTTCTTCGGGACGGACGTCTTCAGCGCGTCCAGGTCGATCGCCCGGGTGAACCCGGCCGCCGATCCGTTCTTGGACGGGAGGTCGGGCGTGACGACGCTCGACGCCACGAACGCCGGAAGGATCTTCTGGGCGTCCTTCCCCGAGGTGGTGCCGTCCTTGCTGCCGTCCTGTCCTCCGCCGCAGGCGGCGAGCAGGGGCGTTCCGCCCGCCACGGCGGCCGCTGCGACCGCCGTGGAGGCGAGGAAGCTTCTCCGGCTGGGGGCGGATGTGGCGGAGTTCGGCGTCATTGCGTCAACCCTTCATGGCGCACAGCAGGACACCCGGCGGTGGAGCCGTCGGCTGCGGTGTCTTGAGTGGAGCTGCCTGAGCCGAAGCGGTCCTCGGAGGACTGTGCCCCGGGAAGAGGGAAGTCCGACAATCGAAGCGCTTCGATGTTGCTGCGAGGTTAAGTGAACGCCTGGGGGTGCACAAGGGTCGATCCCAAGATTCCTCCGGGACGACGGGCAACAGGGCGTGTCCGTGCGGCACTTGACCTCACTGGCGGGAAACAGAGGTGGTCCGGTCACGTGTCTTGACACCCACCCTGTGGTCGATCGAGCATCGAAGCGCTTCGAAAGACCTTCGATGCCCCACCGCGAAGGGATCACCACGTGCCCGCAGAGACACCACCCCTGCCGCCCTTCCGCGACGCGAGCCTGTCGTTCGCGAAGCGCGTCGACGACCTGCTGACGCGGCTCACACTGGAGGAGCGCATCGCGTTCCTGCACCAGTACGCGCCCGCCGTCGACCGGCTCGGGATACCCGCCTTCCGCACCGGCCAGGAGGCGCTGCACGGGGTCGCCTGGATGGGGCCGGCGACGGTGTTCCCGCAGGCAGTGGGGCTCGCCGCGACCTGGAACACGGAGCTCGTCCGCCGGATCGGGGAAGCCGTCTCCTCGGAGGCGCGCGCGATGCGCGCCCGCGACGACCGCGTGGGGCTCAACGTCTGGTCCCCCACGGTCAATCTGCTGCGCCACCCGCTGTGGGGCCGCAACGAGGAGGGCTACTCGGAGGACCCGTCGCTCACCTCCGCCATCGCCACCGCGTACACCCGCGGGCTGCGCGGCGACCACCGGGTCTACTGGCGTACGGCGCCGGTCCTCAAGCACTGGCTCGCGCACAACAACGAGACGGACAGGGACACGTCGTCCTCCTCCGTCCGGCCGCGCGTGCTGCACGAGTACGACCTGCGCGCCTTCCGCGACACCGTGTCGGCCGGCGCCGTCGCCGGGGTGATGCCCGCGTACAACCTGGTCAACGGCCGCCCCAACCACGTCTCGCCGTACCTGCGCGAGCATCTGCGGGCCTGGACCGACCAGGAGCTGCTGGTCTGCTCGGACGCGGGCGCGCCCTCCAACCTGGCCGACTCCGAGGACTACTTCGACACCCACGAGGAGGCGACCGCCGCAGCCCTCCTCGCCGGCGTCGACAGCTTCACCGACCACGGCACGGACGGCTCGCGGATCACCGCACGCGTCCGGGGCGCCCTGGAGCGAGGCCTGCTGACCGAGGCCGACATCGACACCGCGGTCCGCCGCCAGCTCGCCGTGCGCTTCCGCCTCGGCGAGTTCGACCCGGACCTCGACCCGTACGCGGAGACCGGGGAGTTCGACACGCCCGCCCACCGCGCGCTCGCCCTCGAAGCCGCGGAGCAGGCGGTCGTCCTGCTCGAGAACGACGGTCTGCTGCCCCTGCGCCCCGGCCTCCGCCTCGCCGTCGTCGGACTGCTCGCCGACGAGTGCAAGCTCGACTGGTACAGCGGCACCCTCATCCACCGGTCGACACCGCTGGAGGGCCTGTACGAGCGTTTCGGCGCCGAGCGGGTGGACTTCGCCGAGGGCGTGGACCGCGTACGACTGAGGACCGCGTCCGGCGAGTATCTCGCGGTGCCCGCCGTGGAGGACGCGCCGGAGGTGACGCGGGGTGCCGAGGGCGCCCTCGATCCGGCACTGCTCGCGGGCCGCACCGACCTGCCCCCGCTGACCACCGACACCGTCGGCACCGAACTGGCGCTGATCGACTGGGGCGGCGGCGTCCTCACGCTCCGCGCCCCCGACGGCCGCTACCTGTCGGTCGCCGACGACGGGTTCCTCCGCGCCTCCGCCGATCAGCCGGGCGGCTGGGTCGTCCAGGAGACCTTCCGGCTGGAACCCTCCGCAGCCCATCGAAACGGCCACCTCCTGAAGCACCTCGGGACGGGCGGACACGTCTGTGTCGCCGCCGACGGCGTGAAGGTTGCCGGGCGGGACGCCCGGGAGGCCGAGATCTTCGAGGTGGAGTTCACCGAACGCGGTGAGGACGCCGTGGCGCGCGCCGCCGCCGCGGCCGACGTGGTCCTCGTCGTCGCGGGCAACGACCCGCACATCAACGGCCGCGAGACCGAGGACCGTACGACGTTGCGGCTGCCCGCCCACCAGGAACGGCTGCTGGACGCGGCCCGCGCGGCGAACCCGGACACCGTGCTGGCGCTGGTCTCCGCCTACCCGTACGCGGTCGACCGCACCGGTCCGCGCGCCCTGCTGTGGACCGCGCACGGCGGCCAGGCTGCGGGCACCGCGCTGGCCCGTGTCCTCGCCGGGGACGTCTCCCCCGCAGGACGGCTTCCGCAGACCTGGTACGCCGGGGACGGCGACCTGCCGGGCCTGCTCGACTACGACGTGATCGGCGGACGGCAGACCTACCTCTACTTCGAGGGGACTCCGCTCTACCCCTTCGGGCACGGGCTGTCCTACGCCTCGTTCGCCTACGCGGACCTGCGGGTCCTGCGGGAGGGCGACGCGCTGACCGTCTCCTGCGCCGTGACGAACACCGGGGCCGTGACCGCCGACGAGGTCGTCCAGCTCTACACCCGGGCGGTCGCGCCGTCCGTGCCCCGCCCGCGCCGCGCGCTGGCGGCGCACCGCCGCATCCGGCTCGCTCCGGGCGCCTCGACCGGCGTCACCTTCGAACTCCCGCTCTCCGCGCTGGAGTTCTGGGACGTGGCGTGCGGGCGCCGACGCCTCGAACCGGGCGCGTACGACCTGCTGGTCGGGGCGTCCAGCGAGGACATCCGCCTGGTCGAGACCGTCGAACTCGACGGCGAACCCGGCGCGTTCCGCCCGGTGCGCGAACGCGGCCTGGACGCGGCCGACTTCGACGAGCAGGCCGGCATCGCGATCGTCGACCGTACGAAGTCGGCGGGCGACGCGGTGACCACGGTGGACGGCGGCTCCGGCGAACTCCTCTACCTGGGGTGCGACTTCGGAACGGGCGTCGGCCGTGTCGCCGTGGAGGTCGCGGGCGAGGGCGTCGTGGAAGTGACGCTGGCCGACGGACCGTCGATCCGGTTGGCGCCTCGGGACTCCGGGCCGGCCGCCGGAGAGCAGTCGGGCTCCGGACCGGCCATCGGCGAGGAGCCGGGTTCCGGACCGGCCATCGGAAAACAGCCGGGCCCCGGGCCGGTCGCCGAGGTGTCGGCGAGCGGGGCGGGCGGGCCGTACGACTACCGCGTCCTCACCGCCGCGTTCACCGCCGACGGTGTGCGCGACGTCCGCCTCGGACTGCGCGGCCGGCTCCGGCTCGCGCACGTCGGCTTCTCCGGTTGAGGGTCCGGAGAAGCCGGCACAGGGGCCCGGCACCGGAAGGCATCGGTGCCGGGCCCCCTCTCCGACGACGTTATCTGAAAACGATTGTCACTAGACACGCCGTTTTCGGTCACGTCCGACAGCCTCGGGCCGAACTCCCTCGCCCGGGACGGAAAAGCGGACGGCCCGAGCCCCCGCACAGTGTGGGCTCGGGCCGTCGGCCTCGGATGGGTCTCCGTCAGAGTGCGAGACCCGTCAGCACGAGCACACGCTCGTAGGTGTAGTCGTCCATCGCGAACTTGACGCCCTCACGGCCGACACCGGACTGCTTGGCACCGCCGTACGGCATCTGGTCGGCGCGGTAGGACGGGACGTCGCCGATCACGACGCCGCCCACCTCCAGGGCACGGTGCGCGCGGAACGCGGTCTGCAGGTCGTGCGTGAACACGCCGGTCTGGAGGCCGTACTTGGAGTTGTTGGCGGCCTCGAAGGCAGCCGCCTCGCCGTCCACCTTCTGCACGGTCAGGACCGGTCCGAAGACCTCCTCGCAGGAGATCGTGACGTCGGCCGGGACGTCCGCGAGGACGGTCGGGGCGTAGGAGGCGCCGTCGCGCTTGCCACCGGTGAGCAGCGTGGCGCCGGCCGCGACGGCCTCCTCCACCCAGGACTCGACACGCTCGGCGGCGGCCTCGCTGACCAGCGGGCCGACATCCGTCGTGGCGTCGGACGGGTCGCCGGTGACCTGGGCCTCGACGGCGGCGACGATGCGCGGCAGCAGGCGCTCGTACACCGCGGCGTCCGCGATCACGCGCTGCACCGAGATGCAGGACTGGCCGCCCTGGTAGTTGGAGAAGGTCGCGATCCGGGTCGCGGCCCAGTCCAGGTCCGCGTCGCTCGCGAAGTCGGCGAGGACGACGGCCGCGCCGTTGCCGCCCAGCTCCAGGGTGCAGTGCTTGCGCGGCACCGAGTCCATGATCGCGTAGCCGACCGTCTCGGAACCGGTGAAGGAGATGACGGGAAGGCGCTCGTCCTGGACCAGGGCGGGCATCTTGTCGTTGGCGACCGGCAGGATGCTCCAGGAGCCGGCGGGCAGGTCGGTCTCGGCCAGCAGGTCACCGAGGATCAGACCGGACAGCGGGGTCGCGGGCGCCGGCTTGAGGATGATCGGGGCACCCGCGGCGATGGCCGGGGCGACCTTGTGGGCGCACAGGTTCAGCGGGAAGTTGAAGGGCGCGATGCCGAGGACGACACCCTTGGGGAAGCGGCGCGTGAGAGCCAGTCGGCCCTGGCCGCCCGCGTCGGTGTCGAGGCGCTGCGCCTCGCCGCCGTTGAAGCGGCGGGCCTCCTCCGCGGCGAACCGGAACACGGACACCGCGCGGCCGACCTCACCGCGGGCCCACTTGATCGGCTTGCCGTTCTCGGCGGAGATGAGCTGGGCGATCTCCTCGGTGCGCTCGGCCAGCCGGCGCGAGACGTGGTCGAGGGCGGCGGCGCGTACGTGGGCCGGGGTCGCGGCGAACTCGTCACGCACGGCGTACGCGGCGGCCACGGCCTCCTCGACCTGGGCCTCGGTGGGCACGCTGACCTGACCGACGAGGCGGCCGTCCCACGGCGAGGTGACGTCGAAGGTGGTCTCGCCGGTGGCCTGGCGGCCGGCGAGCCAGAAGGCGTGGGTGGAAGTCATTTTGCGAGTCCCGGCCCTTCCGTATGGGGTGACGATGGGGATGTTCCTGCTGTTTTCCTGCTGGTGCTGCTCTCCCGACCACGGTAGGGCCGCGACCGGCACGGGGTGTTTGTCCGACGCGTAGCAGTCGGGGGGTGGGATACGCCGGTTTGGACTGATCGGCAGGAGTCCGATCGAGCCTCTTCCTCGAGGGAGCGCCGCGCCGAATCCCCCTGGTCCGCGGGGGAGCGCCGAGCCGGGTCCCTGGCCCCCGAGGGGGCGCCCAGCCAAATCGCCCTGGCCCGCTGATCCTCGCGTGGGCCTCGTCCGACCCTCGTCCGGTCCTCGCGTGGTCCTCGTCCGGTCCTCGCGGTGGCCGCCGTCAGCGGCCGGGCGCATTCACTCCCCGGGTGCGGCCGTGGTCTTCAGGGCCAGCCAGAGTTCCATCCGGACGTCGGGGTCGTCCAGGGAGCGGCCGAGGATCTCCTCGACCCTGCGCATCCGGTAGCGCAGCGTGTGCCGGTGGACACCCAGGTCGGCGGCCGCCGCGTCCCACTGCCCGTGCCGGGACAGCCAGGCCCGCAGCGAGGCGACGAGGTCCCCGCGGCCGGTGGCGTCGTGATCGTGGAGGGCCCGCAGGAGCCCGTCGGCGAACGCCCGCACGGCGTCGTCCGCGAGCAGCGGCAGTACGGACCCGGCCGCCAGGTCCTCGTGCTCGACGAGGACCCTGCCCCGCCGCCGGGCGACGGACAGGGCCTGTTCGGCCTGCTTGTAGGCGGCTCGCGCGGCGATCGGTCCGGCCGGGGCCGAGAGCCCGACGACGAGTTCGTCCTCGTCGCCCGCGGCCCCGGCGGGCTGTTCTAGCGGGACGGCCCGCGCGGACTCCAGTCCGGCCGCGTAGTCCCCGCAGGCCGCGACGGCGGCACCGCCGTCCACGGCGAGCACGACCAGCCGTCCCCCGTCGGGCACGACGAGCACGGACTCCCCCGAACGCACGGCGGCGGATTCGACGACCTCCGCGAGGCCGCCCAGCGGATCGCCGTTGACGTCGGGCACGGCGACGGGGGTCTTGGCGGGCGCGGCGGCACTCACGCGCGCGTGCCCGTCGGCGTGCGCCCGGCCGGCCGGCCCGGACACCGACTCGGCGATGATCAGCCGGAAGGGGGCGTCGAGCAGTTCGCCGTACAGGTCTCCGGCGACGGCCCGCGCGTGGTCGGGTTCCCCGGCCAGCAGCATCCCGAGCACGGCCGCGCCGATCCGCTGCTCGGCAGCGTGCAGGGACCGCGAGCGTTCGGTGGTCAGGGTCAGCAGGGCGATGGCCGAGTGCACGGCGTAGCGCTCGGCGGTGCCGAGGGCGCCGGCGGTCCCGACGGCGAGCGCGGCGCGCGGCCTGCGTCCCGTTCCGAGGGAGTGCAGTTCGACGCGGTCCTCCCCGCCCACCACGGAACTCGCGGGGGCGGGCCGTTCACGCAGCCGCTCCACGTCCGGGGTGAGCCGGCCGGCGCGGCGTCCCGCCCAGTCGGGTGCGGCGGCGACGACGGCGCCGGACGCGTCGTAGAGCGCCGCCCATCCGTCGACCTGCCCGGCGAGTGCGGCGAGCAGTCCCTCGGGGCCGTCGCTCAGGGCCTGCTTGGTGAGCTCGCGCTGGGCGGCGAACCCCGCCGTGACGGCCCGGTACTGGTCCGCGGCGATGGCGGCGGACACGGCCTTGCTGATGGCGAGAAAGGGGGTGCGCCGGGGCACTTCGAGGAGCGGCAGTCCCTCCTCCTCGGCCGCGTCGACGAGGGCCTTCGGGATCTCGTCGTAGTTCACCCCGACGGCGAAGCCGATCCCGACCACTCCGGCGTCGGCCAGCCGCTTCACGTACCGCCGCATGACCTCGGGATCGTCCGCGTCCAGCTTGAGCGCGGTGATCAGCAGCAGTTCCCCGCCCTCCATGTACGGCACGGGGTCGGCGAGCTCGCTGACATGGGCCCAGCGGACGGGCACGTCCAGACGGTCCTCGCCCGCACGCACCGTGAGCTTGAGCGCGGAGTGGTGGACGAGCGAGGCGAGCGTGGGGGGCATGGGGCCTTCAGGTCGGTGTGAGCTCGGTGATCTCTGTGATCTTTTGGCCGCGGCGTATGAACGGCCTGTGTCGATTCTGCCTCACCGTACGGTCGCCGTGTGCGTTCATCCCCATACGCCCTGGTCAGCGGGTCGGTATGCCCTTGCGCCCCGCCGACCCTCCGCCCTCTCTCCCCGCGTCCGGCCGGCCCTCAGCCCCGCAGGTCCACCAGCAGCGGCGGGGCGTGCTCCCCGTCCACGCTGGTCAGCGACAGTACGGCGTGGCCGGGCGGGACCGCGTGGGCCAGTTCGGAGGCGGACCAGCGCTCCCGCTCGACCTGACGCACGGTCACGGCGTCCGTGGTCACCGCCTTGCCGGTCACCAGCTTGCGCAGCGCGTGGATGGCCCGGGTCATGGGCTGGTCGGCGAAGACGGTGTGCTTGGCCACATCGCGTGTCTCCACCCACTCGGTGCCCCAGGACTCGGCGAAGCGGCCGCCGTCCCAGGTCGTGACGCCGGAGAAGGCCATGCGGCAGCCGACCGCGCCGTACAGCGGCCCGTGCAGGGCCTCGGGGATGTCGCCGATGGACCGCAGGGCGAGGACCACTCCGGCGTTGTGCGCCCGCAGGCCCTGGATGCGGCGTACGGTCTCGGCGGTCAGGGCGCCGGTCGCGTCGTCGAGGACCAGACAGGCGAAGTGCCCGCGCCGGTCGCCGCCTCGGACGACGGCGGCGAACTGGGCGAGCAGGAGCCGGGTGACGAGCTGCGACGCCTCTTCGTAGCCCCGTTCCGGCAGGTCGACGCGGACGCGCAGCGGATGATGGGCCACCGCCCGCAGCGAGAACGGCCGGGCGCTCGTGCCGGAGCCGAAGAAGTCCGCGAAGACCGGCCGGTCCAGCAGCGCCAGCCGGTCGGCGAGTACCGGGCCCGGGTCGTTCGGGCCGCCGCTCTGCCGCAGCCGTGCCTCCAGTTCGCGGAGCATCGCGGGGTGGCCCCCCGCCGACAGGTCCTGCCGCAGGGGCTCCAGCAGCGCGGGCACTCCGTCGAGCAGTTCGCGCAGCACGGGGATCGTGGGGAACCTGCCGTGGACGGCCCGGTAGGGACCGAGCAACTGGGCCAGGGCCGTGGCGGCGCGCCGGACGTCGACGCCGTCGACGCTGCCGACCAGGCCTTCCGCGAGGAACGCGGCGGCCTCGTCGGCGTCGGCGCAGTCGGCGTAGAGGTCCAGGTCGTGGACCGACTCGGGGTCGCCGAGCTTCACGACGACGTCGTACGAGGCATCGGGGCCGACCGGCGTCCCGGCGGCGGCCACGACGACGACGGCGCAGCGCGCGGTGAGGGCCTGGAGCCCGAGGGATTCGGCGACGGGTCCGACGAGGTGGCGTGTCTTCCCGGAACCGGCCGGTCCGACGGCGAGGAGGGAGGTGCCGAGCGTCGCCGGGCCGAGGGCGGTGCCCGCTCCGGAGTAGGCGAGCGGGGTGCGTTCCCTGGCGACCCACCGGCCGAGCCGCACCTGGCCCGCGAGGAGGTCGTGGGAGGCGGCGCGGACGGGCAGGTCGCGGGCTCCGGAGGGATGGGTCCAGGCCGCGGCGCCGCGGCGCAGCACGGTGTCGCTGAAGACGCCGAGCTGTCCGTCGCGCTTGGCCCTGGTCCAGGCGCGCAGGATCCTCGCGCAGTCGACGTCGTTCATGCGTTCGGTCAGTATTTCGGAGGACAGCAGTTCCGCCGCCTTGTGCTGTCCGGTCGCCCTCAGTTCGGGCCATTCCGCCGGGGGGCCGGACGGCTCCTCGGGTGCGGGCGGGGACGCCGCCGTGGTGCCCGTCGCGGGCTGCCGGGAACCTAGGCGTTCCTTGACGAGGGGCCACCAGCCGCCGAGCTTGGCGAAGGGCAGCAGGACCAGCACGGTGATCAGCGCTTCGACGCCGTAGCTGACCACGAGTGACGCAAACACGTCACGTCCGCCGGCGATCAGCGCCACCAGGGACAACACCGGATCGACGATCGGCAGTGGGTCCCACCCGACGCCGGGAAAGGCGCTCGGCCAGACGAACGTCAGCGTCAGCAGGGCCGCCAAGGCCGCGATGAGGGCCCGGCCCGGCTGCGCGCGCTGTACGACGAAGTGCTGGGCGATCTCGCGCCAGCTTCCGAGGCGCCCCATCACGTAGACCAGCGCGGCGAAGAAGAGACCGTCGTAGACGATGCGGGCGTCTTCGCCCTGCCAGGTCCTCGGGGCCGTCGTCCCGCCCCACCACCAGCCCTCCGGCGTGAACAGTTTCAGCACGACCAGTTGGTAGGGGACGTTCCCCCGGCGCCACAGGGACCAGACGACGAGCCCGAGCACCAGAGGGATCAGCAGGCCGACGACCGTCACGGAGGGCAGGCGCCGGCGCTCCTTGGACTCGCGGGGGGCGACGTATCCGTACCGCCAGATCCCGAGGGCGGCGTCGGGGCGGGGCGCGTTGAGCCAGTCGCGCACGGCGGGGCGGGCCGCCGGCGGGCCCGGCGGCAGGGGCGGCGGGCCCGAGGGCCTGGGCGGAGCGCTCCCGGGGACGGCCCCGGGGGGTGCGGCCGGGCGAGGCACGGGATCGGCATGCGTGCCACGTGCGTCGCGCGTACCGTCGAAGTCCATCGTGTGCGCCCCCCTGACCAGCCAGTCCGCCTGTCGCTCTCAGGCCAATCTAGTGGTCCCGCGGGGCGAGTTCACCGTTTACGCGGCCGGGCCCGCGGGGGGCCGGGAGGACCGCGCCTCCACTCCTCTATGTCCATCACGGACAACGGATTCCTCCGACAACGCCCACATGGCGCATGCCGAGCCCCCCTCCTCGGCTCTAGCCTGCGAAGAAACAAGGCAAGCGTCCGAAAACCCCCCGCCCGGACCGCCCCGCATCCGCCGGGGACCGTCCGGTTCGCAAGATCATCAGGGAGCCCCTCATGACCGCACTTCCGCAGGAGCGCCGCGTCGTCACCGCCATCCCCGGCCCGAAGTCGCAGGAGCTGCAGGCCCGCCGCACCGCCGTGGTCGCGGCCGGTGTCGGGTCGGTGCTCCCCGTCTTCACCACGCGCGCCGGCGGCGGGATCATCGAGGACGTCGACGGCAACCGCCTCATCGACTTCGGCTCCGGCATCGCCGTGACGTCGGTCGGCGCGAGCGCCGAGGCCGTCGTGCGCCGGGCCTCCGCCCAGCTCCAGGACTTCACCCACACCTGTTTCATGGTCACGCCGTACGAGGGGTACGTCGCCGTCGCCGAGGCGCTCGCCGAGCTGACCCCGGGCGACCACGCCAAGAAGTCCGCCCTGTTCAACTCGGGCGCCGAGGCCGTCGAGAACGCCGTCAAGATCGCCCGCGCGTACACCAAGCGCCAGGCCGTCGTCGTCTTCGACCACGGCTACCACGGCCGGACGAACCTGACGATGGCGCTGACCGCCAAGAACATGCCGTACAAGAACGGCTTCGGTCCGTTCGCGCCCGAGGTCTACCGCGTGCCGGTCGCCTACGGCTACCGCTGGCTGACCGGCCCGGAGAACGCCGGCGCCGAGGCGTCCGCCCAGGCCATCGACATGATCAACAAGCAGATCGGCGCCGACAACGTCGCCGCGATCATCATCGAGCCGCTGCTCGGCGAGGGCGGCTTCATCGAGCCCGCGAAGGGCTTCCTGCCGGCCATCAGCCAGTTCGCCAAGGACAACGGCATCGTCTTCGTCGCGGACGAGATCCAGTCCGGCTTCTGCCGCACCGGCCAGTGGTTCGCCTGCGAGGACGAGGGCATCGTCCCGGACCTGATCACGACGGCCAAGGGCATCGCGGGCGGTCTGCCGCTCGCCGCCGTGACGGGCCGCGCCGAGATCATGGACGCCGCCCACTCGGGCGGTCTGGGCGGCACCTACGGCGGCAACCCGGTGGCCTGCGCCGGCGCGCTCGGCGCGATCGAGACGATGAAGGAGCTCGACCTCAACGCCAAGGCGAAGCACATCGAGTCGGTCATGAAGACCCGCCTCGGCGCCATGGCGGAGAAGTTCGACGTCATCGGCGAGGTCCGCGGCCGCGGCGCCATGATCGCCATCGAGCTGGTCAAGGACCCGGCCACCAAGGAGCCGAACCCGGAGGCGGCCGGCGCGCTCGCCAAGGCCTGCCACCAGGAGGGCCTGCTGGTCCTGACCTGTGGCACCTACGGCAACGTCCTTCGCTTCCTGCCCCCGCTGGTCATCGGCGAGGACCTCCTGAACGAGGGTCTCGACATCATCGAGCAGGCCTTCGCCCGCATCTGACACGGACGGCGCCGCGGCACCGCGCCCCCCGAATCCGCCCCCCGGGCGGATTCCGCCGGGGACGCGGTGCCGCGGCGTTCCCGTGGGGGCGTGTGAAGAAGGTGTGCGAGGTGGATGGCGGGACGCGAATCCGTCTGTCGGAGGCGCACCCCCTGCCGTAGGTTCTAACCAGATCAGGGATACACCCGCCCGCAGGGGACTGTGGGCTGCACCGGGCCGAGGCCACCCCAGCTTCGCCCTGGTCGTGCCCTCGCGCACACACCCGGAGCTTGCGGCTCCGGTTCTCCTCACCGATCGGACAGTCGCCCGCCCCAAACCCCCCGGGGCGCGCGACATTCCGGTCCGGGCGGCCGCCTCGGAACCACCCCCCCTGTTCCGGGGCGGCCGACTCCTTCTCCGGCCGGCTCCTCGGCCCCGCTCGGCCGCGGGCCTCTTCCTTCCTCGTGTTTCCGGTCCTCCCCCGTCGGTGACGGGCGGGCCCGTGCCGTGGCGGCTCCGGACGATGGCAGGCTGTCCCCCATGTCCCGCACGCCTCTTCTGATCGGCCTGCCCGGCCTGTGCTTCCTGCTCATCACCTGGCAGGTCGCGGCGGACGGCCCGCTCGTGAGCCTGGACGAGCGGCTGAGCGGCGGCCTCGTGCACCCGGACCGGTTCTCCGAACTGCTCGCCGACCTGGGCAGCGTCCAGGTGGCGGTCCCGGTCCTCGCGCTGGCACTGCTCCTCGTCGCCCTGCGGAACCGTGCCACCGGTCTGGACCGATGGTGGCTGCCCCCGGCCGCCGCCGCGGTCCTGATGCTTCTCGTCGCCGCGGTGATCGTGCCCCTGAAGGAACTCGTCTCCCGGCCGGGCCCCCCGGTCATGGGGCCCGGCACCGGTTTCTATCCCTCGGGACACACCGCCACCGCCGCCGTCGCGTACGGCGCGGCAACCCTGCTCCTCCTCCCCCTGCTCCGCACCGCGGGCGCCCGCGGTGCGCTGCTGTGCGTGTGCGTGGCCCTGAACGCGGCCGTGGCCTTCGGCCTGGTCCGGCGCGGCTACCACTGGCCACTGGACGTGGTGGCCAGTTGGTGCCTCTGCGCGGTACTGCTGTCGTCCCTGTGGCTCTTCGTCAGCCGAAGTACGCGTCGAAGTTCCGCGAGAACTCCCAGCCTCCGAACCGGTCCCAGTTGACCGACCACGTCATCAGACCGCGCAGGCCCGGCCAGGTGCCGTGGGTCGCGTACGAGCCGCAGTCGGTCTTCTTCGTCAGGCAGTTCAGGGTCTTGGTGACCTCGGCCGGGGCGACGTAGCCGTTGCCCGCGTTGGTGGTGGCCGGCATGCCGATCGCGATCTGGTCGGGACGCAGGGGCGGGAAGACGTTGTTCGCGTCGCCCGCCACCGGGAAGCCGGTCAGCAGCATGTCGGTCATCGCGATGTGGAAGTCGGCGCCGCCCATGGAGTGGTACTGGTTGTCGAGGCCCATGATCGACCCGGAGTTGTAGTCCTGGACGTGCAGCAGGGTCAGGTCGTCGCGCAGGGCGTGGATCACCGGGAGGTACGCTCCGGCGCGCGGGTCCTGGCCGCCCCACTTCCCGGTGCCGTAGTACTGGTAGCCGAGCTGGACGAAGAACGTCTCCGGGGCCATGCTCAGGACGAACTTCGAGCCGTACTTGGCCTTCAGGGTCTTCAGGGCCGAGATGAGGTTGACGATCACCGGGGTGGTCGGGCTCTTGAAGTTCGTGTCGCTCGCGTCGAGGGAGAGCGAGTGGCCCTCGAAGTCGATGTCCAGGCCGTCCAGGCCATAGGTGTCGATGATCTTCGAGACCGAGGAGACGAAGGTGTCGCGGGCGGCCGCCGTGGTGAGCTGGACCTGTCCGTTCTGGCCGCCGATCGAGATCAGCACCTTCTTGCCGGCCGCCTGCTTGGCCTTGATCGCGGCCTTGAAGTCCGCGTCGCTCTCGACGGTGGGGCACTCGGTGACCGGGCAGCGGTTGAACCGGATGTCGCCCGAGGTGACCGAGGTCGGCTCGCCGAAGGCCAGGTCGATCACGTCCCAGCTCGCGGGCACGTCGGCCATGCGCGTGTAGCCGGCGCCGTTGGCGAAGCTCGCGTGGAGGTAGCCGACGAGTGCGTGCGCGGGCAGGTCGGAGGAGCCTCCGCCGCCCCCGCCCGAGCCCGCGGAGGTGGTCGCGGTGACGGTCGCCGACTTCGCGGACTCGCCCGCGCCGTTGGTCGCGGTGACCTGGAAGGAGTACGCGGTGGATGCCGTGAGCCCGCTCACGGTGGCCGAGGTCCCCGTGACGCCCTGGACCTTCGCCCCGTCGCGGTAGACGGAGTAGCCGGTCGCGCCGGACACCGCCGCCCAGGACAGGCCGACCGACGAGGACGTGACCGTACCGGCGGTCAGTCCGGTCGGCGCGGCCGGCGGCTGTCCCGCGTCGACGCCGGGGCCGGTCAGCGAGAGGTCGTCGGCCCAGTAGGAGCCGGTGCCGTACCAGCCGTGCGTGTAGATCGTGACCTGGGTGGTGGACGCGCCGGTGCGGAAGGTGGTGCCGAGCTGCTGCCAGTCGGCGGCGGACGGGGTCCAGGTGCTGACGTCGGTCGTGCCGGTGCCGGTCGCGCCCAGGTAGACATAGCTGCCGCGGACGTAGCCGGAGAGGCTGTACTGCGCGTCCGGCTTCACGGTCACGGTCTGCGAGCACTGCGCGTAGTCGCTACCGGCCGGGGTCGCCATCATCGCCGAACTGCCGCTGTGAACGGGTGAGTTGACGATCGTGGAAGCCGTGCAGGTCCAGTTGCCCAGACCCGACTCGAAGCCGCCGTTCCTGGCCACGTTCACGTCGGCCGCCTGGGCGGTGGCGGAGAGCGCCACCAGGCCGGGTACGGCCAGGAGGGTGGCCGCGCAGGCGGCGAGCAGCCTCCGGCGACGGTGTGCGAGGGGTCTGTCGTGTCTGGTGGGGGCCATGAGTGCCTCCGGGCATGGGGGAGTTGGAGGATGGAGCGCGCGCCCAACTTGGTCCAGACCAATTCGGTTGTCAAGACCCCTGGCGGGCAACGGAGTTCGCACGGCCGCCCCGGACTCCCCCGCACCGGCGCGGGCTCCCCTCACGCGCCGTTCCCCGACACCGGCGCCGGTGCTCCCCTCACGCGCCGCTCCCCGGCACCGTCGCAGGCCCCTTCACGCGCCGCTCCCCGACACCGCCGCCGCCTCCCTCACCTGCGCCGGTCCCCGTCACCGGCGAGGCCCGCCGCGGCCTCGTGCATGGCCAGTTCGAGCAGGGCCGGATCCGTGAGCGTGCCCGAGCCGTCCGGCGCGACGAGCCAGCGGACCCCGGCCGTCGACCGTCCCGGGTAGGGCACCACGATCCAGGTACCGGGGCCCGCCGTGCGCACGCCCGTGCCCAGCCACCTGGCGGCGGTGCCCGCGGGCACGAAGAAGCCCATCCGGGCGTCGCCGAAGTCGACGAGCACCGGCCCGGGCTGGTCGAGCACCCGGGTCAGGACGTCGAGCGTCGGATAACCGAGCTCGGCCGGCAGGATCAGGACGTCCCAGGCCTTTCCCGCCGGCAGCAGCGCGACCCCGCGGGGGCTGCGCTCCCATTCCCAGCGGCAGGCCTCGGGGTCCGGTGCCACGGATGCCAGCCACTCGACCGCCGCCTTGGGCCCTGTCATGACGGAACCTCCCTCTCGTGTCGACGCGGGTCGCGTCACAGAGGAGAGGGAGGTCCGGGCGGTTCATTACGCGGGTTCGGGCGGTGAATTGAAAAGAATTCAGTTCACCGGGCCGCCACCGGGACATGTCCGAGGCGCGCGGCCCTGAAGGGTGTCGCGGAGGGCCGTGTCCGGCCTAGCTGTCGAAGCCGAGGCCCAGTCTGTCCATCGTCTTCAGCCACAGGTTGCGCCGGCCGCCGTGCGTGTCGGCGCGGGCCAGCGACCACTTGGTGAGCGCGATGCCGGTCCAGGCGAACGGCTCGGGCGGGAACGGCAGCGGCTTCCTGCGGACCATCTCCAGCTCGGTGCGTTCGGTGCGCTCCCCGGCGAGCAGGTCGAGCATCACCTCGGCGCCGAACCGGGTGGCGCCCACGCCGAGGCCCGTGTAGCCGGCCGCGTAGGCGACCTTGCCCTGGTGGGCGCTGCCGAAGAACGCCGAGAACCGGGAGCAGGTGTCGATCGCGCCGCCCCAGGCGTGGGAGAAGCGGAGGCCCTCCAACTGCGGGAAGCAGGTGAAGAAGTGCTCGGCGAGCTTGGCGTACGTCTCGGGACGGTCGTCGTACTCGGCGCGCACCCGGCCGCCGTACGGGTAGATCGCGTCGTACCCGCCCCACAGGACGCGGTTGTCGGCCGAGAGGCGGAAGTAGTGGAACTGGTTGGCCGAGTCGCCGAGCCCCTGGCGGTTCTTCCATCCGACGGAGGCGAGCTGGTCGGCCGTGAGCGGCTCGGTCATCAGCGCGTAGTCGTAGACCGGGACGGTGTACGGGCGGACGCGCTTGACCAGGTTCGGGAAGATGTTGGTCCCGAGGGCCACCCGGCGGGCGCGGACGGAGCCGTACGGCGTGCGGACCGCCATGCCCGCGCCGGACGGCTTCAGGTCGAGGGCGGGTGTGTGCTCGTACACCCGCACGCCGAGCTCCACGCACGCGCGCTTGAGGCCCCAGGCCAGCTTGGCCGGGTGGAGCATGGCGACCCCGCGGCGGTCGTGCAGCCCGGCCAGGAAGGTCGGGGAGTCGACCTGTTCCCGCACCGCCGCCGTGTCGAGGAACTCGACGCCGTCGGCCAGACCCCGCCGCTCCAGCTCCTGGTGCCACTCACGCAGTTCGGCCGCCTGGTGCGGCTCGGTGGCGACGTCGATCTCGCCGCTGCGCTCGAAGTCGCAGTCGAGGGAGTAGCGGGCGACGGCCGCCTCGATCGCGTCGAGGTTGCGGGCGCCCAGCTCCTCCAGCTTCCCGATCTCGTCCGGCCAGCGGGTGAGCCCGTTGGCCAGACCGTGGGTGAGGGAGGCGGCGCAGAAGCCGCCGTTGCGGCCCGAGGCGGCCCAGCCCACCTCGCGCCCCTCCACCAGGACGACATCCCGCCCGGGGTCGCGCTCCTTGGCGATCAGCGCGGTCCACAGTCCGCTGTAGCCGCCGCCGACGACGAGCAGGTCGCAGGTCTCGGCACCGGTGAGCGCGGGCTCGGGGTGGGGTTTGCCGGGGTCGTCCAGCCAGTACGAGACCGGCTGGACGTCGGAAAGGGATTTCGTCCACTGATTACCACGGGTCATGGCGCTCGGGGCCATGATTTCAACTCCCTACAGAGGTGACAGGCGTTATGCCTTCTGCCTGTTCCGGCGATTTCCGATGATCATTCCGGACAGGACGAACAGTACGGCGACGAGGAACATGGCCGTGCCGATGACATTGATCTGAACGGGTGTTCCGCGCTGTGCCGAACCCCAGACGAACATGGGGAACGTGACGGTCGAGCCCGCGTTGAAATTGGTGATGATGAAATCGTCGAAGGAGAGCGCGAAGGCGAGCAGCGCGCCCGCGGCGATTCCGGGGGCCGCGATGGGCAGGGTGACCCGAAGGAACGTCTGCGCCGGGCCGGCGTAGAGGTCCTGGGCGGCCTGTTCCAGCCTCGGGTCCATCGACATGACGCGGGCCTTGACGGCCGTCACGACGAAGCTGAGGCAGAACATGATGTGGGCGATCAGGATCGTCCAGAAGCCGAGCTGGGCGCCCATGTTGAGGAACAGGGTGAGCAGCGAGGCGGCCATGACGACCTCGGGCATCGCCATCGGCAGGAAGATCAGCGAGTTCACGGCGCCGCGTGCGCGGAAGCGGTAGCGGACGAGCGCGAAGGCGATCATCGTGCCGAGGACGGTGGCCCCGATCGTCGCCCAGACGGCGATCTGGAGGCTGAGTCCGAGCGAGCCGCACATGTCGGCGACGCCGCACGGGTCCTTCCAGGCGTCCGTGGAGAACTGCTGCCACTCGTAATTGAAGCGTCCCTTCGGTTTGTTGAAGGAGAACACGGTGACGACGACGTTGGGCAGCAGCAGATAGGACAGCGTCAGCAGTCCCGCGATGACGACGAGATGGCGCTTGAACCAGGTGACGAAGGGCATTTAGACCAGGTCCTCCGTCCCGGACCGGCGGATGTAGACCGTGACCATGAGGAGAATCGCGGCCATGAGGATGAACGAGAGCGCGGCGGCCGTCGGATAGTCCAGGATCCTCAGGAACTGGGTCTGGATGACGTTGCCGATCATGCGTGTGTCGGTGGAGCCGAGGAGTTCGGCGTTGACGTAGTCGCCGGCCGCCGGGATGAAGGTGAGCAGCGTGCCGGAGACCACGCCCGGCATCGACAGCGGGAAGGTGACCTTGCGGAAGGTCGTCCAGGGCCTGGCGTACAGGTCGCCCGCGGCCTCGTGCAGCCGGCCGTCGATGCGCTCCAGCGAGGTGTAGAGCGGCAGGATCATGAACGGCAGGAAGTTGTACGTCAGACCGCACACCACGGCCAGTGGTGTCGCGAGGACGCGGTCGCCCGCGGTCCAGCCGAGCCAGTCGGTGACGTCGAGGACGTGCAGGGTGTTGAGCGCGCCGACGACGGGGCCGCTGTCGGCGAGGATCGTCTTCCAGGCCAGGGTGCGGATCAGGAAGCTGGTGAAGAAGGGCGCGATCACCAGGATCATGATCAGGTTGCGCCAGCGGCCCGCGCGGAAGGCGATCAGGTACGCCAGCGGGTAGCCGAGCAGCAGGCACAGGACCGTGGCGGCGGCCGCGTAGGAGACCGAGCGCAGGAACTGCGGCCAGTACTCGGCGAGCGAGTCCCAGTAGGTCGCGAAGTGCCAGGTGACCTTGTAGCCCTCCTCCAGGGAGCCCGTCTGCACGGACGTGGAGGCCTGGTAGATCATCGGCAGCGCGAAGAAGACGACGAGCCACAGGAGTCCGGGCAGCAGCAGCCAGTACGGGACGAGGCGGCCCCGCTTCTTCGGCGGCTTCGGCTCGGGCCGCGGCGCGAGGGGTGGCGCTTCGGCCTCGGTGACGGTGGCCATCAGGCGGCCTCCTCCTCGGCCGTGTCGACACCCGCGTCGATGTCCTGGGCCGCGTCGAGGCCGAAGGTGTGCGCCGGGCTCCAGTGCAGGACGACGTCCGCGCCGGGGACCAGCCGGGAGTCCCGCTCGATGTTCTGGGCGTAGACCTCGAACTCGGGGCAGACGGCGCTGTCGATGACGTACTGCGTGGAGACGCCGATGAAGCTGGAGTCGGCGATCTTGCCGGTGATCCGGTTGCGGCCGGCGGGTATCGCGCCCGCGTCGTCGGCGTGCGTGAGGGAGATCTTCTCCGGGCGGATGCCGACGAGCACCTTGCCGCCGGTCTGCGCCGGGGCGGAACATCGCGCCCGGGGCAGCACCAGTTTGCCGCCGCCCGCCTTGAGGACGATGTCCTCGCCGCTCCTGGTGTCGACCTCGGCCTCGATGAGGTTCGAGGTGCCGAGGAAGTTGGCGACGAACGTGGTCTGCGGGTTCTCGTACAGGTCGGCGGGCGAGCCGAGCTGCTCGACACGGCCCGCGTTCATCACGGCGACCGTGTCGGCCATGGTCATGGCCTCCTCCTGGTCGTGCGTGACGTGGACGAAGGTGATGCCGACCTCGGTCTGGATCCGCTTGAGTTCGAGCTGCATCTGGCGGCGCAGCTTGAGGTCGAGTGCGCCGAGCGGCTCGTCCAGGAGCAGCACCTTGGGGTGGTTGATCAGGGCGCGGGCGACCGCGACACGCTGCTGCTGGCCGCCGGAGAGCTGGTGGGGTTTCTTGCGCGCCTGCTCGCCGAGCTGGACGAGGTCGAGCATCTCCTCGACCTGCTTCTTGACGCTCTTGATCCCGCGCCGGCGCAGGCCGAAGGCGACGTTCTCGAAGATGTCCAGGTGCGGGAAGAGCGCGTAGGACTGGAAGACGGTGTTCACCGGCCGCTTGTACGGCGGCAGGTGTGTCACCTCCTGGTCGCCGAGGTGCACGGTGCCGGAGGAAGGTTCCTCCAGACCGGCGATCATGCGCAGGGTGGTGGTCTTGCCGCAGCCCGAGGCGCCGAGCAGGGCGAAGAAGGAGCCGTGCGGCACGGTCAGGTCGAGTGGTTGTACGGCGGTGAAGCCGTTGTCGTAGGTCTTGCTGATCCCGGTGAGGCGGACGTCGCCGCTGTTCTCTGTCGTCATGATCGTCACGCCCCTGTGAGCTTCGCGAACTTCTCTTCGTAGGCCGTCTCTTCCTTCTGGCTCAGCGCCCGGAAGGAGTGTGACCTGGCCTGCATGGCCTTGTCGGGGACGATCAGCGGGTTGTTCGCCGCGTCCTGGTCGATCTTGGCAAGGTAGGGCTTCACGCCTTCGACCGGCGTCGCGTAGTTGATGTACGCGGCGAGCTCGGCGGCCTGCTGAGGCTCGTAGTAGAAGTCGATCAGCCGCTCGGCGTTCGTCTTGTGACGCGCCTTGTTGGGGACCAGCAGGTTGTCCGTCGACGTCATGTAGCCGCTGTCGGGGATGACGAAGTCGACGTCCGGGCTGTCGTTCTTGAGCTGGACGATGTCGCCGGCCCAGGCGACACAGGCCGCGATGTCGCCCTTGGTCAGGTCGGACGTGTAGTCGTTGCCCGTGAAGCGGCGGATCTGGCCCTTGTCGACGGCCTTCTGGAGCCGGGCGACGGCCGCGTCGAAGTCGTCGTCGGTGAACTTCGACGGGTCCTTGCCCATGTCGAGCAGGGTCATGCCCATGGTGTCGCGCATCTCGGACAGGAAGGAGACGCGGCCCTTGAGCTTCGGGTTGTCGAGGAGGTCGGAGACCGACTTCACCTCGATCCCGTCGAGCGCCTTCTTGTTGAAGGCGACGATGGTGGGGATGCCCTGCCACGGGTACGAGTAGGCGCGTCCCGGGTCCCAGTCGGGGTTGCGGAACTGCGGCGACAGGTTGGTGTAGGCGTGCGGCAGGTTGGACGGGTCGAGTTTCTGCACCCAGCCCAGGCGGATCACGCGCGCGGCCAGCCAGTCGGTGAGGACGATCAGGTCACGGCCGGTGGGCTGACCCGCGGCGAGCTGCGGCTTGATCTTGGCGAAGAACTCGTTGTTGTCGTTGATGTCCTCGGTGTACTTGACCGAGATGCCCGTCCGCTTGCGGAAGGTCTCCAGCGTCGGGTGGTGCTTGCCGCTGTCGTCGAGGTCGATGTACTCGGTCCAGTTGGAGAAGTTGAGGGTCTTCTCCGTGGCCGAGTGGTCCTGGGCGGACGTGCCGCCCTGGGTCCTGCCCGCCGCGGGGATCCCGCAGGCGCTCAGCGCCCCGAGTCCGCCGACGGCCAGCGCGCCGCCCGCCGAGGCGCGCAGCAGTGAACGACGGGTGAGGGACGCCCTGCCGTTCCGGAAGCTGCGCCGCATGGCGGCCAGTTGCACCGGGGACAGGCGTTCGGGCTCGTACTGCTCCATGCTCTGGTGCCCTTTCGAGAGGGTCGCGGCCGTGGTCGCGGCCTGGTCTGCCACAGGGCCGTAGCCGGTGAACGCGCTACGGCCGGTCCCCGAAGACCGTGCGGTGCCAGTCCTTCCTGGCGACCGCGGTGTTGTCGAACATGACGTGCTTGACCTGTGTGTACTCCTCGAAGGAGTAGGCGGACATGTCCTTGCCGAAGCCGGATGCCTTGTAACCGCCGTGCGGCATCTCGCTGATGATCGGAATGTGGTCGTTGACCCACACGCAGCCGGCCTTGATCTCGCGGGTCGCGCGGTTGGCCCGGTAGACGTCACGGCTCCAGGCGGAGGCGGCCAGTCCGTACGGGGTGTCGTTGGCCAGCGCGATGCCCTCGTCGTCGGTGTCGAAGGGCAGCACCACGAGCACCGGGCCGAAGATCTCGGCCTGCACGATCTCGCTGTCCTGCGCGGCGTCGGCGACGAGCGTGGGCGCGTAGTAGGCGCCGCTCTTGAGTTCTCCCTGGGGAGCCTCGCCGCCGGTGACCACGCGCGCGTAGCCGCGGGCCCGGTCGACGAATCCGGCGACGCGGTCGCGCTGGGCGTGCGAGATCAGCGGGCCGAGGTCGGTGCCGGTCGCGAACGGGTCGCCCACGCGGACGGTCGCCATCAGGGCGGCGGTGCGCTCGACGAACGCGTCGTAGAGCGGCCGTTGCACGTACGCGCGCGTGGCGGCCGTGCAGTCCTGGCCGGTGTTGATGAGCGCACCGGCGACCGCGCCGTGCACGGCGGCCTCCAGGTCCGCGTCGTCGAAGACGAGGAAGGGGGCCTTGCCGCCGAGTTCCAGGTGGAGGCGCTTGACGGTCGAGGTGGCGATCTCGGCGACGCGCTTGCCGACGGCGGTCGACCCGGTGAAGGACGTCATGACGACGTCGGGGTGGCCGACGAGGTGTTCACCGGCCTCCTTGCCCAGACCCGTGACGATGTTGACGACACCGTCCGGGATGCCCGCGTGGGTGGCCGCCTCCGCGAAGAGCAGGGAGGTCAGCGGGGTGAGCTCGGCGGGCTTCAGCACGATCGTGTTGCCGGCCGCGATCGCCGGGAGGATCTTCCAGGCGGCCATCTGGAGCGGGTAGTTCCAGGGCGCGATGGAACCGACGACCCCGATGGGCTCGCGGCGTACGTACGAGGTGTGGTCGCCGGAGTACTCGCCGGCCGACTGGCCCTGCAGATGCCGGGCGGCGCCCGCGAAGAACGCGGTGTTGTCGATGGTTCCCGGGACGTCGAACTCGCGGGTCAGCTTGAGGGGCTTTCCGCACTGCAGCGACTCGGCCTGGGCGAACTCCTCGGCGCGCTCGGCGAGCACGGCGGCGAACCGGTGCAGCGCGTCGGACCGCTCCCCGGGGGTGGTGGCCGCCCAGCCGGGGAAGGCCGCGCGGGCGGCCGCGACCGCCGCGTCCACGTCGGCGGTGCTCGCCAGCTCGTACGTGTACACCTCCTCGCCGGTGGCGGGGTCCACGACCGCGTGCATACGACCGGAGGTGCCCTGGGTGAGACGGCCCCCGATGTACTGCGCGCCGTCCGCGAGACGGTCCTGCGCCTGGAAGCGATGGCCCGGATTGTGCATGTCGCTCTCCTCCGCCGTCCTCCCCGTCGAAACGGGGGTCGGCGTAGCTCCAGCTCGATTTGAGTGCCGATCCTGGCAGAGCAAAGGGACTCCAACAAGTGATTCCGTTGTTGCCTTTTGGTTACGCGACGGAATCCTTTGACCAGGTGTCGAGTCCTCCCGGAAAAGGCGGGACGGTGTGTCAGTGGTGCGTGCCAAAGTGGCATGCATGGGGAAGATCGATACACGGGACGCACTGGTCACTGCCGTCGCGTCGGGGACGCCGGTCAAGTACCTGCACTTCTGGGGGCACCGCCCGGGGCCGGACGGCCGGGTGGGACCGAGCTGTCTCAGCCAGTGGTGGCCGTCACCCTTCGTGGCCGAAGGGGTCTCCTACGCGACGGCCGAGCACTGGATGATGGCGTCCAAGGCGCGCCTCTTCCGCGACGCCGAGGCCGAGCGGCAGGCGGTCGGCGCCGCGAACCCCGCGCTCGCCAAGAAGGCCGGGCGGCTGGTGCGCGGCTTCGACGAGACCGTCTGGCGGCGCGAGCGGTTCCGGATCGTCGTCGAGGGCAGCGTCCACAAGTTCTCCGCCGACCCCGGCCTGCGGGCGTTCCTGCTGGGCACGGGCGGGAGGGTGCTGGTCGAGGCGAGCCCCATGGACCGCGTCTGGGGCATCGGGCTCGCCGCGAACGACGACGGCGCCTTCGACCCCCGCCGCTGGCGGGGCGAGAACCTGCTGGGCTTCGCCCTGATGGAGGCACGCGAGCGGCTGCGCGCGGCGGACACGTCCGCGGAGGCGAGCCCCTAGAAACCGCGCCGGGGGCGAGCCCCCGGGGGCGGGGACGGTCCGCGGCCGCCGGGGCGAGGGCCCCGGAGGTGGCGGTTCCCGGATGCGGCAGCGCCCCGACCGGCCAAAACTGTGCGTGTGACTGGCATGTACGCAGAGGAGAACCACACCCCGTCCACCGCGCCCCGCGCGCCCCGCCAGTCTCTGGCGCTGGCGGCGATGCTCTTCGCGGTGGCGATGACGTTCATCGACCAGACGATCGTCTCCATCGCCGCGCCGGACATCGTCCGCGAGCTCGGGCTCTCGACGTCCGGCATGCAGTGGGTGGTGAACGCCTACCTGCTGTCGCTGGCCGCCTTCTTCGCCCTCGGCGGACGGCTGGCCGACCTGCTCGGGCCCCGCCGGGTCGTGGTCGTCGGCACCCTGGTCTTCGTCGTCTCGTCGGTGCTGTGCGGCTGTGTGCCCAAGGGCGACTTCGCCCAGACCTGGCTGATCATCTTCAGGGCGACCCAGGGTCTGGGAGCCGCCCTCCTGTTCCCCGCGGCACTCGCCGTGGTCGTGGCCGTGTTCCCGGTGGAGCGGCGCGGCCGGGCGCTGGCGCTGTTCTTCGGGCTGTCGGGAGCGCTGACGGCCATCGGCCCGCTGCTGGGCGGCTGGCTCACGTCATGGACCTGGCGGGCGATCTTCTGGGTCAACGTGCCCGTCGCCGTGGTGGCCCTCGTCCTGACCGTGCTGGCGCACATCCCCGACCGGCGGCGCGACGAGTCGCTGGACGTCGTCGGGGCCGTGCTCATCGCCGTGGGCATGGGAGTGAGCGTGCTCGGCTTCCAGCAGGCCGCGTACTGGGGCTGGGGCAGCGTGGCGACCTGGGCCTGCATCGTGGGCGGCCTCGTCGTCCTGGTCCTCTTCTGCCGCTACGAACGCGACCGGCGCCATCCGCTGGTCAACCTGGCGGTCTTCCGGGACAAGGCGTTCACCGTTGACTCCCTGGTGCTCTTCTTCGCCATGCTGGCCTTCGTCCCGGTCTTCTTCTTCGCCTCGGTGTACGCGCAGGTCTCGCTCAGCGCCTCGCCCAACCAGGCGGCGCTCTATCTCCTGTACTTCTTCGTGGGCTTCGCGATCGCCTCCCAGTGGGGCGGCCGCATGCTCGACCGGAAGGGCGCCCGGCCGGCCCTGAAGATCGGCACCATCGTGGGCGCGGTCGGGTTCTACCTCTGGGCCGGCAAGCTGACCGACCTGTCCATGCACGACCAGTGGCCGTACGTCGCCCTCGCGGGAGCCGGGATCGGGTTCATCCTGGCGCCCGCGTCCACCGACGCCGTCAACCGGTCCATCGGAGCCTCCTACGGCGAGGTCACCGGCATCACCCAGACCGTCCGCAACTACGCGGCCAGTGTCGGGCTGGCCGTCTTCGGGACCGTCCTGACGCACAGGATGACGGACAAGGTCGTCTCGACGCTCACGTCCCACGGCCTGTCGTCGGCCAGGGCCCACGACGTCGCCGACGACATCGCCCAGGCCGTCACGGGCAACGCCGACGCAAGCCGGCCGACGGGCACGGGCGCAGCCGCCTCGACCATGCGCGAGGTGATGTCGGACGTACGGATGGACTTCGCCGAGGCCAATCAATACGTCTTCTACGGCATGGCGATCGCGCTCGCCGTCGGCTTCTTCTGCGCCCTGCGCCACCCCGGAGGCCGGGGAGGCACGGCGGAGGACCCCGAGGGCAAGGCGGAGGGCCCCGGGGGCAGGACCGGGCAGGAGAAGCCCCCGGCGGCCGGCTGACACCGCCGCCGGAGCGGTCCGCGGGGGCGGCGGCCGCGGACCCGGGTCACCGCACCTGTCGCGTCACCAGGGAGGTGGAGAAGCCGTCGTCCCCGCCCGTGTCACCGCCGCCGTCGTCCGGGGCGTAGACGACGACGAGGACGAACACGGCGACGGCGAGGACCAGCCCGACGGCTCCGCAGATGACCCCGGCCAGCGCCTGCCCGGCGTTCGTGGCCTCGCCGCGACGCGCCTTGGCCCCGCCGACCAGCCCGAAGATCACGGCGAGGACGCCCAGCACGATCGCCAGCGGCCACACGATGAAGAGGACCGCCGTGATGATGCCCAGCACGAGCCCGGCGGTTCCGAGCCCGTTGCTCGGCATGGGCCGGCTCAGGGGCCAGCCGTATCCGGGCGCGCCCGGATGGGCGGCACCCGCGGGAAAGCCCGGGTACTGCGGGTAGCCGTGGCCGTACGGGAGGCCGGGACCGCCGGGGGCGATCGGCGGCGGCGGGACGGGCTCGCCGGGAGAGGGCTGCGGGTAGGGGGTGCGGGCCGCCGGGGGCGCGAAGGGGTTGTCCCAGGGACCGCCGGGGTTACCGGGTCCGGGCGGGGCCGGCGCGCCGGGCAGCGAGGTGATCGTGGGAAGCCCGTACGCCGGAGGGGGCGCGCCGCTCCCCCGTACGGTTCTGCCGGGCGAGGCGATCTCCTCGGGCGGGGCCCAGGGGTCGAACTCGGATCGCGGGCCGGTGTCGGGCTTCCCGAGGGACACCCGGGCGTCGGGTCCGGGGGCGGCGAAGGGGCCGGTGCCCTGCGCGGGCACGGAGCCCGCGGGCGCCACGCCGAAGGTCCCGCCCGTCGGGGGTACCGCGCGCCCCGCTCCGTCGTCGAACGCCCTGTCCGCCCACCGCGCGGTCTCCTCGGCCCCGAAGACAGGTCCGCCGCCGGGACCACCGCCCGAGCCGCCTCCCGAACCGCCGTCCGCGGTACCGCCCGAGCCTCCGCCCGGTCCACCGCGCGACCCACGGTCCGGTCCGTCGTCGCTGCCTCCGTCCGACGGAGGTGCCGCCCGGCCGGGGCCGGCGGCGTGTGCCGTGTGATCGGGGCCGGCCGCGGACACCGCGTGGTCCGAGCCGGCCGTGGGTATCGCACGGTCCGGACCGGCCTCCGACGCGCGCTCCGCCTCGGGTGCCGCGTCCTCGACGGGACCGTAACCCGGCACGGTGCCCGCGCCGGACGGTCCACGCCCCTCGGGGGACCCGTCGCGCTCGGGCACCGGGGCCGACCCGCCCGGTGGAGCCCACGCACCCGCGCGTGGCGCTGTCGGCCTCTGGGCGTCGTCGGACATGGGCGAGTCCCCTCTCTCGTACGTTCCGTCATGCTACGGCCCGGGCCATGGGCGGCGGATCTCCGTCGTACGACGGCCCGCTCGTCCCGCGTGGGGTGCACCGGGCCCGGACGGCGGTGGCCGCCTACGATGATCCCGAACCGTCGATCAGCCGATCACCCGCGTCCGGACCGAAACGGCCCAGGGACGCCGTTCCGGGGAGGAACCCGTTGACCGAGCACATCACCGCACGCGACGACGCCCGCGACCTGCGCACCTTCATCGCCGGGCTGCCCAAGGCCGAACTGCACGTCCACCACGTCGGCTCCGCCTCCCCGCGCATCGTGTCCGAGCTCGCCGCCCGCCACCCCGACTCCCGGGTGCCCACCGACCCCGAGGCGCTGGCGGACTACTTCACGTTCACGGACTTCGCGCACTTCATCGAGGTGTACCTGTCCGTCGTCGACCTCATCCGCACCCCCGAGGACGTACGGCTGCTGACGTACGAGGTCGCCCGCGACATGGCCCGTCAGCAGGTGCGCTACGCGGAACTGACGATCACTCCGTGGTCGTCCACCCGGCGCGGAATCGACGAACGCGCCTTCATGGACGCCATCGAGGACGCCCGCAAGGCCGCCGAGGCCGACCTCGGTGTCGTGCTGCGCTGGTGCTTCGACATCCCCGGCGAGGCCGGTCTTGAGGCCGCCGAGGAGACCGTGCGGCTCGCGACCGACGACCGGCTGCGGCCGGAGGGGCTCGTCTCCTTCGGACTCGGCGGCCCCGAGATCGGTGTGCCGAGGCCCCAGTTCAAGCCCTACTTCGACCGCGCCCGCGCCGCCGGACTGCGCTCCGTGCCGCACGCCGGTGAGACGACGGGCCCGGAGACGGTCTGGGACGCGCTGAACGTCCTCGGTGCCGAGCGCATCGGCCACGGCACGAGTTCCGCCCGGGACCCGCGACTGCTCGCCCATCTCGCCGAGCACGGCATCGCGCTGGAGGTCTGCCCGACCTCGAACATCGCCACCCGCGCCGTCCGCACCCTCGACGAACACCCCGTCAAGGAGTTCGTGGCGGCCGGGGTGACGGTCACCGTCAACTCCGACGACCCGCCGATGTTCGGCACCGACCTCAACACCGAGTACGCGGTCACCGCCCGCCTCCTCGGGCTCGACGAGCAGGGCGTCGCCGAGCTCGCCAGGAACGCGGTGCACGCGTCGTTCCTCGGCGAGGCGGAGAAGGCCGGACTCGCCGCGGAGATCGACACGTACGCCGCGACCTGGCTCGCGCTCTGACCCGGTCACAATGGCCCCATGCGCACCGTGACCGCCGTCGCCCACCGCGGCGACCCCTATCGCGTCCGTGAGAACACGGTCGACTCGCTGCGTTCCGCGCTCCACCGGGGCGCGGACGCCGTCGAGATCGACGTACGTCTGACACGCGACCGTGTACCCGTCCTGCTGCACGACGCGACGCTCAAGCGTCTGTGGGGACACGACCGGCCGCTGAGCTCGCTCTCCGGCGACGAGGTGCGCGGACTCACGGCGGGCGGTGTGCCGACGCTGGCGGAGGCCCTCGGGGCGACCGTCGACAGCAGGGTCATGGTCGATCTGCCCGGAGCGGTGGACGTGCGGGTCGCGCGCGAGATCGTGGACGTGGTGCGGGCGTGCGGGGCCGGGGAGCGGGTGTACTACTGCGCGGCGGCCCCCGCCATGCTGGCGGTGCGGGCCGCCGACGCGTCCGCGGAGATCGCGCTGACCTGGACGAGCCTGGCCCCGCCGCGCCCGGGCCTGCTCGACGTCGTACGCCCGCGCTGGCTCAACTACCGCTTCTCGCTGGTGAGTCGCGATCTCGCGGCCCGCGTCCACCGCGGCGGGCACCTGCTGTCCGTATGGACGCCGGACACCCGCCGCGCCATGCGCCGCCTGCTCGACGCGGGGGTCGACTCGATCACGACCAACCGCATCGACGCGCTGACCGCCCTGCGCAGGGACTGAGTCGACGGTCAGCCGGCGGGCGCCGGCACGGGAACCGGTCCGGCACCGAGCGCTTCCAGGCGCTTGATCTTCTTCCGTACGGCGTACAGCGGGATCACCCCGAAGATCCCGAAGGACATGTCGATCACTGTCCACCAGAAGGGAATTCCGCGGATCGGTCCGCAGATCAGGGCCAGCGGGACGATGCCGGCGCAGGCGATCATCCCGAACTCGACGACCCAGATGTTGCGGACCGGATCGCGGTACGGACCGTAGAACGCGACCGCGATGACGAGATGCGCGAACGCCAGCCAGTCCGTTCCGTAGAGCAGGAAGGGGTATTCGGCGTCGGCGGTGTCGAGGCCGCGGCTCACGCGTTCGATCCAGTCCATCAGGACGGGCAGGTGTTCCGGCACGGACAGGGCCCGGAGCAGGTCCTCGGTCCAGTGCAGTTCGTGCACCAGCGGGAAGGCCGTGGCGCCACTGAGCACCAGGCTGACGACGAAGAAGGCAAGCCACACACGGATGCCCCGGAGCAGGGCGGCTCTGTCGCTCATACCGGGAGCGTACGCCCCGACTTGAACGTGTTCAAAACCGCCCCCGTCCGGGGCACCGGTGGCTCAGGCGCCGCTCTCCCGCAGCATGTCCTCGCGCTCGACGAGCTTCACGCGCTCGCGGCCCTGCGGCTCGCCCAGCGCCTTCTCGGCGGCGTCGAGCTTGTACCAGCCCTCCCACGTGGTGAAACGGACGTCCCGCTCGCCGAGGAAGGCGTCGACGGCCGCCGGCTCGGGCGAAGTGGGCGTGAGCAGACGGCCGTTCGCGTGGTCGTCGAGCAGGCTCGCGACCGTCTCGTTGGCGTCGCCCTTGGTGTGACCGATCAGACCGATGGGGCCGCGCCGGATCCAGCCGGTGACGTACGTGGAACCCAGGTGCTCGCCCGAGTCCTCCAGCACCCGGCCGGCCGCGTCCGGCACCGTGCCCGACTCGACGTCCCAGGGCAGCTTGGGCAGGCTGTCGGAGAGGTAGCCCACCGCGCGGTAGACCGCGCTGACGTCCCAGTCCTTGAACTCGCCGGTGCCCTTGACGTTCCCGGTGCCGTCGAGGGCGGTGCGCTCGGTGCGCAGGCCGACGACCTCGCCGTTCTCGCCGAGGATCTCGGTCGGCGACTCGAAGAAGTGCAGGAACAGCTTGTGCGGCCGGTCGCCGGTGTCGCGGATCGCCCAGTTCTCCAGGGTCTTGGCGACCATGTCGGCCTGCTTGTTGCCGCGCCGGGTGGCGATCGAGCCCTCGTCGTAGTCGATGTCCTCGGGGTCGACGACGACCTCGATGTTCGGCGAGTGGTCCAGCTCGCGCAGCTCCATCGGGCTGAACTTCGCCTGCGCCGGGCCGCGGCGGCCGAAGACGTGGACCTCGAGGGCCTTGTTGGCCTTGAGCCCCTCGTACACGTTCGGCGGGATCTCGGTGGGCAGCAGTTCGTCCGCGGTCTTGGCCAGGACGCGGGCTACGTCCAGCGCGACGTTGCCGACGCCGAGGACGGCGACCTTCTCGGCCTCCAGCGGCCAGGTGCGCGGGACGTCCGGGTGACCGTCATACCAGGAGACGAAGTCCGCCGCGCCGTACGAGCCGTCGAGGTCGACACCGGGGATGTCGAGGGCACGGTCGGCCGTGGCGCCGGTGGAGAAGATCACCGCGTCGTAGAAGGCGCGCAAATCGTCGAGGTTGATGTCGCGCGGGTAGTCGACGTTGCCGAAGAGGCGGATCTGGGGCTTGTCGAGCACCTGGTGCAGGGCGGTGATGATGCCCTTGATCCGGGGGTGATCGGGGGCGACGCCGTAACGGATGAGACCGAACGGGGCCGGCATCCGCTCGAACAGGTCGATGGAGACACCGGGCTCGACGGCCACTGCGGATTTCAGCAGCGCGTCGGCGGCGTAGATTCCGGCGGGGCCGGCTCCGACAATGGCTACCCGCAGAGGGCGAGGCATGATCAGATTCCCTTCGAGCAGGGGCAGGGGACTCGACGGGAAGCCTAAACTGAGGCAAACCTAAGTCAGTAGGCGGGTCCGGGCTATGACCTCATAAGACTGACTTATGGCTACTCAAAGGACCGCTTTATGGGCGGCGATCACCCCTGCCGTCGGCCCCCTTGGACAGCCACCGCCGGCCCCCGGGACGGTTGCGCCGGCCCCCTGGACCGTCACCGCTGGTCCTCCCTGGACGGGGTGGGAACGGCCCCGGTCCGGGCGGCGGACGGCCGGGCGGTCGCGGGCGCGGACGCCCGCGCGGACGCCTGCGTCGCCGACGGGGTGCGGGTGAGCGTGGGGACGGCGGTCGTCCGGGCCGTGGGCACGGTACTGGGTGCCGGCGTCCGGCGCGAAGGGCCGCTCCCGCCGGGTCGGGGGCTGACCGGCCCGGGCGAGACCGACGGAGTGGGCTCGGCCGTGGGGCTGCTCGCGGGCGGCGGGGCCAGCGGGACCACCGGGGACACGGGCGCCTCCGGCGCGGCCGACCGGAGCGGCAGCACGACGAGAGCGCCGAGGGCGCACGCCACGGCGGCCCCTGCCACGGCGCGCAGCAGCCGGCGACGGGCCGCGCCCCGGCGGATCGCCTCGTAACGGCCGGCCGGTGGCGAGAGGTACTCGGACGGGGGCCGCATGATGACGGCGAGCGGGTCGTCGGGGCCGAAGTCCGGACCGTCGTCAGAGTGTGTGATCAAGACTTCTCCTCAGGTGGGCGCGGAGCATCTCGCGGGCCGCGTGGAGATCGGCCTTGATCGTTCCTTCCTTGCGCCCGGTCAGCGCGGCCACCTCCCGGATCGGCATGTCAGCGTAGTAGTGCAGCAGGATCGGGACGCGCAGCCGTTCGGGCAGCGACTGCACGAGCAGGCGTACGGAGGGATCGGTCTGCTCGTTCGGCGGGCCGACGGCGACCTCGGCGGTGGCCCGGTGCACGGCCCTGCGTTCGCGCTCCAGCTTGCGCCAGTGGTCCCGGACGAGGTTGGCCGCCGTGACGTACAGGAATCCCCGCGGCTCGGCCACGGAGGTCCAGCGGGACCAGAGCCGGGTGAACGCCTCCGAGGCGATCTCATGGGCCGTCCCGTCGTCGTCGACGAGACGGCGGCACCAGCCGGCGAGGCGCGGGTAGAGGGCGGCGAACAGCTCGGACGCCGCCTTCTCACGGGACCCTTTCAACATTCTCCATGGTCGTGACGGTGGCGGGAGCGGACGATCCCGGGCCGCGGGGGTACGGTCCCGCGGCCCAGGATCCCGGACAGCCGGCCGGGGGTCAGTGGCTCGCGGACGTCAGCGCCGCGAACACGATCACGTTGTCGCGGTAGCCGCTCCCGGAGCGGGGACCTCCGCAGGTGATGAGCCGCAGCTCCGGGCGGTCCACGTCGCCGTAGACCGCGTCCGAGGGGAAGTCGGCCTTGGCGACGGTACGGACGTCGTCGACGGTGAACCCGGCCGCTCCGCCGTTCTCCAGGCGCACGACGATCCGGTCGCCGTGACGCAGGCGCGCGAGGTGACGGAAGACGCCGTCGCCGTACGGGCCGACCGTCACGTGACCGAGGATCACCGACGGACCCTTCTGACCCGGCGTCGGCGAGTACCGGTACCAGCCGGCCCGGTCGTGTGCCGTGACCGGCGGCACCTGCACGCCGCCGTCCGGGGCCAGTCCGAGCCGCGTCAGCGGGGTGTCGACCCCGATGGCCGGTATCCGCAGCCCGACCGGCACCGAACGCGCCATCGCGCGCGCCGGCTTCACGGCGGGCCGCGAGGCCGTGGAGCCGCCGCCGGGCCGTGCGGTCGCGGGTGTGCCGCCGGGCCGCGGGTGCGCGGACGAAGTGGCCGGGTGGCCGCCGCACCCCACGAGCAGCGCGGCCGCCGCCGTGGCGACGAACGCACGCCTGGAGAGGGACTTCATTCCCCGGTCGCCCGCCGACGGCGTACGGCGAACACGCCAGCGCCCAGGGCGAACACGGCGGCGGCGCTCCCGCCGACGAGCCCGGCCGCCGGGCCGGAGGACGAGGTCGCCGCCGGTGCCACGCCGGTGTCGGGCGCTCCGTTCGGCCGGACGGATACCTGCCGCGAGGACGGCGCCCGCGTCGGCGCGGCGCTGGGGACGGCGGACGGCGCCCGCGTCGCGGTGGGGCTCGCGGGGGCGGGGGCGGTGGTGGGACTCGCGGAGGCCGGGGCCGCGGTGACGCTCGGCCGGGTCGAGGGGCGCGGGGAGGCCCCGTCGGCGAACGCGGGCACCGTGCCCACCAGCACGGCGGTGCACGCGAGTGCCGTGGCACTGAAGACGGTTCGGCGCATGGATCGCTCTCTTTCGTCGGTCCGCCCGCCGGTGGGAACGGCGGGCCGGTTACGGATCGAGCGGAGAGACGAGCGGGCGGCGGACGGGGTTGTAAAGAACGGGCAAAGGCGCCGCGGGAAAGGGGATTCGGCCGCGACCGGGACGACCCGCTCCCGTACCGGCGCCGCGCGGCCGGAGCGACCCGCTCCCGCCCAACCTCACCGTCGGCCGGGGCGACCCGCTCCCGTCCGGCCCCAACTTCGTTCAGGGCGCTCGGTGTTGTCGCGACGACAGAAGTACGAGGTCTGGTTCGCCCTGGAACAGGGGCAGTTGTACGGCCGGGGCCGAACCCTGTAATGCCCGAG
The DNA here is from genome assembly GCF_044763015.1 of Streptomyces sp. NPDC096324. NCBI lineage: Bacteria > Bacillati > Actinomycetota > Actinomycetes > Kitasatosporales > Streptomycetaceae > Streptomyces > Streptomyces sp. NPDC096324. The sequence continues at coordinate 33,196 of NZ_JBIWFK010000020.1, read as the reverse complement.
TAACGGCGTCTGCCTAGCGTCCGGGCTCCCCCCATCCCGTCCTGGAGGAGCACCCCCGATGCACCTGCCCCAACCGCCCCGGCGCAGAGGCGCCGTCTGGGTGGCGGCCGCCTTCACCGCGACCGCCCTGCTGACCGCGCCCGTACCGGCCCTCGCCGCCGACGGCACCCCGTCCGCCAAGGTCGACTCCGCGCTCTCCACCGCCGTGGCCAAGGGCGGCGAGGCGACCTTCTTCGTCGTCCTGAAGGACCAGGCGGATCTGTCCGGCGCCCGCAAGCAGAAGTCGCACGCGGCGAAGGCCAAGGCCGCGTTCAAGGCGCTGCGCGCGAAGGCCGAGGCCACCCAGACCTCGCTCACGTCGTTCCTGGACAAGGAGAAGGTCGGTCACAAGGACTACTGGATCGCGAACGCGGTCCAGGTCACCGGTGACCAGGAGCTGGTGAACGCGCTGGCCGCGCGTCCGGACGTCGCGAAGATCGTCAAGGAGCAGCACTACAAGCTCGACGACATCGAGACGGCGGACGGCAAGGTCACCAAGTCCCGCACCGCCTCGAAGGGTACGGACTCCTCCGCCGCCGGGGACGACACCCCGGAGTGGGGCGTCGCCGACATCAACGCCGACGACGTGTGGAACCAGTACGACGACCGCGGCGAGGGCATCGTCATCGCCAACGTCGACTCGGGCGTGCAGTACGACCACCCGGACCTGGTCGCGCAGTACCGCGGCAACAACGGTGACGGCACCTTCACGCACGACTACAACTGGTACGACCCCACCGGCGAGTGCGGCACGAGCGCCGCCCCGTGCGACAACAACGGCCACGGCACCCACACGATGGGCACGATGGTCGGCAAGCACGGCGTCGGTGTCGCGCCGAACGCGAAGTGGATCGCCGCCAAGGGCTGCGAGTCCTCCTCCTGCTCGGACGAGTCGCTGCTCGCGGCCGGCCAGTGGATCCTCGCGCCGACCGACCACAACGGGCAGAACCCGCGCCCCGACCTCGCCCCGAACATCGTCAACAACTCCTGGGGCGGCGGCGACACGACGTTCTACCAGGACATCGTCGAGGCCTGGAACTCCGCGGGCATCTTCGAGGCGTTCGCCGCGGGCAACGACGGTGACGGCAAGACCTGCTCCACGGCCCACGCGCCCGGATCGCAGGCCCCGTCCTACGGCGTCGGCGCCTACGACTCCACCGGCAAGATCGCGTCGTTCTCCGGCTTCGGCCCCTCGCTGGTCGACGGGTCGATGAAGCCGAACATCTCGGCTCCGGGCGTCAACATCCCCTCCACCTGGCCGGGTTCGTCCTACAACACCATCTCGGGCACGTCGATGGCGACCCCGCACGTCGCGGGTGCCGTGGCGCTGCTCTGGTCGGCGGCCCCGTCGCTGATCGGCGACATCGACGCGACGCGTGCGCTGCTGAACGAGGGTGCCCGTGACATCGACGACACGCACTGCGGCGGCACCGCCGGCATGAACAACGTGTGGGGCGAGGGCAAGCTCGACATCCTCGCCTCCGTGGACAAGGCCCCGCACACGGCGGCCACCGTCACCGGCAGGCTCACCGACAAGGCGACCGGCGCGGTCCTGCCGGGCATCACGGTGAAGGCGGTCGACACCGCCGGCTCCACACGGACGGTCACCACCGGCGCCGACGGTTCGTACCGTCTGCCGCTGCCCGCCGGCACGTACTCCTTCGCGTTCTCCGGCTACGGCTACGCCGACGGCTCGGTCACCGGCGTCACCTTCGCCGACAGCCAGGCCTACACCCAGGACGTCGCGCTGGACCCGGTGCCCTCGCACAAGGTCTCCGGCACCGTCCTGGACGTCACCGGCAAGGCGCTGGCGGGTGCCACGGTCGAGCTGAACGGCGCTCCGCTGGACGCCGTCACCACGAACGCCAAGGGCGCCTACTCCTTCGCGAAGGTCGCCGAGGGCTCCTACAGCCTGGCCGTGAAGCCGGCCGTCCCGGTCCTGTGCAACGGTGTCTACACCGGCGCCGCCGCCGTCGGCACCGCCGACCTGACCAAGAACGTCCAGGTCCCCAACCGCACCGACAAGTCGGGCAACTCCTGCGCCCCGGCCACCTACGCGTGGATCCCGGGTTCGAAGAAGGTCGCGCTGTCCGGTGACGAGGACTCCGCCCCGGTCGCGCTGCCCTTCCCGGTGAAGCTGTACGGCGTCTCGTACACCTCCGCCTCGGTCACCACCGACGGTCTGGTCAACTTCCTGTCCTCCCGCGTCGGCGACTACAGCAACACCGCGCTGCCGACGACCGGCGTGAACGGCGTCAAGGGCTTCATCGCCCCGCTGTGGGACGACCTGACCCTCGACAAGAAGTCGTCGGTGCAGACCGCCACGACCGGCACCGCGGGCAACCGCAGGTTCGCCATCGTCTGGAACAACGCCGCCTACGCGAACGGCACTTCGGGCCGCTCCACCTTCGAGGCCGTCTTCGACGAGGCCACGGGCGCCGTGACCCTCCAGTACCAGTCGGTCCCCGACAAGGGCGCGGGGGCCACCGTCGGCATCGCGAACCAGGCCGGCACCGACGCCCTCCAGTACGCGTACAACCAGTCCGTGATCGCCGACGCCACCGCGATCCGCTTCACTCAGGGAGCCAAGTGATGAGCGCCCACCACTCGCGGCGGGCCCTGCGGCTCGCCTCCGCCCTGGTCGCGGCGGGCCTGTGCCTGACCGCCGCCCCGCAGGCCCTGGCCGACGACGGCGACAGCGGTTCGCCGATCAAGCTGACCAGCGCCGAGGCGAAGACGCTGGCCGCCAACGTGACCCTCGACCCGTACGTCGAGGCCCAGGACACCACCGGTACGAAGACGGACGACGGCTCGGCCGCGACCGACCCGGGCACGGACTCCGGCTCCGGCTCCGGCTCCGGCTCCGGCTCGAAGCTGGACGACACGTCCACGGACGTCGGCGCGACCACCAAGGTCACCATGACCGCGAAGTCCACGCTGGAAGGCGTGCGCGGCATGGGCGCCACGGTGCCGATCGGCAAGAACGGCGACTACTTCTCCGTCAACAGCATGGGCTACGTGCAGCGCCACGCCGCCGACGGAAGCCAGACGTGGGCCCGCACCAGCAGCTCGTTCTTCACGGACTGGCAGGTAAAGCCGCTCCAGGTGTGGCGGGTCGAGCCCTACCCGGCGCAGATCCTCATGGGCTACAACGCGGTCTCGCCGTTCTCGGCCCACTCGGACTCCGGCTACTCGGCCGGCGACCTGACCGGCGACGGCGTACCGGACCTGGTGTTCTCGGCGCTGGTCGGCGCGAACCCGTACCCGCGGCCGTTCTCCTCGCCGGGCTCGTCGCTCAGCACCGGCACGTTCGTGACCGTCCTGGACGGAAAGACCGGCGCCACCGTCTGGTCGAAGCTCTACAACCGTGCCTCCATGGTCAAGATCGTCGACGGCACCCTGCTGGTCGCCGACGCGCCCCGGTTGAGCAGCGACGCGAAGGTCCCGGCCGACGCGACCCTCACCCTCACGGGCATCCGCTTCTCGTCCGCGGACGGCAAACTGACCCCGGCGCAGACGTGGACGTACGACACCAAGGAAGCCCGGTACGGGAACTGGGGCGACATCCAGGACCTCGGCAAGGGCAAGGTCGCCGTCTCCTGGAACCTGGGCCAGGCCGACGGCGTCGACGCGCGCGGCCGCACCCTCGTGCTCGACACCGCCGACGGCTCCGTCGCCTGGCAGACCGACACCATGCTGTACAGCCGCCAGCTCCGCCTGGACGCCGGCCGCAAGCGGCTCGTCACGATCGAGCAGACGGACGCCACGAACGGGGTGCGCTACGAGGTCGCCTCGTACGACCTGAAGACCGGTGACCGCGCCACCCTGGACAGCCGCGTCAACGTGGTGCCCACCGCGCTGACCGTCGGCGACCTCGGCGCCAAGGCCGGCGACGAGTACGCGGTCGCGGAGTCCTCGTTCGACGAGAACCTGTACGTCAACGCCAGCACGATCCGGGTGCTCGACGGCTCCGACGCGGGCAAGCCGCTCTGGTCGAGCACGACCAAGCGGGACGCGGCCAACAGCCACGACGGACCCAGCGTCTGGGGCCTGGGGGTGGCCGACGGCACGCTGGTCACCTCCGCCCAGGACGACCGCGAGGTCAACGCCCCGGACAACCGCGGCGGCTCGCGCTACGCGTCCCTGACCGTGTTCTCCGGCAAGGGCACCGTCAAGTGGCAGAGCAAGGGTGTCGCCGCCGCGCCGATGTACCAGGACGTCTACAGCGACGCCCAGGGCACGCACGTGCGCGTGGTCGACCAGGGGCAGAACATCCGTACGTTCAAGCTGGGCAACGGCAAGGCGGAGGATGTCACGCCGCTCCAGGGCGACATCGCCTACGCCAAGGGCGCCGACCTGGACAAGGACGGCAAGAACGACCTGATCATGGGCGGTTCGTCGAACGGAGTATGGGCCTACTCGGGTCCGTCGCTCGTCGGCGGCGGCAAGCCGGAGAAGCTGTGGCAGGCCACCATGCCCGGCGCCGTCCACGACATCGAGACCGGTGACGTCAACGGCGACGGCAAGACCGAGATCGTCGTCGCGGCCGACACCGCGACGGTCGTCCTCAACGGGAAGACCGGCAGGACGATCGCCACGATCGACGCCCCCGAAGGCCAGTACGTCCGCTCGACGCAGCTCGCCGACCTGAACGGCGACGGCGAGCTGGACCTCCTCGTCCCGACGGACGCGCTGCGCGCCTACTACGGCGACGGCCACGCCATCTGGGCGTACAGCGCGCCCAAGGACGCGGGCGAGGTGCGCTTCGCCGACACGTCCGTCAACGACGGCCAGGTGTACGCCTCGTACGCCGGCCTCGACGCGTGGCAGCTGACCACGCCGGTGACGAACGCGGTCGCGCTCAACGCCAAGACCGGCAAGGTCCGCTGGTCGGTCGCGCCGAAGGCGCCGGACACCGCGGTCGGCGGCGTCCGCACCGCGATCCCGAATGAGGGTGTCTTCGCCTCCAAGGAGATCCCGTACGCCGACGGGCACGCGGTGGTCTACCTGTGGGCGGTGAACGCGCCCATCAAGTTCGACTCCGGCACGCTCAGCCCGCAGAACTACTTCGAGATCCGCGACGGCCGCACCGGCGAGGTGCTGCACTCGGGCATCTCGGGCGGCATGTGGACGCACAACAGCTACTTCGCCAAGGACGGGGCGCTGTACGAGGGGGGCACGGCGTCGTTCCGCCGGTACCGGGCGGACGGCGACGACACGACGCAGTTCGTCTTGCCGCAGTCGTACGGCGGTGGCTTCATGACGGGCCCGGGCGGGCGCGAACTCCTCGTCGCCGGCAGCGAGGCCGGTCTGGACCTCTGGGACCCGAGCATGTTCGAGTCCGAGGACACCTGGGCCCCGTCCGTCGGCGGCATCCCCGCGCTCAACGGCGCCCGGAACTACTTCGCGGGCGACCTCGACGGCGACGGGGTCGACGAGGTGCTGTCGCTCAACAGCGACGACACCGGCCGCGACCGTGCCGCCGGCGAGTTCGGCGGCGGCTACCTGCTGACCGACAACGGCATCCACCAGGTCACCACGTACAAGCTCTCCTGAGCCCCGTACGGCACAGACCGCGGGGAACCGGCTGGTAGAGGGAGCCGGCCGGCTCTCCGCGACGAACCCCCCGGGCCACGCCCGGGGGGTCTCGGCATGCTCGGTTACTCTGTCGCCCTGATGAACGCACGCCAGACGAACGGGACGGAACCCGAGGCTCCGCTGTTGCGTCTGCACCTTTTCGGCGGGTTCCGGGCGACCCGTGACAGCGGCCCCGAACTCGCCGAACGCTGGCCCCGGCCCGGCGCGCGCGCTCTAGTGAAACTGCTCGCCGTCGTCCCCGGCCACCGGCTCCACCGCGGTCAGGCCATGGACGTCTGCTGGCCCGACGCCGACGCGCAGGCCGCCGCGGGCAGCCTCCGCGTCGCCCTGCACGCCGCCCGCCACGCCCTCGAACCCGAACTCGCCAAGCGCGCCGCCTCCTCGTACCTGATCTCCGACGGCGCGCTGCTCCACCTCGACCCGGCCGCGGTGTGGATCGACGCCGACGACGCCGAGGCAGCCGCGAGGGCCGCCCTCGCCGACGGCGGAGTGGACGAACTGACCGACGCGCTGGGCCGGTTCACCGGTGAGATCCTGCCGGAGGACCGCTACGCGAGCTGGGCCGAGGAACGGCGCGGGCAACTCGCCCTCCTGCGGGAGCAGGTGCTTCTCCGGCTCGCCGAGGAGCACCTGGACCGGGGCGCCGCCGCCGAAGCGGCGGCCGTGGCCGAACAGGTCCTCGCCCTCAGCCCGGCCGAGGAACTGGCCCACCGCGTGCTCATCGACGCCCTGCTGCGCCAGGGGCTGCGCCGCCAGGCCGTACGCCAGTACCACGCGTGCCACGAGGTCCTCTCGGCGGAACTGGGCGTACGGCCCGGACCGGAAACGGAACGGCTGCACCGGGCCGCCCTGGCCGCGGCACCCGCCCCCGTCCCCACCGCCCCGCCGCTCCCCGCCCTGCTGCGGACCACCCGCACCGAGCCGCCGCTGCGGGGCCGGGACGCCGTGCTCGAACGGCTCCTCGCGGCGGTCGGGCCACCCGTCACCCTGCTCAGCGGCGAGGCGGGCATCGGCAAGACCCGACTGGTGAGCGAGGTCGCCCGGCGCGCCGCCGCGGACGGCACGGCCGTGCTGTGGGGCGGCGGCCAGGACGCCGAGGGGCACACGCCGTACGGGGTGTTCGCGGAGGCGCTGGAGGGCTGGCTCGCCGAGCACAGCGCCGCCGAGCGGGCCCGGGTCGGCTCCGAGTACCCCGAACTGGCCTCGTTCCTCCCGTCGCTGGGACAGGTGGGAACCTCCGGTGAGCGCAGTCCGGAGGAGGAACGGGACCGGCTGTTCCGGGGCATCACGGCGCTCCTCGGCGACCTCGCCGCGGCCCGTCCGGTGCTGGTCGTCCTCGACGATCTGCACGCCGCGGACACGGGCTCGTACCGCCTGCTCGGCCATCTGGCCCGCCGGGCCGCGGAGCGGGACACGGCCCTGCGGTTCCTGGCGACCTACCGCGAGGAGGAGCTGCCCGACGGCGACGCGCGCCGATCGGCCGTGGCGTCCCTCCTGCGCCGGCGTCACGGCGTGCGCGAGGAGCTGAGCCGGCTCGGCAAGGAGGCGTGCCTGGCCGTCGTCCGCGACGCGGCCGCGGACCTCTCGCGGGAGGACCGGGTCCACCGGGTGTGGGAACTCTCCCTCGGCAACCCGCTGTTCGCCCTCGAACTCGCCCATGGCCTGGCCGGCGAGGACGACGGGGGTCTCGCTCCCGAAGGTGTACGGGGGCTGGTGGCCGACCGGCTCGTACGGCTCGACGCGGACGCGCGCCGCGTCGTCGAGGCGCTCGCCGTGGCGGGCGGCGACACCGCGCTGTCCGAACTGCTCGACGTCGCCGAACACGGGCTGCACCCCCCGGTGGCCGGGGCCGCGGCGGCCGACGCCCTGGAACAGGCCATCGCCGCCTCGCTCGTCGAGGAACGGCCCGTCGTGGTGGCCGGGCGGTCCGAGGAAGGGGTGGCCTTCCGACATCCGCTGGTCCGGCTCACCTGCTACGAACAGCTCGCGGGGGTCCGTCGCCGGCAATTGCACGCCGCGTTCGCGCAGGCGGTCAGACGGCGCCGTCCCGACGCCGTCGACACCCTGGCCTCCCACTTCGCCCGCGCCGACGACCCCCGCGCGGCCGAGTACCTGCGCCGCGCGGCGGAGCGGGCCGCGGCCCTGTACGCGAACGACACCGCCGACCGCTACTACCGCGACCTGGTGGCCCGGCTGGACGTCGACGCGGCCCGCGCCCGGCTCGCGCACGCCCATGTCCTGCGCAGGATGGGCCACTTCGAGCAGGCCGCCGACGCCCTGCGGCTCTCGCTGGCGGAGTTCGAGCGGCGCGAGGACCGTGACGATGCCGTCCTCGCCGCGGCACTGCTCGCCGAGACCCTGGCCAGGACGAGCGCACCGGCGGCCGCACGCCGCACCCTGCGGGAGCACCCGGTGACCGCGGAGACCGGAGCGGAACCGGCCGCCACCCACTTCCTCGCCCTGTCCGTGGTCCGCTGTGTCCAGGGGCGGTACACGGCCGGGCACGAGGCCGCCGGGCAGGCCCTGACCGCGGCGCGGAACGTGCCGGGAGCGTCCGGCCAGCGGCTGGTGGCCCGCGCCTTCGCGATGCAGGCCGCCAACCTGGGGCTCGCCGGCCGCTTCGACCAGGCGCGCGAGGCCGGCGACCAGGCGCTGGCACCGGCCGAGGCCTACGGCGATCCGACCCTGCTCGGCTCGGTCCTGTCGATGCTGCGCGAGAACGCGCGGCGCGCGGGAAGACTGCGGGAGGCCGTCGCCATCGGAACCCGCGCGCTCGGCCTCGCCGAACGGTCGGGCGATCCGACGGCCGCCGCGTTCGAGCGCGGGAACCTCGCGGAACTGCGGCTGCTGCTCGAAGAGCCCGGGCCGGCCCTCGCCCTCGCGGAGCAAGCGGTCGCGGGCGCGGAGGCGTACGACGGCTGGTGCCTTCCGTACGCCCTCGCGACCCTGGCCCGCGTACGGGTCTGCGCGGGCGCGGCGGAGCAGGCGGTGCCCCTCCTGGACCGCGCGGAAGGAGTCGCCACCGAGCTCGGAGACCGGCAGGCGGAGCACGAGGTGCGCACGGCGCGCGCCGAACTCGCCCTGCGCACCGGCCACCCGGACCAGGCGCTGCGCGCCCTGGCCGGTCACACCGACGACGCGCCGGTGCTGGTGGCCTGGGCGGAGCTCCTGTCGGGGCGGGCCGAGGCCGCCCTGCGGCTCGCGTGCGCCGAAGCGGCCCGGGCCGAACGGACCGGGGAACGCCTCAGGGAGGTGGAGGCACGGATCGTCCTCGGCGCCTCGCTGTCGCGGCTCGCCCCGGCGCGGGAGGCCGCGAAGGAGCTGACCCGGGCCGAGTCGCTGGCCAGGGCGCTGCCCTACCCGGCCGGGACACGCCGGCTGGCACGGGCCCGGGCCCTGCTGCGCGAGCCCTGACCCCGGCCCGGCCCCCGGTTCACAGGCCGGCTATCGCGTTCCAGCGCTTGGCGAACTCCGTGCGTTCGGCGGCGGTGATGTCGCGGGCGATCGCGAGGCGCTTGCGCATGGTCGCGTCCGGGAAGATCAGCGGGTCCTCGGCGAGGGCCGCGGTGTCCTCGTCCTTGGAGGAGGCGAGGACGTCCTGGGCGGCGGGGACCGGACAGACGTAGTTGACCCAGGCGGCCAGCTCGGCGGCCACCGCCGGCTCGTAGTAGTAGTCGACGAGCTTCTCCGCGTTGCCCTTGTGCCGGGCGAGGTTGGGGATCATCAGCGACTCGGCCCACAGTTCGGCGCCCTCCTCGGGGACGACGAAGCGGATGTCGGGGTTGTCGGCCTGGAGCTGGATCACGTCGCCCGAGTAGGCCTGGCAGGCGAGCACGTCCCCGCTCGCGAGGTCCTTGATGTAGTCGTTGCCGGTGAAGCGGCGGATCTGCCCGCGGTGCACCTGCTTCTCGACCCGGTCGCACACCCGGTGGAAGTCGTCGGCCCGCCACTTCGTGATGTCGACGCCGTCGGCCTGCATGAGCAGCGCGAACGCCTCGTCCAGGCCGGAGAGCAGGGTGACCCGGCCCTTGAGGTCGTCGGCCCACAGATCGGACACGTGCCTGATCTCGCGGCCGAGCTTGCGGCGGTTGTACGCGATGCCGGTGATCCCCGACTGCCACGGCACCGAGGACTTGCGGCCGGGGTCGAAGGCGGGCGAGCGCAGCAGCGGGTCCAGGTACTTGGTGACGTTCGGCTGCCGGGACCGGTCCATCTCCTGCACCCAGCCGAGCCGGACGAAGCGGGCGCACATCCAGTCGCTGATGACGATGAGGTCGCGCCCGGTCCGCTGGTGGTTCATCAGGGACGGGCTGATCTTGCCGAAGAACTCGTCGTTGTCGTTGATCTCCTCGACGTAGTCGACGGAGATCCCGGTGCGCTTCTCGAAGGCCTCCAGTGACGGCCGCCGGGTCGTGTCCTCGTCGTCGGTGTCTATGTACAGCGGCCAGTTTGCCCAGGTCAGCCGCTTGTCCGAGGCGGAGAGGTCGGCTCCGGCCCGGTCGCCAGGTGCCACGTACGCGGCCGGTACCCCGCATCCGGCGAGGGCTCCGAGCGCGGCACCGCCGCCCAGGGCGCGCAGCAGGGACCGGCGGGACAGCGTCGAGGTCTTCCGATTCACGGGCACGCGCGAAGCATGCCGACCCGGGCTCGTTCCGGACAATGGACGCTGCGTCGATCAGTCGCCCGCCGACCCGACACCCTGTCGATCCGTTTCCGGGCGTCCCGAGAACTCCGGGCGCGGGACCGCCGGCCGTCCCCGGCCCGGCTCCCTGTCCGGATCCGTGTCCGGATCCGTGTCCGGATCCCGGCTCGTGGAGGACGCGGGCGGCACGCACGGCGGGAAAGTGACCCGTACCGACAGGCCGCCCTGGGGGCGCGGCCACGCCTCGACCGTGCCGCCATGGGCGGTGGCGACGGCCGTGACGATGGACAGACCGAGCCCCAGTCCCTCGCGGGGGCGGCCCTGCCCGTGCGGGCGCGTCCGGGGCCGCGCGCGGGTCCGTTCCGTGCCGAGCCGCCGGAACGGCTGGAAGAGTCCTGCCACCTGGTCGCGCGGGATCACCGGGCCCGTGTTGTCGATCCGCAGGACCGGGAACCCCGCCTCCGTCCCGGTCCACAGACGGACCCAACTCTCCCCGTCCCCGCGGGTGTTGTGCCGTACCGCGTTGTCCGCGAGGTTGACCACCAGACGCTCGATCAACTGGGGGTCGCCCAGCACGGGCGCGGAGCCGAGGTCGGCCCGTACGACCGGCGCGCCCGGCTCGGAACCGCCGTCCGGCAGCAGGTCCCGCACCGTCTCGGCGAGGTCGACGAACTCCCCGCTCCGCAGCCCGCGTTGGCTGCGGGCGAGGGTCAACAGGGCGTCGATGAGGCGCTCCTGTTCCTGTCCGGCGGCCCGGACGCGCAGGCACGCGGCCCGCAGGCTCTCCACCGACGCGCCGGGGTCGGCGAGCGCGACGTCCACGATCGCCTGCTGGAGCGTGAGAGGCGTGCGCAGTTCGTGCGACGCGTTGGCGACGAACTGCTTCTGCGCCTCGAACGCGCCCTCCAGCCGCCCCAGTACGTCGTCGAAGGTGTCCGCCATCGCCTTGAGTTCGTCCTCCGGTCCCGGCACGGCCAGCCGCTGACGGAGGTTGTCCGCGGAGATCCGCCGGGCGGCGGCGGTCATCGTACGCAGCGGGGCGAGGACCCGTCCGGCCATGATCCATCCCAGGGCCACGGAGGCGAAGGTCATCACGGCGAGCGCGACGCCCGCCTCGACGAGCAGTTGGTGCAGTTGATCGGCGCGCAGGGCTTCGGCGTACGTCGTGAGCGCCGGCGGATCGGGGACGGTGGTGGTGAGGCCCTGGCCCGCGGGCATCCCGGCTTCGACGGACGAGACAACGCCCTTGGAGGGCGCGGACCGCGACGCCAGGAGGTAGGTGAAGCCGAGCAGGGCCGCGCCCGCGGCCATGAACAGGGCACTGTAGAGCAGGGTCAGCCGCCACCGGATGCTGCGCGGCGCCAGCCGCCACCGAACCCCGCCGAGCCCCGGCCGCCGAGGGCCCCCGAGACTCCGCCACCGACCACCACCCGATGCCCACCCCTCCGGCCCGGGCCGCGGGCCGTGCGGGGACGGCCGGTTCGGGCTCGCGGACGCGTCGGTCATGCGATGCGGTATCCCGCCCGGTCCACCGTCGCGATCAGCGGCGGCTCCCCCAGTTTGCGGCGCAGCCGGCTCACCGTGACCTTCACGGTCTGGCTGAAGGGGTCGGCCGCCTCGTCCCAGGCCCGCTCCAGGAGTTGCTCGGTGGAGACCACGGCACCCTGCGCGGCCAGCAGGAGTTCGAGCACGGCGAACTCCTTCGGGCTGAGGGCGAGGCCCGAACCGCCCCGGGTCGCCTGTCGGCGCGCCGGGTCGAGCCGCAGTTCGCCGCGGACCAGGACAGGAGGCAGCGCGGGCTGCGCACGGCGCGCCAAGGCCCGTATCCGTGCGACGAGTTCGGCGAACGCGAACGGCTTGGAGAGATAGTCGTCGGCGCCTAGGCCGAGTCCCGTGACCCGGTCGGCCACGGTGCCGGACGCGGTCAGCATCAGCACCCTCGCGCGGCTGCCGCCCGCGGCCAGCGTCCGGCACACCTGGTCGCCGTGGACCCCGGGCAGATCACGGTCGAGCACGACGACGTCGTACCCGTTGACGGTGGCGCGCTCCAGCGCCGTGGGCCCGTCCAGCGCGAGATCGACCGCCATGCCCTCGCGGCGCAGTCCGGCGGCCACGGTCTCGGCGAGCTCTTCATGGTCCTCGACCACCAGCACACGCATGGCGGTCAGTGTGACGCGCGGGCGGTTACACGGGGATAAGCGCTCCTGCACGGGGCCCCTCCGCCCCCGGGAGCCGTGTCGGGCCCTGTCGCGGCGCCATAAGGACGACCGTTCCCGTGCCGTAACCGCCCCCCGGCTTGGCTGGAGCCCAGCACGGCACCGCGTATCCCGTCACGACCGCCGAAGCACGGCTCGTGACGGACGCCGGTGCGTCACCGTGCGCCGTCGCATCCGAACCGGCGGCTCCGCCGCCCGCCCCATGGAGGAAGCCCATGCGTGCACTGGCCACCCGGCCACAACGACTCGCCCTGGCCTGCGCCTTGATCTCGGCCGCCACGCTCGGGACCGTCAGCGCCTCGGCCGCCACGGCCGCCTCGGCGTCCGACAGGACCACCGTGACCACCACGACCACGGGGACCGCCGGCTCGCCCCGGCTCACGCGGCACGACGGGACCGGCGAACCGCCCAGGGGCGGCCTGCCCGCGGGCGGAGCCCTGCCGGTCATCGCGTACCGGCCGACCTCGCACGCTCCCGGCGACGTGAACACCGCCAACGACGCGTTCGCGGCCTGCATGCGCGACCACGGCCAGAAGTACTTCCCGGTCTTCCACGCCTCGGAGGACAAGCGGGGCCGCGTCCGGTTCGACGTGCGGATGAAGGCGGACAAGGCGTTCGACCCGGCCTCGAAGAGCTACCGGACCGCGCAGAAGGCGTGCGCGCCGATCCTGAGGCAGGCCGGCATCACCTTCTCGACCGGATCCGGGCTGCCCCCGACGACCTTGCCCGGCAAGCCCGGCAAGGGGTCCGCGGGCGGCTCCGGCGAGCTGCCCGGTTTCCACACGGAGAAGGGTGAGCCGGGCGCGCCCGACGAGCCGTCGCTCTCCGGCGTGACCGAGAGCGCCTGAGCCTGCACCCAAAAAAGCGGGGAGAAAAAGGGGGAAACAGGGGGATGAGCGTGGCCCCGGACGGGATCGACTCCCGTCCGGGGCCACGTTCGCGCCCGGTGTGCCGTCAGCCGTCCAGCGACGTCATCACGTGCTTGATGCGCGTGTAGTCCTCGAAGCCGTAGCCCGACAGGTCCTTGCCGTAGCCGGACTTCTTGAAGCCGCCGTGCGGCATCTCGGCGACCAGCGGGATGTGGGTGTTGATCCACACACAGCCGAAGTCGAGGGACTTGGACAGGCGCATCGCGCGGCCGTGGTCCTTCGTCCAGACCGAGGAGGCCAGCGCGTAGTCGACGCCGTTGGCCCACTCGATCGCCTGGGTCTCGTCCGAGAAGGACTGGACGGTGATGACCGGGCCGAAGACCTCGTTCTGGATGATCTCGTCGTCCTGCTTCAGACCGGAGACGACGGTCGGGGCGTAGAAGTAGCCCTTGTCGCCGACCCGCTGACCGCCCGCCTCGACCTTGGCGTGCGCGGGCAGCCGCTCGATGAACCCGGCGACCTGCTTGAGCTGGTTGGGGTTGTTCAGCGGGCCGTAGAGCACGTCCTCGTCGTCCGGCTGACCGGTCTTCGTCTCGGCGGCGGCCTTGGCCAGCGCGGCGACGAACTCGTCGTGGATGGAGTCCTGGACGAGGACGCGGGTGGCGGCCGTACAGTCCTGGCCGGCGTTGAAGAAGCCCGCGACCGAGATGTCCTCGACGGCCTTGGGGATGTCGGTGTCCTCGAAGACGACGACCGGGGCCTTGCCGCCCAGCTCCAGGTGGACGCGCTTGACGTCCTTGGACGCCGACTCGGCGACCGAGATGCCCGCGCGGACGGAGCCGGTGATCGACGCCATCGCCGGGGTGGGGTGCTCGACCATCGCGCGGCCGGTGTCGCGGTCGCCGCAGATGACGTTGAAGACGCCCTTGGGCAGGATGCCGCCGAGGATGTCGGCGATCAGGACGGTGGAGGCCGGGGTGGTGTCCGACGGCTTCAGGACGACCGTGTTGCCCGCCGCGAGAGCCGGGGCGAACTTCCACACCGCCATCATCATCGGGTAGTTCCACGGCGCGACCTGGGCACAGACGCCCACCGGCTCACGACGGACGATCGAGGTCATGCCCTCCATGTACTCGCCGGCCGAGCGGCCTTCGAGCATGCGGGCGGCACCCGCGAAGAAGCGGATCTGGTCGATCATCGGGGGGATTTCCTCGGACCGGGTCAGACCGATCGGCTTGCCGGTGTTCTCCACCTCGGCCGCGATCAGTTCCTCGGCCCGCTCCTCGAACGCGTCCGCGATCTTCAGCAGGGCCTTCTGACGCTCGGAGGGGGTCTTGTCCCGCCACTCCGGGAAGGCCGCGGCGGCGGCCGCCATCGCGGCGTCCACGTCCGCCTGGCCGGAGAGCGGCGCGGTCGCGTACGCCTCGCCGGTCGCGGGGTTGACCACCTCCGTGGTCCGTCCATCGGCGGCATCGCGGAACTCTCCGTCGATGTAATTGCGCAGACGACGCAGCTCGGTGCTCACTGCCCGGCCCTCCTGTCGGATGTCCAAACGGCCCAGGTGTCCACTACCTGAGATGCCTGGACCCCACCCTAATCCGTGACTCCGCGTTTTCAACACCCCCGAACGGCCCAGAGCTGCGAAATCCGCAAGACACGTACCCGCAAACAACGAATTTCATCGCCCGAACCTTGCGGAACTGTCGATACGTCGTGCACAGTGGGGTCGTGGCCAGTCGAAGCGCGGAACCCAGGGACTCCCGCGAGTCCAGGAACGGCGGTCCCCAGTTGGACACCGTCTCCCTCGCCATCATCGAGCAGCTCCAACAGGACGGACGCCGCCCGTACGCCGCGATCGGCAAGGCCGTGGGCCTCTCCGAAGCCGCCGTGCGCCAGCGGGTCCAGAAGCTGCTCGACCAGGGCGTCATGCAGATCGTCGCCGTCACGGACCCGCTCACCGTGGGATTCCGTCGGCAGGCGATGGTCGGCGTCACGGTCGAGGGCGACCTCGACCCGGTGGCGGAAGCGCTGGCTGCCATGTCGGAAGTCGAGTACGTGGTGATGACCGCGGGCTCGTTCGACATCCTCGCCGAGATCGTCTGCGAGGACGACGACCACCTGCTGGACGTCATCAACAAACGCATCCGGGCCCTGCCCGGGGTGCGCTCCACCGAGAGTTTCGTTTACCTGAAGCTCAAGAAGCAGACCTACATGTGGGGAACCCGATAGCCGTGAGCACCAAGGACCTCAGCAAGACCGCGTACGACCACCTGTGGATGCACTTCACCCGCATGTCCTCGTACGAGAACGCGCCCGTTCCCACCATCGTCCGTGGTGAGGGCACCTACATCTACGACGACAAGGGCAAGCGCTACCTCGACGGTCTCGCGGGCCTGTTCGTGGTCCAGGCCGGCCACGGCCGCCGGGAGCTGGCCGAGGTGGCCGCCAAGCAGGCCGCCGAGCTGGCCTTCTTCCCCATCTGGTCCTACGCCCACCCCAAGGCCATCGAGCTGGCCGAGCGCCTCGCGCACCACGCGCCGGGCGACCTGAACAAGGTGTTCTTCACGACGGGTGGCGGCGAGGCCGTCGAGACCGCGTGGAAGCTCGCCAAGCAGTACTTCAAGCTGCAGGGCAAGCCGACCAAGTACAAGGTCATCTCGCGTGCCGTCGCCTACCACGGCACGCCGCAGGGCGCCCTGTCCATCACCGGCCTGCCGGCCCTGAAGGCCCCCTTCGAGCCGCTGGTCCCGGGTGCCCACAAGGTCCCCAACACCAACATCTACCGCGCCCCGCTCTTCGGCGACGACCCCGAGGCCTACGGCCGCTGGGCCGCCGACCAGATCGAGCAGGAGATCCTCTTCGAGGGCCCGGAGACCGTCGCCGCGGTCTTCCTGGAGCCGGTGCAGAACGCCGGCGGCTGCTTCCCGCCCCCGCCCGGCTACTTCCAGCGCGTGCGCGAGATCTGCGACCAGTACGACGTGCTGCTGGTCTCGGACGAGGTCATCTGCGCCTTCGGCCGCCTCGGCACGATGTTCGGCTGCGACAAGTTCGGCTACGTACCGGACATGATCACCTGCGCCAAGGGCATGACCTCGGGCTACTCCCCGATCGGCGCGTGCATCGTCTCCGACCGTATCGCCGAGCCGTTCTACAAGGGCGACAACACCTTCCTGCACGGCTACACCTTCGGCGGCCACCCGGTCTCCGCGGCCGTGGGCCTCGCCAACCTCGACCTGTTCGAGCGTGAGGGCCTCAACCAGCACGTGCTGGACAACGAGGCGAACTTCCTGAAGACCCTGCAGAAGCTGCACGACCTGCCGATCGTCGGCGACGTCCGCGGCAACGGCTTCTTCTACGGCATCGAGCTCGTGAAGGACAAGGCCACCAAGGAGACCTTCACGGACGAGGAGTCGGAGCGCGTGCTCTACGGCTTCGTCTCCAAGAAGCTCTTCGAGTACGGCCTCTACTGCCGCGCCGACGACCGCGGTGACCCGGTCATCCAGCTCTCGCCGCCGCTGATCTCCGACCAGTCGACGTTCGACGAGATCGAGGGGATCGTCCGCCAGGTGCTGACGGAGGCGTGGACCAAGCTCTGATCGCACCCCGCTGATCCCCGGCCGCGAGCCCGGCCCCGCCGCGTCCCCACGGCGGACCGGGTCTTCCGTCCGACTGATCAACACCGGCCCCGGTGGCGCCCGTTCGAGTGAGAATGGGCGGCCCGGGGCCGCGTGCTGTCCGGCCTCCCGGCCTCGACTCCTTAGCGTGCCCTGTGACCGATCGGCCCTGCCTTCGTTCCCCCGTCCGGGGGACCGAGCGACCTCGAAGAGATCGCCGGGCACGGCACATCAGCTCGGAACGAGGTGTACGCGATGGTGGCCCCGCCTGACAACGACGTGCTCTGGGCGCGCGCCCTGCACGTCAAGCACAACGGCTCGCCCGCGCTCAGCGGTGTCTCGCTCGGCATCCGCGAGGGCGAGATCCTCGCCGTCTGCGGCCCGCGCGGCAGCGGCAAGACGACCCTCCTGCGGTGCCTGTCCGGCCAGCTCCTGCCCCAGCAGGGCGAGGTCTGGTTCAACAGCACGCCCGTGCACACCATGGGCCCGCTCACCCGCGAGCGGCTGCGCCGCGACCGGTTCGGCTGGATCGACCCGGTCCCCACCCTGATCCCCGAGCTGAACGCCTGGGAGAACACCGCCCTCCCGCTGATGCTGCGCGGCTGGACCCGCCGGGCCGCCAAGACCGCCGCCCTGGAGTGGCTGGAACGCCTGGACGTCGGCCGCTGCGCCCGCAAGCGCCCGCACGCCCTGCTCCAGGCCGAACGGCAGCGGGTGGCCGTCGCCCGCGCCCTCGCCCCCACCCCCACCGTGCTGTTCGCCGACGAGCCGACGGCCCCGCTGCACCGCGCCGACCAGACCCAGGTGCTGCGCACGCTCACCTCGGCCGCCCGCTCGCACAACATCACCGCCGTCCTCGCCACCCACGACCCGGACACCGCGGCCCTCGCCGACCGCACGGTGTCGCTGCTCGACGGACGGCGTGTGAACACCGTCCACCTGCCCCCCGTCACCGAGGCGGAAGGCCGGGCCGCGTGCTCGCTCTCCGTCTAGCCCGCGGGGGCCACCCCCTCGTCCAGCTCCGCCGTCTCCTGGTCGCCGCCGCCTCCGCGGGCACCGGGTTCCTGCTGCTGTGCACGCTGGGTTACGCGATGAGCCACCCGGACGCCTCGGCCGCCGGCGCGCTGCGCCTGGCCTGGTGCGTCGTGCCCCTCGCCGCCACGGTCTACTTCGCCGTCGCGGTCGCCCGCACCGACCCCGCCACCCGGCCCCGGCCCGGCCTGTCCGCCGTCGGTCTCGGGCCCGGCCGGCTGATGGCGATCTCCGCCGCCACCACCGCCCTGTCCACGCTCCTCGGCTCGTTCCTCGCCCTGCTCCTCTTCCTCCACCTGCGCGGCGACCTGGCCGCCGTCCCCTTCGGCGGCGCCGCGGCGGACTTCCTCGCCTCCGGCCGGTCGCTGCCCCTGCCTGCGGCGCTCACGCTGCTCGCCCTGGTGCCGGTCGCGGCCTCGGGCGCGGCAGCCGTTTCCCTGCGTCCCCGGGGCGGCCGTCCGGTGCGCGCCGCGTGGTCGTACGGCCGCACCTGGATGTCGGCGCGGCAGAACGCCGTCGCGAGCAATCCACGGACCGCCGTGCGCGGTACCGGACGGCCGGCGGGCGGCATCCCCGCCACGCCCGCGCCGTTCACCGGGCCCGGCGGGCCCACGGGCCTCGCGACGGCCGGCCCGGCCGAGGGTCTCACCGTGACCGGCACGAGCGGGGGTCTCACCGTGACCGGTACGGGCGACGGGTTCCAGGACGCGTCGGCGGCCGCCGACGGCGGCGCCCCGCCGGGACCCGACGCGCCGGCCCCTTCCCCGAACGGCTCCGGCGGCCCCGACTTCCACTGGACCGCCGAGGCGTTCGCTTCCGGGGAGACCGGGACGACGGCGGCGGAGGACCGCCGGGCCGCGGTCGCCCACGGGACGCCCGCCACGTACGAGCGGACGGACCTGCCGTCGTTCGTGGACATGGACATCGACATCGACATGGACGCGGTGTACGGGGACACCCGTCCGCCGTACGAGGTCGCGGGGGTGCCCGGGGCGCGCCCGGACCCGCGCCGGGTCGCCGAGGCCGGCTCCGGCGGGCTGCCGCCCGCTCCGGGCTACCCGAACGGGCTCCCCTGGGGCGCGGCCACGCTGGCGGCCGGGCTGGCCGTGGAGACGTACGCGAGCCGTTCGGGACCCGCCACCGCGCTGTGGCTGCCCGGCGGATTCGTCGGCGGTCCGGCCGGGGTGCTGCTCGGCTGGGTGCTGACGGCGGTCGGTCTGGCCCTCGCCGGGCCCGCGATCACCTATCTGTGCGGATGGCTGCTCCAGGCCGTACGTCCCGGCGCGCTGCGGCTGCTGGCCGGGCGGGTGCTCCAGTCGGAGGCGCGGCGTATCGGGCAGCCGCTGGGCGTGGTGTGCGCGGTGGCGTCGGGCGTGTTCGCCATGACGACGCTGTACACCGGCGCCCGGCCCGCCTTCGGTCCGCTGACCACGCTGGGCGCGCTGCTGGTCGCCGGGTGCACGCTGCTGACGCTGGCGACCGCCGCCGTCGAGGCGCGGCAGGCCCGGGCCGACACCACGGCGGCACTGCTGCGGCTGGGGGCGCCCGCCACCCTGCTGCGCGGCGCGGCGGCCCTGCGCGCCGGGGCGCTATTCGTCGCGTTCGCCCCGCTGACCTGGGCGGTCGCCGAACTGGCCGCGCTTCCCCTGATCCGCTGACCGGCCCGCGGAGCACTCCGCGCGATGTTCGGGAAAAGGGGTCCGCGCCGGGCGATGAGTTCCGGGCGGACCCCCGGTCTATCCCTGCGAACGGCACACCACCGACGGGAGAACCTTCTATGTACCAGCAGATGATCTTCGTGAACCTGCCCGTGTCCGACGTCGCCGCCTCGAGGAAGTTCTTCACGGAGCTCGGCTACTCGATCAACCCCCAGTTCTCCACGGACGACTGCGCCTGCGTGGTGATCAGCGACACGATCATCGCGATGCTGCTCGGCAAGGAGCGCTACGCGGACTTCACCAAGAAGGAGATCGCGGACGCGACGAAGACCAGCGAGGTGCTGCTGTGTCTGAGCGCCGAGAGCCGCGAGAAGGTCGACGAGCTGGTCGACGCCGCCATCGCGGCGGGCGGCTCGGGGACCGGCGAGGCACAGGACCAGGGCTTCATGTACGGCCGCGCCTTCGACGACCTGGACGGCCACACCTGGGAGGTCATGTGGATGGACCCGGCAGCGGTCCAGGGCTGACCCCCACTCACCGAGCCGGGCGCGCGGCACAGGGGTCCGCGCGCCCGCCCCCCTTTCAGCTGCGCGACAAATTCCCTCCCCTCCAGCCCACCTCCCAGGGCCAAATCTCAGCCTCAGGGGCAAATTTCAGCCCCTCCTCCCCCCCGCCTCACAGGGGCAAATTTCAGCCCTCAGGGGCGAATTTCAGCCCCTCCGGCGTTTGAGGAGCGGGGTCCGGGGCGGAGCCCCGAGGTCGGGACGGGCAGGGGCGGAGGGGGCGAAAGAAGGCCGGAACAACCCCGGGGGCCGGAGCGGGGCGGAGGTCCAAACCCCGGTGTCCCCCGGGCGGCAGCCCCTAGCATGGGCGGGATGCTGCCAACCCCCCTTCACGCCCCGCACGACCGCGAGATCGAATCCCTCGCCGAGTTCGACGAGGTCGTCTCGACGGCCGGCTCACTCGCCGGGTTCCGCGTCCAGGCCGTCGACCTGACGGCCCGTACGGCGGACCTCCTGTCCGTGGACACGGCCGGCGCCGTCTTCCTCGGCTGCCCGATGGAGTCCGAGGCGGCCGAGCGGGTCCGGCTCTCCGGCGCCCTCGTCTTCCCGCCCGTACCGGGCCTCCCCCTCGACCCCTACCGGGGTCATCTCTACTCGCCCGACGAGCTCTTCGCCTCGCTCGACGCGGGGTACGAGTCGACACCCGACGCCCGCGCGTACGCCTGGTTCCAGCGGACCAAGGCCGACGGCGACATCTTCGCGTCGATGGTGCGCGCGGTCCACGACGACTCCGTCTCGGACGCGCTCGACGAACTCCTCACCGGCGTACAGGTCGTGGGCGTGATGGGCGGCCACGCGATGGCACGCGGCACGGAGGCGTACGCGGGGGCCGCGCGCCTCGGCCGCACCCTCACGCGCTCCGGTCTCATGGTCGCCACCGGCGGCGGCCCCGGCGCCATGGAGGCGGCGAACCTCGGCGCGTACGCGGCCCCGTTCGACGACGGCATGCTCGACGAGGCCCTGCGCATGCTGGCCGCCGTCCCGTCGTTCACCCCCTCCGTCACCGACTGGGCGCGCGCGGCGTTCGAGATACGTGAGCGCTGGCCCTCGGGCGGCCCCTCGGTCGGCATCCCCACCTGGTTCTACGGGCACGAGCCGCCGAACGCCTTCGCCGCGCACATCGCCAAGTACTTTGCCAACGCGACCCGCGAGGACGGGCTGCTGGCCCGCTCGAACGCGGGGGTCGTCTTCCTGCCGGGCGCCGCCGGGACCGTACAGGAGATCTTCGACAACGCGACCCCGAACTACTACGGATCCAGGGGCGAGCCGACCCCCATGGTCCTGGTCGACCGGACGCACTGGACCGAGAAGTACCCCGCCTGGGGACTGCTCACGTCGCTGGCCAGGGAACGGGCGATGGAGTCGCGGATCGCCCTCGTCGACGGCGTCGATGACGCTCCGGAAGCACTCAAACACCTGGGACGCTAACAACTCGGCAAAGCCAACAACGAGGCAGCGCCTACGCATTGACAGCACTTAGGTCGCGCTTATAGACCTGTGAGACTCCTGGGGGCGTTGTTGCTGGAAAGATCGCAGCAAATCCCCCCACACCCCCCGCAGTTGCGCAACCTGTGAAGGGCAATCGTGTCCATATCTCGACGCACCGCACGTACCGTGCGAATCCTCGGCGTTGCCTCCGCCTCTGCCGCGCTCGCGCTCGGCGTCGCCGGCAACGCACTCGCTTGCACCATCGGTGACTTCGACGCCGTTGCTTCCTGCGACGGCGCGAAGGCCGTCGTCACCGTGTCCGACACGGACCGTTCCGCCAACAAGGCCACCGTCACGATCTTCCTCGAAGACAAGCAGGTCGGCTCCGGAGACGTCACCGGCCAGAAGGACGGCAAGGCCTCCGTCGCCATCACGCTGACGGAGGACTGGGTTCCCGGGGGCAAGTACCGGGCCCACATCGATGTCCCGACCCGCGTCAACGCGGACACGGATGTCAAGTCGGTGCCCTCCGAGGCCTGCGCCCCGAAGTCGGAGTCGCCGTCCCCGTCGGCGAGCCCGGAGCCTTCGGAGTCCACCCCCTCGGACACCCCTTCGGACTCGGCGACCCCGTCCGACTCGGAGAGCAGCGCCGCTCCGGCCACCCCGGGCGACAACCAGCCGTCCGCCGCCGCCGGTGAGTCCAACCTCGCCGAGACCGGTGCGAACTCCAACACCCCGATGATCGCCGGTATCGCCGGTGCGTTCGTCGTCGTCGGTGGCGGAGCGGTCTACTTCGGCATGCGCCGCCGTGGCGCCTCGAAGGCGAGCTGACCCGCTTCCCGAACGACCGTGTGGCCCGCCCCCGTCGAGGGGGCGGGCCACACGCCTGTCCGGGCACCGCGCTCGACCGGCGTGCCGCGCCGGCCCTTTCCCGGGGATCACGCCCCGAGGACGACGACCTCGCCCGCGTCGAACTCCACCCCGACCACGTCTCCGGGTTCCGGCGCGTCCCGCAGCGCGCACGCCGCCTCCAGCGCGGGCGCGCCCTCCGGCTGCAGCCGTACGGCGACGTGCGTGCCCCGGAAGGTGCGTGCGGCGACCGTGCAGCGCAGCCCGTCCGCCGCGGCCCCGAGCCGCACACCGGCGGGCCTTACGAGGAGCGTTCCGGGCCCCTGCGGGGCACCCTCGGGCACGGGGACCTTGCCCCACGGGGTGTCGGCGGCACCGGCGCCCACCGTCGCCTCGACCACGTTGTCGAAGCCGAGGAAGCGGGCCACGAAGGCGTCCGCGGGCCGCTGCCAGACATCGAGGGGCGTACCGGACTGGGCGATCCGCCCGTCGCGCATCACCACGACCCGGTCCGCGAGCGCGAAGGCCTCGCCCTGGTCGTGCGTGACGGCGAGCACGGTCGTGCCCAACGCGCCGAACAGTTGGCGGAGCTCGACGACGAGCCGTTCGCGCAGCGAGCGGTCGAGCTGCCCGAGCGGTTCGTCGAGCATCAGCAGCCGGGGGCTCGGGGCCAGGGCACGGGCCAGCGCCACGCGCTGCTGTTCGCCGCCGGAGAGCGAGACGACGGCGCGGTCGCGGGCTCCGGGCAGACCGACGAGGTCGAGCAGCTCCCCCACCCGGGCCGCCTGCCCGCTCTTCGACGTGCCGTGCATCCGCAGCCCGAAGGCCACGTTGCCGCCCACGTCCCGCTGCGGGAAGAGCTGGTGGTCCTGGAACATCAGGCCGACGCCCCGCTTGTGCGCGGGAACACCCCCCTGGTCCTGTCCGTCCAGCACCACCCGGCCCGCGTCCAGCGGCTGGAGTCCGGCCACCGTCCGCAGCAGCGTGGACTTGCCGCTGCCGCTCGGCCCCAGCACGCAGACGATCTCGTGTTCGGCGACATCGAGGTCGACGGCGTCGAGCACGGCCCGCCCGCCGAAGCGTACGGTCGCGCCCTCAAGGCTCAGCAGCATCTAGAACTCCCCGGTCCGGTCGGTCCGTACCCGTTCCAGCAGCAGCAGCGCCACCGCGCACACCACCATCAGGATCGTCGAAAGGGCCATCGCCTGGCCGTAGTTGAGATCGCCCGCGCGCCCGAGCAGCCGGGCCACCGCGACCGGGAGTGTCGGGTTGTCGGGCCGTGCGATGAAGACGGTCGCGCCGAACTCCCCGAGGGAGACGGCGAAGGCGAAGCCGGCCGCGATCAGCAGGGCCCGCCGCACCATCGGCAGATCGACCTCGCGCCACACCCGCCACGGCGACGCCCCGAGGACGGCAGCGGCCTCCCGCAGCCGCCCGTCCACCGCCCGCAGCACGGGCAGCATGGTCCGTACGACGAAGGGGACGCCGACCAGCGCCTGTGCCAGCGGCACCAGGATCCAGCTCGCGCGCAGGTCGAGCGGCGGCTCGTCCAGGGCGATCAGGAACCCGAAGCCCACGGTCACCGCGGACACGCCGAGCGGCAGCATCAGCAGGGCGTCGAAGCCGCGCATCAGCCGGCCGGCGCGCCGGGTGAGGGCGGCTGCGGCCAGACCGCCGATCAGCACGGCGATGGCGGTGGCGGCGAGCGCGTACTCCAGGGAGTTGCCGACCGCCTCGATCGGGGCGACGAGGAAGACGCCTCCGTCGTCGTCGGCCAGGGCCCGGTAGTAGCCGAGTCCCGGGGCGTCGAGGGACCGTTGGACGAGGACCGCGAGCGGCAGCACGAGCAGCACCGCGATGCTCACGAGCACGCCCGCGAGGAGCGCCCACTGTCCGCCGCCACGGGGTCGGCGCGCGGTGGTGTCGGGGGCCACCAGACGCAGGGCGGTCTCCCGTCGTCGTACGGTCGCCGCGTGCACGGCGAGGATCGCGCCGACGGCGACGAACTGGACGATCGTCAGCACGGCCGCCGTCGTGAGGTCGAAGATCTCGGAGGTCTGCCGGTAGATCTCGACCTCCAGGGTCGAGAAGGTCGGGCCGCCGAGGATCTGCACCACCCCGAACGAGGTGAAGGTGAAGAGGAAGACCATGAGGGCGGCGGCGGCCACGGCGGGCCCGAGCGCCGGCAGCGTCACCCTGCGCCAGGCGGCGAGGCGCGAGGCCCCGAGCACGCGCGCGGCCTCCTCCTGGCGCGGGTCGAGCTGTGACCAGAGCCCGCCGACGGTCCGTACGACCACGGCGTAGTTGAAGAAGACGTGCGCGAGCAGGATCGCCCACACGGTGGTGTCCAGGCGTACGCCCCACAGGTCGTCGAGCAGTCCGCCCCGGCCGACCAGCGCGAGGAACGCCGTGCCCACGACCACGGTCGGCAGCACGAAGGGCACCGTCACCACGGCCCGGAGGATCTGTTTGCCCCGGAAGTCGAAGCGGGCGAAGACGTACGCGCCGGGGAGCGCGACCAGCAGCGTGAGCGCCGTCGAGGCGAGCGCCTGCCAGGTGGTGAACCACAGCACGTGCCGGATGTCGGAGCGGGTCGCGACGTCCCAGACGCGGCCCAGTTGCCAGCCGCCGTCCACGTGGAGCCCGCGCGAGACGATCGCGGCGACGGGATAGGCGAAGAAGACCGCGAAGAACGCGACGGGCAGCGCCATCAGGGCGAACCGCGCCGCGTTCTGCCCGCGGGCCCGGCGCGGAGCCCGGTCGGCGCGGTCCCGCCCACCGGGCCCGGCCGGTCCGGCGGTCCTCTCGGGACCGCCGGCCTTCACCGTCCCGTCGGCGGCTACTTCAGTACGAGCGAGGTCCACGACTTGACCCACTGGTCGCGGTCGGCGGCGATCTTCGCGGGCGTCAGGGTCTGGGGATCCTTGGCCTGCGGACCGTACTGGGTGAACTCGGCCGGCACCCGCGCGCCCTCACGGACCGGGTAGACGAACATGTTGAGCGGCATGTCCTCCTGGAACTCCTTGGTGAGCAGGAAGTCCAGGAGCGCCTTGCCGCCCTTGGCGTTCTTGGCGTTGCTGAGCAGGCCCGCGTACTCGACCTGCCGGAAGCAGGTGCCGTCCGCGACGCCGGTCGGGGCCGTGGCGGGCTTCGGGTCGCCGTAGATGACCTCGGCGGGCGGCGAGGAGGCGTACGAGACGACGAGCGGCCGGTCGGCCTTGGCCTTCTTGCCGCCGGCGGACCCCGAGAACTCCTCGTTGTAGGCCTGCTCCCAGCCGTCCACGACCTTGACGCCGTTGGCCTTGAGCTTCTTCCAGTAGTCCTGCCAGTTCGCGTCGCCGTAGTGCGCGGCGGACCCGAGCAGGAAGCCGAGGCCGGGCGAGGAGGTGGCGGCGTTCTCGGTGACCAGGAGGTTCTTGTACGCGGGCTTGGCCAGGTCGTCGAAGGAACGCGGCGGCGTCAGCTTGTGCTCGCTGAACCAGGCCTTGTCGTAGTTGACGCAGATGTCGCCCGTGTCGATGGGCGTGACCCGGTGCTTGTCCTGGTCGGTCCGGTACTCCGGCAGGACCTGGTCCGCGCCCTTGGCCTCGTACGGCTGGAAGAGCCCGTTGTCGAGCGCGCGGGAGAGCAGGGTGTTGTCGACGCCGAAGAAGACGTCGCCCTGGGGGTTGTCCTTGGTCAGGATGGCCTTGTTCACGGCCTGCCCGGCGTCGCCGTCCTTGAGGACGCGCACCTTGTAGCCGGACCGCTTCTCGAAGTCCGCCAGGACGCTCTTCGACACGAGCCACGAGTCGTGGCTGACGAGCGTGATCGTCTTCGAGTCGCCCGAGCCGGTGGCGTCGGACGAGCCGCACGCGGACAGCACGGGCAGCGCGACGAGACCGAGCCCGACGGCCGTGACCGCGAGTCGTCTGCCGCCGCTGGTGTTGGTGATCACTGATTCCTCCTGGGTGACCAGGAAGAGACGCGGCCCTGCCCGGGACCTCTGACGGTTCCCGGGCAGGGCGCAACAGCTTGAGTAATGACCGAACTTCCTACCCAGAATGACCTGGGCAAGGTTCAGAGGGTCTGCGGTCTGTCCCGCACTCTCAGCGCTGTGGCGCTCCCCTGTCGGAATATGAAGATGTCGGACGGTGAGGATGCCGGGTCATCACGACATCGAACGACGAAGATGACGAAACAAACCGACTCGGTTCAGACTACCGCTCGGTCGCGGCGAGCTGACCACACGCTCCGTCGATCTCCTGACCACGGGTGTCCCGGACGGTGACCGTGACGCCGTGGGCGGCGATCGCCTCGACGAACGCCTT
The DNA here is from genome assembly GCF_044763015.1 of Streptomyces sp. NPDC096324. Taxonomy (NCBI): domain Bacteria; kingdom Bacillati; phylum Actinomycetota; class Actinomycetes; order Kitasatosporales; family Streptomycetaceae; genus Streptomyces; species Streptomyces sp. NPDC096324. The sequence continues at coordinate 6,378 of NZ_JBIWFK010000020.1, read as the reverse complement.
CTCGTCCTCGGGCCGCGACGCGGTCCATTTCGAGCCCGGGGTCGGGTTCAGCGGGATGAGGTTGACGTGGACGGGCTTGCCCTTGAGCATCCGGCCGAGCCGGTCGCCTCGCCAGGCCTGGTCGTTGATGTCGCGGATCAGCGCGTACTCGATGGACAGACGGCGCCCGGACCGGTCCGCGTATCCCCAGCCGGCGTCCAGCACCTCGCGCACCTGCCACCGTGTGTTCACGGGGACGAGGGTGTCGCGCAGTTCGTCGTCCGGGGCGTGCAGGGAGATCGCGAGCCGGCATTTGAAGCCCTCGTCCGCGAACCGGTTGATCGCGGGAACCAGACCGACCGTCGAGACGGTGATGCCGCGCTGCGACAGCCCCAGCCCGTCGGGCTCGGGGTCGGTGAGGGCGCGGATCGCGCCGACCACCCGCTTGTAGTTGGCGAGCGGCTCGCCCATCCCCATGAAGACGATGTTGCTCAGCCGCGCGGGACCCCCGGGGATCTCGCCGTCACGCAGCGCCCGCATCCCGTCGACAATCTGGTGCACGATCTCGCCCGTCGACAGGTTCCGGTCGAGGCCGGCCTGTCCGGTGGCGCAGAACGGGCAGTTCATCCCGCAGCCCGCCTGCGAGCTGATGCACATGGTCACCCGGTCCGGGTAGCGCATGAGGACGGACTCGACGAGCGTGCCGTCGAAGAGCCGCCACAGGGTCTTGCGGGTGGTGTCCTGGTCGGTCGACAGGTGCCGCACGACCGTCATCAGCTCGGGAAGCAGCGCTTCCTGGAGCTTGCCGCGCGAGGCGGCCGGGATGTCCGTCCACTCGGCGGGGTCGTGCGCGTACCGGGCGAAGTAGTGCTGCGAGAGCTGCTTGGCACGAAACGGCTTCTCACCGATCGCGGCAACCGCCTCTTTGCGCTCGGCAGGCGTGAGATCGGCAAGGTGCCGCGGCGGCTTCTTGGCTCCGCGCGGCGCGACAAAGGTGAGTTCTCCGGGTGCAGGCATAACCCTTCCAGTGTCGCAGATCATCCGCGGGGCCCCAGGCCAGAGAGGGGTGGGGGCGGTCACCCCTGGGCAGTCCCTGGCAGCTTCTGTCGACCTCGCACGGCCCAGGGACGGCCCAGGGACGATCTTGGGCGAGGCCCCTGACCAACCACGAGCGAGGGCAGGGAAGAGTAGGGGCGGTCGCGGGGCATCAACACCCGCAACCGCCCCCGATGGACTGACGATCAACGATTGATCGGAATCTCGTAGACGATCTCGCAGTAAGCGACGGGCACCACGATGTCCGCCGTCTCGACGGGCCGTCCGTCGTCGCTGTAGTACGTCCGCCGGATGTGCGTGACGAGCGCCGCCTTCTGGATGCCAAGCAGCGATGCCTCCTCGGCGGTCGCCGTCCGCGGCTCCGGCTGCTCCACGGCATGACTGACGGTGACCCCGATGGCAGCCATCCGGTTCACAACACCCGCCCCGGCATGCGGCCCTCCCTCGGGGAGGACGACGAGAGAGCCGGCCGTGAGGTCGTACGGCTCCCAGCTCGTCGAGAGCTGCACCGGCTTGCCGTCCGCCAGGAACTCGTACGTGGTCCGGACGCACAGCTCGCCCTCGGCGATCCCGAGCCGCGCGGCGATGTCGGCGGGCGCCGGCACCTTGGCGTCGGTCCGGCTCTCCCAGTCCCCCGCCCTGCCGATGTCTCGCATGTCGGCCCGGAAGGGCGACCCGTCTCGCCGCTCCCGCGCCGCCGACCGGACCACTCGCACCCGCTGCCGGGGTTCGGCGACATACGTACCTGATCCGGCCCGCCCCTCCAGCAACCCCTGGGAGATCAGCAGCTCCTGCGCCCGGCGCACCACGTTCTCGCCCACGCCGCACTCCTGGCCGATCTGGGCGCGAGAGGGCAGACGGTCGCCCGGCTCCCACACGTGCTCCGCGATCCGGCGCCGGAGTTCGTCGGCGATGCGGAGATAGGGCGGCTGCTCAGGCATATGGAAAATCTAGTCCACTAGCCCTAATCTAGTTAACTAGCTTCACTGAAAGTGATCGCTGGTGACGGAGGCTGTCCTGTGCCCGCTTCGGGAGTTAGCGCGGCGGCCATCGCCGCCCGGCTGTCCGCCCTCGGGCTTCCCACGCGAGTGGAGGAACACCGCCGTCACTCGTCGGTCGAAGCGGAGGTGCCGGACGGGATCTCCGCCGAGTCATGGCGGGAGGTCCTGGACGTGGTGGCCGAGGCCGATCGGTTCGGACTCCTCGCCACCAGCTTGAACGGCCGCACCCTCTGGGCGGTCGTACGCAAAACGGTCCCCACGACGGGCGATGTCGGGGGACCGGGCCATCAGCGATAGGAGCTGACCAGCGTGCTCAACCGTATCCGCCGCGCCACATCCCTCACCAGGGCGCGTCACTCCGCAAAAGGCAGGCATCGCCGCGGCTTAACGGCCGCCCACCCGCCGACCGCTTCCGCCTTCTCGGCGTCCGCTGACGCGACGACGGTCATCCTGAATCGGGCCTCCACCGACGAGGACCACCGTCACTCGCCCGCGACTGATGACGTCGCACTCGTCCGCCCGTACTTGCTGGCCTGGGAGAAGCGCGTCCGGACGCGCTCGGTGGTCGTCGCTCCCCACCTGCCGATCCACGCGTGGTCGGTCCTCGCGGGGGTCCGCTGATGCCCTCGATGTCCTCAAGGCCGTCTCGCCGATATCTCCGCATCACGGACGACCCGGCCACTCCCTACCGCTCGACCGCCTGCCGCATCGGCACGCACCCCGCCTGCATGGAGTCCTCCCCGGCCTCGGCACCGGCCGGCCTTCCTGTGATCTACGAAGCGTGCGACTGCCCATGCCACCCGACAGCCGACCGAACCCCTCCCTCGGAGGTGGAGCGATGAACCCATGGGCTCCCGGCGGCGCACTGGTCGGCAGCATCGAGGTCACCGCGGCCACCGTGCAGCGCGGCGACGTCATCCAACTCGGCGGCCGTGCCTGCCGGGTGAGAGACCTCTTTCAACTCCCCCAAGGGGCGAAGCAACTGGTCTTCGAGTCGGGCGAACTGCTGACCATCCACGCGCGCAGCCGGCTCCTCGCCGTGCGATCACTGAGAAGGCGGTGACCGGTCCGTGCCTTCTCGCCATCACGACATCGCCGACGACCTCCGCCGCCAGATCGCGACCGGCCGCGTCCAGCCCGGTGAACGTCTCCCGTCCGAAACCGACTTGGCCGACCGGTACAAGGTCAGCACGCTGACTCTGCGCAGCGCCCTCGCCGCACTACAAGGGGAAGGCCTCGTCGAGAAGATCCACGGCAAGGGCAACTTCGTCCGCCGCCCCTTTCGCAAGATCACGTACGTCGGCGGCTGGGGAACCCTGGACCCGTGGACCGCCGCCGAAGCGGCCCTGCGCGTCACCGTTCGCACCACCACGGTCCAAGCGCACGGCCATCTCATGGCCCTGCTCGATGTGCCCATGGGCAGTCCCGTCGCCGAGGTCTCGTGCCTCAGCTTCGAAGAAGCGTCACCGCACGGACTGGCCCGCATCTACATCCCGCGCGACCTGGCGCCGGCCGGCGCACTCGACGACGAATCCGCATACGGAGAAGAGATCAAGAGATTCGCCGTTCTTGGTCCTGCGCCGACCGCCGTCCGGGAGACGGTATGCACCCGTCCAGCGACACCAGACGAAGCATCGGCCCTTCGGATCGGCTCCACCGTGCCAGTCCTCGCCATCACGCGCACCGCGACCGACTCCACTGGACGTGTTGTCGAGGCCGCGCTGCTGGTCTTCCCGGGTGACCGCATCGACGCGGTCTTCACCACCCACCACGTGATCGACGAGAGGCAGACGCAAGGATGACGGCACAAGGCGAACTGCGGCTCCTCCCGTGGTCGGGCCCCGGCGGGAACCCCTGCTACTTGAGCACCGACGACCGGGACGGCTTCATGTCCCGCCTGGCGGACAACATCGAATCGGTCCAACTCGGCACGGCCGAAGAGCTGCTGGAGCGAGCCTCCGAAACACTCGACGACCAGGACGCGGACCCGGAGGAAAAGCGCCGACTGGCCAAGGAACTGACCGGAGCCCTACGAGACGTCCTCCGCGTCGCAATCAGCCGCGGCCACCTGCTGACGGTGAACGAACGGACCAGCATCTGAAGAAGCGTTCGCACAACGGAGCCTGTAGCTGACGCTCATTCCTTCTGCACGAAGAGGGGAGCCCTAAGATCGACCAGGCTCCCCTCCCCCTCGCGCTGGTCGGCCGTTCCAGAACACATCGCACACCGACGAGGTGACGAACCCCTTCCTGCGGCTGTCTGAACCTCAGCCGACGAAAGTCAGCCACGACGGAGGGTGCGCCGACGGGTCTGCGCCTCGGTGGATCGTCCACTGAGGTCCGGCGCCGACCGCTGCTGTTCGCGCTCGTTGGTGTCAGCCGCTGGTGTCAGCCGCCATGCGCTGTCTTCGCGGGCGTGGCTCTTCTCGTCGGCCTGGAGCATCGGTTCGAAAGATCCTAGTCGGGTAGCAAGCTGAATCCGAGCAACACAGCGGCCTCGACGCGTACCGACCCAGGAGCGAAGACACCGTCAGATTCAGGATCGCCTCCAAGGCGACTCCCATGACTGCGTAGCCCGACCGACTCCGGGTCAACGTCCTGAATATGCACTACAGGGCCAAGCCGCACACCGCAGGCATCCGCGTAGACCTCAGCCTTGCGTCGCGCAGCCCCGACTGCCCTGCGGCGGGCTTCGTCCCGGAGCGCGGGCTTGTCAAGCACGTCGAAGTGCACCTCGTCGACGCGGTTGGCGCCAGCCCGGACGGCGTCCTCTATCAGAAGTTCGAGCCGATCAAGGGCTTCAGTCTGCACGGTGTACGTCGCCTCGCAGCGATAGCCCAGGAACGTCCGGTCCGCGCCGTAGCCCTTGAATTCCGACTTGAGGACGAGGCGTGATCCGGATACGTCGGAGTCGGGTATTCCATGCTCTCGCAGCACAGTACGCAGCCTGACAACTGCTGCTCCAGCCTGTTCAAAGGCTTCTTTGGGTGTCGGCGCCACGAGGTCAACCGCAAGTTTCGCCTGGGCGAGCCGGGGCTCCGCCGACACGTTCCCTGCACCGAGCACGCTGAGCCCCCAGGGCTCCTTGATCTCTGCCATTCGAGGATCGAATCAGTAACGTCCCACCGCCGCAACAGGCTTGAAAACCGTCGTGGCGCGAGTCACCGTGGGTTCATATCCCACACCCACCGCAGGTGAACGGCTCCTGACTAGGTAAATCGGTCAGGGGCCGTTCTCGTGCCTGCTGCCCGCCAACGACCGTGGTTCCCCGTTGTTCCCCGACCGAACGGGCACGAGAGGCACGTCGTCTGGCGATCTCTAGACGGCGAGCAGCAGCGAGGCCAGGACCGCGCCGCCAACGAGGATCACGGCACCTCCGCTCGCAGCGAGGGCGAGCGCAAGGCCGAGTGCTTCCTCGCCTTCGCCGGCATCGCTGGCACCCTCATCTGCTATCGCCGACTTATCCAATAGGACCAGCTCTCAGCTGTTCCTCAGTACCAGGGGGACCACCCGTAGTGCCGGACCTCTGCCGGAGCGATGTCCCAGGAACCATGCGCGAGTTCCCCGGGTTTGCCAAACGATGCCCAGCTCAAGAGCGTATCGCCAGCGAACTGCGCGCCTCTCTCGAACGAGAAGTCGGCCCAGCATATGTAGCCCGTAGGGCAATACCACCAACTCAAGTCCCGCTCTACAGCGCACGTCTCCAGCTCCGCGTCCAGCTCGACCGGCACGCGGCCGATCAGGCGGATCCCCTCACACGTGACCTGGGGACCACGCAGCCCATCGACGAGCACGCAGGTCAAACCCACACCTTCGATGAAGTAGCAGTTCACGGCAGGCCGACGCTCGTCCGACTCGGCCCTGCGGAACTCGACTCGCCACTGCGCACGCTGCGGGTTCCAGCGCTCGATCTCGCACTCCTCGGAGACAAAGCCATGCCCCGCCATGATCGTGACCGCTTCATATCGATCGACCCCGAAGCTCAGCGGTCCAACCATCTGGCGAGGAACGAATCCCCACGGCTCCCGGTCCGAATCCGCGAGCACCGCCCCATAATCCGTGTCCACCACGCCATGATCGCTCACGCGACGCAGTCTGCTCAATCCGATCGAATGGCACAGAGAAAGAACCCTGGTTCGGCTCCCTGCCCTACCCCTTCTCGCAGCCAGTCAAGACAACCTTTTAAGCCGTCCAGTCGCCCTTCCCCACCACTCACCCCGGCTCCCATCCCGTCTGCCGTCGACCCACACACCGTGGAGCGGGCGTGGTTCAGGGCGTCAAGGTGGAGCGCCCTGCCGGACGAACGACTGTGAGGATGGGTCGTGGCATCGCTCGGCGGCCTG
>NZ_JBIWFK010000019.1:0-147614 GCF_044763015.1 Streptomyces sp. NPDC096324 | reverse complement strand
CACGGGCTCTGGCAGAAACTGGGCACGAGAACGGGCCCTGACCGATTTACCTGGTCAGGGCCCGTTCACCTGCGGTGGGTGTGGGATTTGAACCCACGGTGACTCGCGCCACGACGGTTTTCAAGCCTTCGATCTGCGAAGGCGATCAGAACGGCGCTTCTCCTTCGCCGACGAAGGACACGGACGTTTCGTCGTGGGGGCCGGCCAGAAGGCGGATCTCCCGTACCTGATCGTTCTGCAGCCGCAAGCGAACCTCAGCGTCTCTCAGGGTTCCCGCCAGACCTGGTGGAAGGTTCTGCAGGACACCACCCCACAGCCCTGTGTCCGGGAGGAACAGGCCTAGGTCCACCTCCACGGGGATCTGCTGATCACCAAGGATGAGCCAGCCGTCTTCAGAGCGCAGGTGGGCCGCCATGCTCCCATTCTTCACTCGCAACGGGTCCAGCGGACGTGAAACGGCAGCCGCCACGAGCCGAACCATCCATCAGGGCCATGCCTGTATAGGAGCTGACATCAGCGACTGACACCAACATGCGCGAACTTCGACGGTCCACCCTGGACCCCCACCACTGCTCATCCCAGGACCAGCTGGAGGAGACGAAGGCGATCGCGTCTGTGTAATTGACCTGATAAGGATGAGGCCACAGGTTCAAATCCTGTTAGCCCCACAAGTTCGAAGACCTCCAACCCTCAGGGTTGGGGGTCTTCGGCGTTTACGGCGCCTTCTGCCCACGAGGTGATGTGGGCGACCCCGACCCCGATGCCTCTGCCGGACCCGGCAGCGGCCATCGTCACCGTCACGCCGACGATTCCTTCGAGTGCCGGAAGCCCGACGGAGTCCTCTGGGGCGGGTGGATCCGCCTCGGCGCGGTTCTCGTCGTGGCGCCCACCTGGGCCGCGCTCACGGTGGCGTTCGTCGTCGGCGACCCGCTCCGGCACTGAGGTTCCGTGCTCCCGTGCTCCCGTGTGCTTCCGTGCTTCCGTGCTTTCGCGCGGATGCCGCTGGAGCCGCGCATGCCGAGGGCCCGGCGGCTCTTCCGAGTCGCCGGGCCTGTGCCCTGGGTGCTTCGTACGCAAGTTCGCCGCTACGTCAGGGTGTCTGTGAGGGGTTACGGGCCACATGCCGCGGAGTGCGCGACGGGCCGCGTGGACAGCCGGGTGGAACAGGAGGAGGGGCTGGGTACCGCCGGCTCACGGGGCTTCACGGAGCCAAGGGGCCTTCACGGAGCTCGCGGAGGCCGCACGGGGGGTTTCGGGCTTCCCGGGGAGTTTCGGGGCTTCACGGAGCCGTCGGGCCGCAATGCCTCGGAAACAGCCGGGGTTTCGGTGTTCCGTACTCTCCGCCGTACCGCGTTCTCGTACGGCGCTTTCCGTCGGTCATTCCTGGTGCCCGCGTCGGCGCCGTCGTGGCGCCCGGTTCAGCGTCAGAGCCGGGCCACCGGCGTGAGGGCCCCCAGGGGCTCCGTGCCGGGCGCCGCGAGGGCCTCCGGACCGGAACAGGCGTCGGGTTCCTCGAGGCCTTCCAGGCTGCCGAGAGCGGCGGGGTCCGCCGTGTTCTCGTCCGCGGGCGCGCGGTGGCGGCAGCTCGGCGAGGAGCCGTGGGCCTCGGCGCGGATGCGTTGCTTCATCGTGGGGGGCAGTGCCCGGCTGTAGGACCAGGAGGCCGGGGCCGGGGCGATCGCCGGGGCCGCCACCGGGGTCTCGGTGTTGCGGACCGGGCCGGCCTGCGGTACCGCGGCGGCCGCGGTGGTGGTGACGAGTCCGAGCGTCGTGCACAGCGCCAGGAAGGCGGTGATGATCGCGCTCCACAGCTTCATGACCTTGTTCTGGGTCACGGCCCCTCACTTTCGGGTCGGTCGATTTGCGTACTTTCCTCATGATGTGTATGCGGACCGTGAAGTGGTGGACCTGCGCCCGTGGCGCGTTGATGTTCAGATGAACACCACCCGGATGGCCGCAAGTGATCGGTAAAGTCCTTGAATGACCGCAAAAGTCATCATCTGTGACATGTGATCACCGTGAGATCGGAGCGGTTGTCTCCCGGTCTACCGCCGGGCGCGGGGCCGCAGTTGAGGGCCGATCCAGGTCACCGATCGATATCGGTCGGTGTGTATAGTCGGGCGCCAGAAGTCCCCTACGTCAACGAAGGACGAGGTCGCGCGGTGAAGAAGCTTCTCCTGGTCGCACTGGCCGCCATCGGCGGGCTCCTCGTGTACCGCCAGATCCAGGCGGATCGCGCCGAGCAGGATCTGTGGACGGAGGCGACCGACTCCGTGCCCACGGGTTCGTGAGGATCGACAACAGTCTCGGAGCAGACCCCGGCCGCCTCGCGGTCGGGGTTTTGTGTTTCCCGGAACCCGCTCCGGTTCGCGAAAGCAGGCGAACCGGAACGAACCGGTCGCGAGCGTGAGACCCGTGGCGGTTCGGCCGCTCCCTTTCGGCCGCTCCCACGGATAGCCCGGGTGTCGCGGTGGCCGACGGGGCAGGATGGTGCGCGCCAAAGGGGCTTCGACGAGGGGTGGCGCGTGATGGGGCGGCGCACGAAGGGCCGGTGTGCGAGGCCGTGGCACGGCCGGATCCTCACGGCCACGGCCGCGGCGGCCGCGCTGTGCGTGACCCTCGCACCCGCGGGCCCGGCTGTCGCCGCCCCCAGGGCCACCGAGGCGCGGACCGCGGACGCGAGGACCACCGCGGAGGGCGCGAGCACGGCAGCCGACGACTCGTCCGGGCCGTACGCCTTCGCCGAGGACGCCATCACGGTCAAGGGCACGTCCGACACGACCGACTCCGTACTCCTGCGGGCCGGCCGGACGTACAGGAACTCCGCCGGGCTCACGGGGAGGGACGGCAGGCTGTACTACCGCCTCGAACTCGACGCCGTCTCCGACGCGTACGTCTCCGTGACCGCCGTCCCCCGGCCCGGCGCGACCGTCTCCTACGCGGACGGCCTCAAGGTCTCCCTGCAGGACGCCAACGGCCGCAACTGCTCCTTCAGCGGCACCGTCCACTTCGGCGCCACCCAGAGCCCGCACCCCATCGCCGCCTGGGCGTCCCGTGAGACGAGCGGTGAGCAGTACGCGTGCCAGGCCGCGGGGACGTACTACGTGGTCGTCGAACGCACCGGAGCGGCGGGTGCGACGAGCGGTACGACGGGTCCGTCGGACCCGGGGTCTTCCGCGTCCCGTCCCTGGGACCTGGAGCTCGGCTATGTGTCGGAGCCCGGTCTGAAGGAGGCGTCCGGCCCCACGAGGGCTCCGGAGGCCTGGAACTCCGCGTCGCCCGAGGCGGTCGTCGGGGACCCGAAGCGCCGCGGCGGCGGAGCGGGATTCAGCGGGGCCGCACTGCTCGGACAGGGAGTCTGGAAGGACGGCATCAGCCCGGGACAGACCCGCTTCTACAAGGTGCCCGTCGACTGGGGACAGCAGATCTCCGCGACCGCCGACCTGGGCAGCGCGAGCGGCGGGGAGGGCTCTGTCGGCACGGCTCTGGTCATGTCCCTCTACAACCCGGTACGAGGCTTCGTCGACGATGTCGGCTCCGGGTACGACGGCAGTCAGCGGTCCGCCGCGCTCCACCCCCTGCCGCCCGTCGCCTACGAGAACCGCTACGCGCTCAACGACCGCGTGAGCGGCATGCGGTTCGCCGGTTCCTACTACCTCGTGGTCCATCTCGCCGCGCAGGTCGCCGACCGCTTCGGCGAGGGGCCGTTCGGGCTGACGCTGCGGGTGCGCGTGGCCGGAGCGGCCGGGAAAGGGCCCGCGTACGACGGGAGACCGACACCCCGGGACGTGTTCGCCGTCCCGGTGGGCGGCTCCGACGACGCGGCCGGCGACAGGACGGCGGACGGCCCGGCCGGCACCGGGACCAGCGGTGGCGACGCCGGCCGCAGTGGGGTCATGAAACTGATCGCCGCGGGCGGTATCGGCACCGGAACCCTGCTGGCGCTCACGCTGGGGCTGTGGACCGTGATCGCCCGCCGCCGTGCGGTGCGACCCGTCCGGCCCGCACCCGAGGACGCGGACACGGCCTCGGCCTCCCTGCCGATGCCGGCTCCGGCCCCCTGGGAACACGGGGCGACGCGGGGCCGGTAGCGCCGGCTCCCGGCCTCGCCCTCTGTCCTCAGACCTGGCTCAGCGCCCAGAACCCCACCGCGAAGCAGGCCAGCGCGAGCAGCAGCATCGGCACGGCGACCGTGGCGGGCGGCCCCGGCCGCGGCCGCGTGTGCCTCCTGCGGTGCTCCGGACGTGCCGTGGTCCCCGGCGGCACCTGGACGGACCGAGCGGTGTACGAGGCGGTGGGGGCGTACGTGTGCTGCGGCATCGCGGCGGGTGGAACGGGGGAGCGGTGAGGGGAGGACGCGTACACGGGAAGGGGCGTGGTCGGGGGAGTCGGGGTCGGGGTCGGGTCGAACGGCGGCGGAGAGAACGGCGCGGACGACGGGGGGAGCGGGATCGGGGCAGGGGGAGTGGGCGTCTGCCGGTCCGGCCGGGACTCCTCGAGGTGCCGCGTCCGCAGGTACGGGGACCGGTCGCCGGAAGGCCCGGTCCGCGGTTGCCGCCGGGGGTCGGCGGGGGCCTGGGGCCGCGGCGGGGGCAGGTGAAAGCTTCCGGTGTCCGACATCGAGGGCGGCCGGGGGGAGATCCCGGGGACGGGGTCCCGGGGTGTGTCCTCCGGTGCGGCAGGGGACCGGTCGTCCTGGGCCCCGGGCCGAGGCTGTACGTCGTCGAATGCGCGCCGCTGTACGCGGCCGGAAGCGGGCTGAACCTGTATGTCACCGGGGGTGGGGGGAGCCTGTACGCCGTCGGATCCGGGCCGGGGCTGTACGCGGCCGGAGGCGGGCTGAGCCGGTGGATCGGCGGGGGTGGGGCGAGCCCGTACGCCATCGGAGGCGGGCTGAGCCGGCACGTCACCGGGGGTGGAGCGAGCCTGTACGTCATCCGATGCGGGCCGGGGCGGTACGCCGCCGGACGCGGGCCGAGCCTGTGCGGCGGGGGATCCGGGTTCAGCGCCTATGCCGTCGGTGGCCGCCGGGGGGCGTATGTGTTCCTGGTCGGACTCGACTCCCGCTTCCGCGGGGCCCGCTGGAGTCGGCCGGCCGTCCTCGGCGGGCCACTGCCCCGAGCCCCCCTCCGCGCCGGTGGAAGGGTCCTTCAGTACGCCCCCGGTCCCGAGGCCACGATGTCCGGTCCCGGTCCCGGTCCCGGTCTCGGTCCCGGTCTCGGTCCCGGTACCGGTTCCGGCGCCGGAACCGGCCAGGACCCCTCCCGGCACGTCTTGCTCCGGCTCCCGCAACTCCCCTGACCGCTGAGGGACCTTCGGCTCCGAGCCGTACGCGGAGAGGGAGGCGTCCTCCGGGCCGGTCGCGGACGTCGAGGCGGGAAGAAGGGTGGAGCGGCCGGAATCGTCCGCGTCGTATCGCGAGCCGGCCGCTTCGGTGGTGTCCGGAAGCCCCTGGGAGGACAAGGTCCGTGAACCCCCTGGCGAAACAGTCCCCCGTCCCGACGGACCCGTGGGACCGAACCCCTCGGGCAGCGGACCGAGTTGGTCGAAGACCTCGATCAGCTCGTCGTCGGGTCCGGGCTCGGGCAGCAGCTCGACGGCGGCGGCCAGGGCCTTGCGCGCCCCGGTGGCGGTCCTGAACCGGGCGTGCGGATCCGGCTGGAGGAGCATCGCCAGGACCTGCCACAACGGCTCGGGTATGCCCCGCGGCGCGGACGGCGTGCCGTGCTCGGCGAAGTACTCGATCAGCGCCTTGGCGTCGGGCTTGCTGCCCTCCAGGAGGTACAGGGCGACCAGGCCGACGGCGAACAGGTCGGCGGGGAAATCGGGTTCGGAGCCCAGCATCTGCTCGGGTGCGAAGTAACCCGGCGTCCCCACCACGTAGTTGGTCTCGGTGAGCCGCGGTTCACCCAGCCGCATGGCGATGCCGAAGTCGGACAGCCGCAACCGCGGCCGGCCCGTGCCCGTCGCTTCGAGGAGCACGTTGGCGGGCTTGATGTCCCGGTGCACCACCCCCTCCGCGTGCACGGCGGCGAGACCCGCGAGGAGCTGGTCGGTCAGAACGCAGACGAAGGCGGGAGGCAGGGGGCCGTAGTCGTTGACCAGATGGACCAGGGAGCCCCCTGCGACCAGATCCATTGTGAACAGGACCTTGTCGTCGTCCGCGGCCCAGCTCGCGGGAGCCAGCACATGGGGATGGTCGATCCGCAGCGCCTGTTCCCGCACGAACCGCAGCAGGGCGTGCGCGTCGCTCTGCTGGAGCACCTTGGCGGCCACGTAACGGCGCCGCCGGTGGTCCCAGGCACGCCACACCGCACCGACTCCCCCGCGCCCGATCGGGTCGACCAGTTCGTACCGGCCTGCGAAGACCTCACCCATGGTCGTACGTCGCTCCCCTTCGGCGGTCGGTCCGGAGACCTCTTCCGAGGTGCCCGGCTGCATGACGTTCGGCGGCTGGAAGGCGTCACTGCCTCCAGCGCCGGGCGGTCGGCGGCCGGGCTCGGCTCAGCTCTGGTGGGACTGGTAGTGCGCGACCGCGTCGGACGTACGGCCGGCACCGTAGACCCGGAGGAACTCTGCCAGTTCCGGGTGGGTCGGGGCGAGGGTGTCCGCCGCGTCGATGATGTCTCCGGCCGCGGCCACCGAACGCAGCAGCGACTGGATCTCGCGGACCACGCGCTTGACCGTCGGGGCTCCCGAACTGGTCGTGGACTGTGTGGTGTTGCTCAACACCGATCCCCCCTGGGACTTCTTGATCTCGTCCATCCGCTCGGTCGCCTCGGCGGCGCTGACGCTCCCGTCGGCGACCTGCCCCGCCAGGTCCTGTAGAAGCTGGACGCGCTGGACCACGGCCGGATTGCCGATCTTGGCCCGCTGACCGCTCATCAGCTGCGACAGCATGGGTGCGGACAGCCCTAGCACCCCGGCGAGACGCGCCTGGTTCAGACCCAGGTCCTCTATGAGCCTACGGAAGAGCGCCCCCAACGGCTCCCCGTACCAGTTCCGCTGCAGCTCCCGGGCTCTCGCGGTTGCTTCCTGCTGTGCGGCGTCCATTGCGTCTCCCCATCGCTTCCCCAAGTACCGCGGTTCGCGACAGCGAACCACGTCGAGCATCTTACGGAGAGTGGTCGTCCACGGGGACCCCCAATATTTTGCGAGATCCCCTGGGTGACCCGGTACTCTGGTCTGCGGCGCCCGTCGACAGATGGTTCCTGTGGTCGGACGCTCCTCTCAGGGGGCCTTAGCTCAGTTGGTAGAGCGCTGTCTTTGCATGGCAGATGTCAGGGGTTCGACTCCCCTAGGCTCCACACACCGGACCGGCCAGACGCCCACAGTGGCGACTGGCCGGTTTTCGTATGCCCTGTGTCCGCGGGCGCGCACCTGGCGGGCCGGCCCTCGGGGTGGACGTGATCGCCGGGAAGCGACCCGGGAAGTGACCCCAGTGACCTGAGTCACAGGAGTGGCTTTGCAGGGGTTGCATTTCTTTGCGCAAACGACGTGAGTGACGTGCGGCCCGCGGCCCCGTCGCGCGTACGGCCGACGCGGGGTCGCGGGGGCCGTGGGGCTGTCAGGACCCTTGTGTGAGCTGCCGCACCGGCTGCCGAGTGATCGGTTCGACGCATTCCGTCAACAACATCTCCATGGATGCTGCACACGCGGGCCGTTGCAAACGTCATCGTGAGCGGTACGGGTAAATCCTCGCGGAGTGCCGCGGTCGCCCGTGCCGATGTTCCACGTGAAACATCGCGGCGGGGCAGGAGACCCTCAAGTCTCCTGCCCCGCCGCGATGTTGGACCGGTCAGTGGCGGTCGTCGCGCTCGGCCGCCTTCTCCTCGGCTTCCTTGACCTGGACCTCGGGGTCCAGGTCGGACTGGCCGCTGCCGTCGACCGCCGACAGATGCCCACCCTCGGGCACCTCGGTCGCGGCCGGAGGCTCGACGAGCCAGTCCGGGTTGGCCTGCTTGTCCCACCACTTCCAGGCGGCGAAAGCACCGCCCGCCAGAAGTCCCAGCACGGCCAGCGTCTTCACGAGACGGCCGGCCCTCGCCCGACGATCGTGCTTGCGGAGCAGCTTCTGGATCTCCTGCGGTGTGACCTGGCCGCGCAGGGCGGCGATGGCCGCCACACCGCGCGCCGCCGCTTCGTCCCGAACGGGCTGGGTCGCGGCCACCGCCTGCTCGATCTTCGGCTTGGAGTAGTCGGCGGCCTGACGAGCCGCCCTGCGGGTGCGGACGGCCGCCTCCTGGGCGACCTGGTCGACCTTCGGCGGCACATGGGTACGGGCTTGCTCAAGGCGCGGTGCGAGATGGGCGTCGTACTGGACGCGGGCCTGTTCGGCGGCCTGCGACACCTTCGGCGCGAGCCGAACTCGTGCTTCGGTCGCGTAGTACGAGGCCCTGTCCTTGGCCGTGTCGGCGTAAGGCGCCACCACTTCCGCGGCGTGCAGCACGCTGTCCTTCGCCGAGCCGGTCGCGGCGCGCACGCTGTCGATGCGGGTCACGGGTCTCCTCCTCCTCGGTGGCGTACGTCGGGGGTACCAGGTACCCCCAAAGACACACAGTTCACCTTTCCACCCCTAGGGGGATCATGCCCGCCCATGGGGTCCGGGGCATGTGAGGGCGGGCATCCGTGTCACGGATACCGACTCCCGGAGACTCCGGGGACGGAGCCGGTCAGGTGTCGGTCAGGTGTCGATCAAGTGAGATAGTGGATCAATACGGGGCAACGGGAGCTTGTCGTCGACAATGCCACGGATCGACTCGGGCCGCTCCCGTCCGGCGCGACTCGACGGGATTTCCGTACGTACGACGTTCCGTATGGCCGACTTTCCGTGGGCGCGACGTTCCGTTCGTACCGGGTTCTCCGAGAGCCGGTATCCGCACGTGCGTCCGGGGGTGGCGGTCAGGGGCCGGGCGGCCCGGTCCGTGCGAGGATCGGGCCGTCAAGAGAAGGCAACGGAAGGCAGATCGTGGCCGAGCAGCTTTACGCCACCCTGAAGACCAGCCAAGGCGACATCGACATCCGGCTCCTGCCGAATCACGCGCCGAAGACGGTCCGGAACTTTGTCGAACTCGCCACGGGTGAGCGCGAGTGGGTCAACCCGGAGACGGGTGCGAAATCCATGGACAAGCTGTACGACGGCACGGTCTTCCACCGGGTGATCAGCGGCTTCATGATCCAGGGCGGTGACCCGCTCGGCAACGGCACCGGGGGCCCCGGCTACCAGTTCGAGGACGAGTTCCACCCGGACCTCCGTTTCGACAGGCCCTACCTGCTGGCCATGGCCAACGCCGGCCCCGCCACCAACGGCTCGCAGTTCTTCGTCACCGTCGCCCCGACGGCCTGGCTGACCCGCAAGCACACCATCTTCGGCGAGATCACGGACGCCGCCAGCCAGAAGGTCGTGGACGCCATCGCCGGTGCCGCGACCAACCCGCGCACGGAGCGCCCGCTCCAGGACATCGTGATCGAATCGGTCGTCGTCGAGACCCGCGAACGCTGAGTCCGCGCCGGGCTGCCGTCCGTGAGTCCGAAGCATCCCGCAGGGAACCAAACGCCCCGTTCATCCGTAAGGATGGACGGGGCGGTGCGTTGCACCCGGACCCGCCGAGACCGTGTGCGAGCCGTACGGAGATTGAGGGGACCCCATGGACCAGCAGCCGCCCGGCAGCCCGCAGGGCCCGCCGGATCAGGGACCGCAGGACGCCCGGAGCCTGCCCGGCTGCTACCGGCACCCGGACCGCGAGGCCGGCGTGCGCTGCACCCGCTGCGAGCGTCCGATCTGCCCCGAGTGCATGGTCAGTGCCTCCGTCGGCTTCCAGTGCCCCGAGTGCGTCCGCGGCGGCTCCGGCACCGGCCACGCCCCGGCGGCCAACCAGCCCCGCACCCTCGCGGGCGGCACCGTCGCGTCCGATCCCCGGCTCGTCACCAAGCTGCTGATCGGCCTCAACCTGGCCCTCTACCTCGTCCAGGTCGTGGTGGGCGACGCCTTCACCAACAGCTTCGACCTCTTCGGCCGTGCCTGGCTCTCCGGCGAGTTCCAGGGCGTGGCCGAAGGCCAGTGGTACCGCATGGTGACGTCGATGTTCCTGCACGGCGGCGTCATGCACATCCTGTTCAACATGGTCAGTCTGTGGTGGATCGGCGGTCCCCTGGAAGCCGCGCTCGGCCGCGCCCGGTACATCACGCTCTACTTCGTCTCCGGCCTCGCGGGCAGCGCGCTCAGCTATCTGCTCGCCGGCCCCCAGCAGCCGTCGCTCGGCGCCTCCGGGGCGATCTTCGGCCTGTTCGGCGCCACCGCGGTGCTGATGCGCCGGCTCAACTACGACATGCGCCCGGTCATCGGCCTGCTGGTGGTCAACCTGATCATCAGCTTCTCGCCCGGCTTCAACATCGCCTGGCAGGCGCACGTCGGCGGGCTGATCGGCGGTGTGGTGGTCGGCTACGCCATGGTCCACGCCCCGCGCGAGCGGAGGAACCTCGTCCAGTTCGGGGTGGCCGGGCTCATGCTGGCCGCGGTGGTCCTCACGACGCTGCTCAGGACGACTCAGCTCACCTGAGAGAGCGCACGGCTCACCTGAGAAGTGATGTTGTCCACAGATCACGGTGGATCTTGTGCACGCGCTGCGGGAACAACTGTGCCCCCTGTCACGGACCCGGGTTTCCCCAGGTCGGACAGGGGGCGAACAGGTTTGCGGGGGTCGGTGGACCAGTCACACCGGCGTCAACCGCCCATTAGTTATCCACAGATCGTCTTTCTTTTCCACCTGTGGACAACTCTTGTGGATAACTCAGTGGAGGGCTGTGGGCAGAACTCGCGCCCGGGTCGCTCCCAGGTGAGCGAAGCCGGTCACTTCCACTGTGTGGAGACGCCGAACCCGGCCGCGATGAAGCCGAAGCCGACCACGATGTTCCAGTTGTCGAGCGCGTCGATCGGCAGGGTGCCGTCCGTCACGTAGAAGACGACGATCCAGGCGAGGCCGATGAGGAACATGGCCAGCATGGCCGGTGCGACCCAGGTGTTGCTGGTCAGCTTGATGTTGGTCGCCTGCTTCGCCGGGGGCGGCGTGTAGTCGGCCTTCTTGCGGATACGTGACTTCGGCACGAGGGTCTCTCCTGTCGATGCGCTGCGTGGCCGCGCAGGGAACTGGGGCGGGGCTCCGGGGCAGCGTACAAGGGGACACTGAGTGCTCCCCCGGGCGTCCGTTAGCGTAGTGCTTCCGCGGCGCCGAAGGAGATAAGGGTACGTTGAGCAATTCTGCCGACTCCCCCGGGACGGATTCCAGTCCTGGCGGTACGCACCGTTTCCGGCCCGTACGTGTGCTCACGGTGGCCGTCTTCGCCCTCGCGGGCCTCATCTTCTTCACGAGCTTCGACACGGCCAAGGGTACGAACATCCGTACGGATTCGTCGCTGCTGAAGCTGTCCGACCTGATCCAGGAGCGCAGCCACAAGAACGCGACGCTGGACGAGACCAACGGCGGCCTGCGCCGGGACGTGGACGCCCTGGCCGGCAGCGAGGACGGCGGCAGCGCGGCAGGCGACGCCAGGCTCGCGGCGCTGGAGAAGAACGCGGGCACCCGGAAGCTCAAGGGCGAGGCCGTCACGGTCACGCTCAACGACGCCCCGCCGAACGCGACGGCGAAGCTTCCCGGCTACCCCGAGCCGCAGCCCGACTACCTGGTCATCCACCAGCAGGACCTCCAGGCGGTGGTGAACGCCCTGTGGCAGGGCGGCGCCAAGGGCATCAAGGTGATGGACCAGCGGCTGATCTCGACGAGCGCCGTCCGCTGCGTCGGCAACACCCTGATCCTCCAGGGCCGCGTCTACTCGCCCCCCTACAAGATCACCGCCATCGGAGACCCGGCGAAGCTCCAGAAGTCGCTCGCCGCCTCACCGGCGATCCAGAACTACATGGTGTACGTCAACGTCTACGGGCTCGGCTGGAAAGTCGATGAGAACGGGACGATGACTCTTCCCGGCTACTCGGGCACAGTGGATCTCCACTACGCGAAGCCCGTGGAGTAGGCGCCCGGACCTCGCGGAGCAGTGGGCGAAGCCCGTGGAGCGAACTGCCGCCGGGGGGCCTTGTGTCGGTGCGAGTGTTCGTCAGGACGATCAGTGAGCTGTGCCTGACCGTCGGCACCCTGATCGTGCTCTTCGTGGTCTACGTGCTGTTCTGGACGGGGGTCAAGGCCGACAGCGCGATGGACCACCAGATCGAAGTGCTCCAGAAGCAGTGGTCGAAGGGTGCGCCGGCCCGCTCGACGGAGTCGGGGTCGGACTCGTCGGGCGGCACAGGCGGCGGGGGGACGGCCACCGGAAGTCCGAAGGCGCCTGGCCCCTACAAGTACGGCGGCCCTTTCGCGGTCATGTACATCCCGCGTCTTGGTTTCACGTGGAACAAGCCCGTGCTCGAAGGCACGGCCACGCGGGTGCTGAAGCAGGGGCTCGGTCACTACCGGGGGACCGCGCAGCTCGGCCAGGAGGGCAACTTCTCGGTCGCGGGCCACCGGCGTACGTACGGTGATCCGTTCAAGGACTTTCCCGAGCTCCGGCGGGGTGACGCGGTGGTGCTGACGGACGGGACGACCTGGTTCACGTATCGGATCGACAAAGGCCCATACAAAACAGTGCCCTCGGACGTTGAGGTGATCGACCCTGTGCCACGTAAGTCCGGGTATACGCGTCCGGGACGCTATCTCACGCTGACCACGTGTGATCCGGAGTGGGGGCACAGCCATCGGTTGATCGTCTGGGCACATCTTGATTCCACACAGCCTGTGGAGGCAGGGAAACCGGCGGCTCTGCGCCGTTAGTCTGTTGGCGTACGGCGACGGAAGGGACGGCATGTACGGCTGGATCTGGCGGCATCTGCCGGGGAGCGTATGGGTGAGGGCGCTGATCTCGCTCGTCCTCGTCCTGGCGGTGGTCTACGTGCTCTTCCAGTACGTCTTCCCGTGGGCCGAACCGCTGCTGCCCTTCAACGATGTGACGGTGGACAGCCAGTGAGCACGCGCATTCTCGTTGTGGACAACTACGACAGCTTCGTCTTCAACCTGGTCCAGTACCTCTACCAGTTGGGCGCGGAGTGCGAGGTGCTGCGCAACGACGAGGTGTCGACGGCGCACGCCCAGGACGGCTTCGACGGTGTGCTCCTGTCCCCGGGGCCCGGCGCTCCCGAACAGGCCGGTGTCTGCATCGACATGGTCCGGCACTGCGCCGCTACCGGGGTCCCTGTCTTCGGTGTCTGCCTCGGGATGCAGTCGATGCAGGTGGCGTACGGAGGCGTGGTCGACCGGGCGCCCGAGCTGCTGCACGGCAAGACCTCGCTCGTGGAGCACTACGGCAAGGGCGTCTTCGCCGGACTGCCGTCGCCCTTCACGGCGACCCGTTACCACTCGCTGGCGGCCGAGCCGGAGACGGTTCCGGCCGAGCTGGAGGTCACGGCCCGTACCCACGACGGGATCGTCATGGGTCTGAGACACCGTGAACTGCCGGTCGAGGGCGTGCAGTTCCACCCGGAGTCGGTGCTGACCGAGCACGGCCACCGGATGCTCGCCAACTGGTTGCTCGAGTGCGGTGACAAGGTGGCCGTGGCGAGGTCGGCGGGGCTCGCCCCGGTGGTGGGCAGGGCCACGGCGTGACCGCGCTGCGCCCCGAGCGCGACAGCTCCCCCTACGGCGGCGAGGCCGCGTACGGGGGCGCCGGCGCGTTCGAGGCGGCGGTCGGAGGGCTCGCGGACCCGCTGACGGATCCGCTGCCCGACCAGGGACAGGGCGTACCGCAGCAGGGCTACGGCCAGGGCGGGTACGGACCTGACTGGTACGCCGCGCAGCAGCAGCAGCAGGCCGCACGGTTGCAGGCCGCCCAAGTGCACGCGGCCCAGGCACAAGCGGCGCAGGCGTATGCCGCGCAGGCGCAGGCGCAGGCGCAGGCACAGGCACAGGCGCAGGCACAGGCACAGGCCCAAGCTCAAGCCCAAGCGCAGGCCCAGGCCCAAGCGCAGGCAGTCCGGGCGCAGACACAGACGCGGGCGATGCCCTCCACCCCGGCGGCGGCACCGTCGTACGCGGACGAGTACGAGCGGGCGTACGCCCCGCCGTACCAGGAGCCCGCGGTGCCCCACCATCGCGGACCGATGGCCGCACCCGTCGCGGCTCCCGTCGCCGAACCGGTCGCGCCGAGCCTGCCGTTCGACGACGAGACGGTCGCGTTGCGTCTACCGGGCTCGCCCGCGAGGGCGGAGCGCCGCGCGCGGGCGGCCGACAGTGGGACCGGCCCCGCCGACGGGGGGCGTGCGGCCCGCCGTAAGGCCGCCGGACGCCACGGGCGGCCCGGAGGGCCACAGGACCCCCACGAGCCCCAGGAAGCGGCTCAGGGGGCCGCTGGAGCCCCGCGGAGTCGGATGGACGCCCGCCGCGCGGCACGGGCCTCGAAACCGGGCGCCGTGGTTCTCGTGAGCCGGATGGTCGGCGAGGTGTTCATCACCGCCGGCGTGCTGATGCTGCTGTTCGTGACCTACCAGCTCTGGTGGTCGAACGTGCGGGCGCACCAGCAGGCGGGCAGCGAGGCGAGCAGCCTCCAGCAGGACTGGGCGAACGGCAAGCGCAACCCGGGGACGTTCTCGCCCGGGCAGGGCTTCGCCATCCTGCACATCCCGAAGCTGGACGTGGTCGCGCCGATCGCGGAGGGCATCAGCAAGACGAAGGTGCTGGACCGCGGCATGGTCGGCCACTACGGCGAGGCGCCTCTCAAGACGGCGATGCCGGACGCCAAGACCGGCAACTTCGCGCTCGCCGGGCACCGCAACACCCATGGCGAACCGTTCCGGTACATCAACCGCCTCAAGCCGGGCGACGAGATCGTCGTCGAGACGCAGGACGACTACTACGTCTACAAGATGGCGTCGATCCTGCCGGTGACGAGTCCGGGCAACACGAGCGTGCTCGATCCGATCCCCAAGGGTTCGGGATTCACCGGACCGGGTCGCTACATCACCCTGACCACCTGCACACCGGAGTTCACCAGTAAGTACCGGATGATCGTCTGGGGCAAGATGGTCGAGGACCGGCCGCGCAGCAAGGGCAAGCCCGACGCGCTGATGGGCGGCTGAGGACGGACGCCGGCGCCGGTACGTACGGACGCGCGCGCGGGCGGGACGTGCACGAGAGACAACCTGAGACAGACCAGACGGGGCAGATGAACAGTGGCAGCGAGGATCGACCACGACGAACGCGCCGGATCGGACGCCGGATACACGGTCTCCGGTGACGTGCGCGGTGGGCGCCGGCCCATGGGATGGTTCGCGACGACGGTCAGCGTCTTCGGTGAACTCCTCATCACGGTGGGACTGGTGCTCGGCCTGTTCGTCGTCTACTCGCTGTGGTGGACGAACGTCGTGGCCGACCGCGAGGCGCACAAGCAGGGTGACAAGGTCCGTGACCACTGGGCGCAGTCGCCGAGCGGTCCGGGCGCTCTGGACACCAAGGACGGCATCGGCTTCCTGCACGTCCCGGCGATGAAGAACGGCGAGGTCCTGGTCGAGAAGGGCACGGCGACGAAGGTCCTCAACGACGGCGTCGCCGGCTACTACACGGAACCCGTCAAGTCGTCCCTGCCGATGACCGGCAAGAACGGCAACTTCACGCTCGCCGCCCACCGGGACGGCCACGGCGCCAGGTTCCACAACATCGACAAGATCGCCCAGGGCGACGCGATCGTCTTCGAGACCCGGGACAAGTGGTACGTCTACAAGGTCTTCGACATCCTTCCGCAGACCTCGAAGTACAACGTCAAGGTGCTCCAGACGGTCCCGAAGCAGTCCGGCAAGGCGAAGCCCGGCCACTACATCACCCTGACGACCTGCACCCCGGTGTACACCTCCCGCTACCGCTACGTGGTCTGGGGCGAACTGGAACGCGTGGAAAAGGTCGACAACGCGCGAACCCCGCCGAAGGAACTGCGCTAGCTCCGAAAGCGCCGTCGCGCCGCACGGAAGTGACGGCAGGACGACGGAAAGGGCCCCGGCACTCGAGAGTGCCGGGGCCCTTTCCTTGTCGCTCGCCCGAGGGCGGTTCTTGGCGGGCCTCAGCCGTTGTTGCCGCCGAAGAGGCCGCCGCCTCCGTTGTTGTTGCCCCCGTTGTTGCCGCCGATCTTGATCGTCGTCAGCGTGACGGTGGTGTTGTCCGGGCTTCCGTTGGCCGGGCTGTTGGCCTGCGGGTCCTGACCGATCACCCTGGCGTCGTCACTTCCGTCGCTGCCCTGGGCGAACTGGATGTTGTTGAAGCCGGATCCCTGCAGGATCTGCCTCGCCTCGGCCACCGTCTTGCCGACGACGGACGGCACCGTCGCCTGCTGCTTGGCCTTGCCGATCTGGATCTGCACCGTGGAGTTGGGGTCCGCCTGCGTGTTGGCCGTCGGGGTCGTCTGGATGACCTTGCCGACCAGGTTCTGGTCGTCGGTCTCCGTGTCGACGCACTGACCGACGAGGTTGTTGGCCGTCATCTGCGCCTTGGCCTCGTCACAGCTCTTCCCGGAGACGTCCGGGACGACGGACTGCTTCTTCTCCTTGGCGATGGTCAGGGTGATGGTCGAACCCTTCTGCACCTCGGCCCCGAGCTTCGGGTTCTGGTCCAGGACGGTGTTCGGCTCCTCGCCGGACTCCTCGTACTTCGTCTTGACCGTGAACCCGTACTTCTCGTCCCCGAGGATCTGCTTGGCCTCGTCCAGGGTCTTGCCCGTGACGCTGGGCACCGCGACCTTCGGCGCCCCGGTGGACACGACCACGTTGATCGTGTCGCCCTTCTTCACCGTCGAGCCCACGGCCGGGTCCTGCGAACAGACGTTGCCCTTGGGCTCGTCGTCGCACGGCTTGCGGGTGGGTGAGAGCTTCAGCTCGCGGTTGTCCGCCATCTTCTGGGCGTCGCCCAGCGTCTGGCTCACGAAGTTGGGCACCTTGAACGAGTCGTTGGCCGTTCCCTTGCCGGAGAACGCGTACTTCCCGATCAGGATCGCGCCGATGAGGACCAGGACACCCGCGACGACCAGGAGGATCGTCGAGGTGTTGTTCTTCTTCTGGCGGCGCCGGTCGGGGCGGTCGTCGTAGCCGTAGCCGCCGTCGTCCGGGTTCATGGGCGGGAGCATCGACGTGGCCTGGGCGTCCGAGGAGCGCAGGGCCGTGGTCGGCTGGTCGTCGCCGTAGCCGCCGTACCCGACCGAGCCCATGGCGGCGCTGGCCGCGACGGGCTGGCCGTCGAGGCAGGCCTCGATGTCGGCGCGCATCTCGTCGGCGGACTGGTAGCGGTAGTCCGGGTCCTTCACGAGGGCCCGCAGCACGATCGCGTCCATCTCGGGCGTGATCTCGGGGTCGAAGACCGACGGGGGCTGGGGTTCCTCGCGGACGTGCTGGTACGCGACGGCGACCGGGGAGTCGCCCACGAACGGCGGGCGCACGGTCAGCAGCTCGTAGAGCAGGCAGCCGGTGGAGTAGAGGTCCGAGCGGGCGTCGACCTGTTCGCCCTTCGCCTGCTCGGGAGAGAGGTACTGGGCCGTGCCGATGACCGCGGCGGTCTGCGTCATCGTCATGCCGGAGTCGCCCATGGCGCGGGCGATGCCGAAGTCCATGACCTTGACCTGGCCGTTGCGCGTGAGCATCACGTTGGCGGGCTTGATGTCGCGGTGGACGATGCCGGCGCGGTGCGAGTACTCCAGGGCCTGGAGGATGCCGATGGTCATCTCCATCGACCGCTCGGGCAGCAGTCTGCGTCCCGAGTGCAGCAGCTCGCGCAACGTGGATCCGTCGACGTACTCCATCACGATGTACGGGATGGAGGTGTTGTCGATGTAGTCCTCACCCGTGTCGTAGACGGCGACGATCGCGGGATGGTTGAGCGAGGCGGCCGACTGGGCCTCCCGGCGGAACCGGGCCTGGAACGACGGATCGCGTGCGAGGTCGGCCCGCAGCGTCTTCACCGCCACGGTACGGCCGAGCCGGGTGTCATGCGCGAGGTAGACCTCGGCCATGCCACCACGGCCGAGCACGTGGCCCAGCTCGTACCGGCCGCCGAGGCGACGCGGCTCTTCCATAGCTACCTACCAGCCCTCTCCGTCGGTCCCGACCGCACCTTTGTGTGGTCCGGCGGTGTGCTGTCCGGGCACACGGTACCCGGATCGCGTTCTGTGACCTGGCCTAGACCGTCACCCGTGACAGGACCGGTATCGCAACGTGCACCGATGTGATGGGGACGTGAGCGGGGTCACTTCTTGCTGTCGATGACTGCCTTCATCACGTCCCTTGCGATGGGGGCGGCCAGACCGCCACCGGAGATGTCGTCGCGGCTGGCGCTGCCGTCCTCGACGACGACCGCCACGGCGACCGGGGAGCTGCCGTCGGGGAGCTTCGCGTAGGAGATGAACCACGCGTAAGGCTTCTCACTGTTGGCGACACCGTGCTGCGCGGTACCCGTCTTGCCGCCGACGGTGACACCGGAGATCTGGGCCTTCGTGCCCGTGCCCTCCTTGACGACCGTCTCCATCATGGACTGCAGGATCTGGGCGTTGGCCTCGGAGAGCGGCTGGCTCATCTTCTCGGGCTCGGTCTGCGAGATGACGTCCAGGTTGGGCGCCTGCAGCTTGTCCACCATGTAGGGCTTCATGAGCGTGCCCTGGTTGGCCACGGCGGAGGCCACCATGGCCATCTGCAGCGGGGTGGCGGCCGTCTCGAACTGGCCGATGGAGCTGAGCGCGGTCTGCGCGTCGTCCATCTTCTTGGGGAAGACGGAGGCGTTGGAGCGCACCGGGGTGAGCTGCTCGGAGTTGAAGCCGAACTTCTCGGCCTCCTCCTGCATCTTGTCCTTGCCGAGGTCGGCGCCGATCTTGCCGAAGACCGTGTTGCAGGACACCTTGAGCGCCACGCGCATGGTGGCGTCCTTGCAGGGGATGTTCCCCTCGTTCTTCAGCTCGGTCCGGGTGCCCTTCAGGATGTACGGCAGCGGGGTGTCGGTGTGCTGCTCCGCTGTCGTGTACAGGCCGTTCTCCAGCGCCGCGGCCGCGGTGACCACCTTGAAGGTGGAGCCCGGCGGGTAGGTCTCGCGCAGCGCCCGGTTGAGCATCGGGTCGTCGGGGTTGTTCTTCTTCTGGAGCTTGTTCCAGGCCTTCGCGTCGGTGTTGGTGTTTCCGGCGAAGGACGAGGGGTCGTACGACGGGGTGGAGGCCAGCGCCAGGATCGCGCCGGTCTGCGGGTTGATCGCGGCGACGGCGCCCTTGCCCCGGCTCAGCAGGCCCTTGTAGGCGGCCTTCTGCGCGGCGGCGTTCAGGGTGGTGACGACGTTGCCGCCCTGCTTCGGCTTGCCCGTGACCATGTCGAGGGTGTTGCGGAAGAAGAGCCGGTCGTCGTTGCCGGTGAGGATGCCGTCGTCCAGCTTCTCGAGCTGGGAGGCGTCGAAGGCCTGCGAGGCGTACCCGGTGACCGGCGCCCACATGGCGCCGTCCTTGTAGGTGCGCTTGTAGACGAAGTCGTTGATGCCGTTCTTCTTCGTCTCGGTGGCCCCGGTGATGGGGTTGCCGTCGACGATGATGTTGCCGCGCGGGGTGGCGTACCGCTCGATGGCGACGCGGCGGTTGTGCGAGTCGGTTCGCAGGGTGTCCGCCTGGACGTACTGGATGTAGTTGTCGCGGAGGAGCAGGGCGAGGACGAGGAGCCCGCAGAAGATCGCGATCCGGCGCAGGGGCTTGTTCACGGGCGGACCACCTGGGTCATCTCGGCGTCGGGGCTGGGGGCGGGCGCGGGCGCCGGCCGGCGGGCGGTGTCGCTGATGCGGATCAGGACTCCGACGAGCGCCCAGTTGGCGATGACGGAGGAACCGCCGGAGGCCAGGAACGGCATGGTCATACCGGTCAGCGGGATCAGGCCCATGACGCCGCCGGCGACCACGAAGACCTGGAGGGCGAAGGCGCCGGAGAGGCCGACGGCGAGGAGCTTGCCGAAGGGGTCGCGGGCCGCGAGTGCCGTGCGGATGCCGCGCTCGACGATCAGGCCGTAGAGCACCAGGATCGCCATGACTCCGGCGAGACCCAGTTCCTCGCCGAACGTGGCGAGGATGAAGTCGGAGTTCGCGGCGAAGCGGATGAGCTCGGAGTGGCCCTGACCGAGGCCGGTGCCGAGGGTGCCGCCGGAGCCGAACGCCCACAGCGCCTGCATGGCCTGCTCGGAGTGGATGATGCCGTCCTGGACCCCGGACTGGCTGAGCAGGTACTCGTGCATCGGGTCGAGCCAGGCCTGGACACGGGTCTGGATGTGCGGTTCGAAGGTCGCCACACCGACCGCGCCGCCCGCCGACATCAGCAGACCGAAGACGATCCAGCTCGTCCGCTCGGTGGCGACGTACAGCATGACGATGAACATGCCGAAGAACAGCAGCGACGTACCGAGGTCGGTCTCGAAGACCAGGATCAGGATCGAGATGAACCAGACCACGAGGATCGGGCCGAGGTCGCGGCCGCGCGGCAGGTACAGGCCCATGAAGCGGCGGCTGGCCAGGGCGAGCGCGTCGCGCTTCACCATCAGGTAGCCGGCGAAGAAGATCGCGAGGACGATCTTCGCGAACTCACCGGGCTGGATGGAGAAGCCGGCGACCGAGATCCAGATCTTGGCGCCGTAGATGTTGGCACCCAGGCCGGGGACCAGCGGGAGCAACAGCAGGACCAGGGCGCCGACCATGGAGATGTACGTGTAGCGCTGCAGGACGCGGTGGTCCTTCAGGAAGAACAGCACGGCGACGAACAGGGCGATGGCCAGCGCGGTGTACAGGAGCTGGCGTGGTGCCGCGTTGCCCGCCTGGTTGATCGACTGGAGCAGCTTGGACTGGTCGAGCCGCCAGATGATCACCAGGCCGAGCCCGTTGAGGAGCGTGGCCAGCGGCAGCAGCAGCGGGTCCGCGTACGGGGCGAACTTGCGCA
This sequence comes from Streptomyces sp. NPDC096324, assembly GCF_044763015.1. Classification (NCBI taxonomy): domain Bacteria; kingdom Bacillati; phylum Actinomycetota; class Actinomycetes; order Kitasatosporales; family Streptomycetaceae; genus Streptomyces; species Streptomyces sp. NPDC096324. The sequence continues at coordinate 126,656 of NZ_JBIWFK010000019.1, read as the reverse complement.
CCGCGAGGTGGGCGACGCCGGCCAGCAGGCCGAGGCCGGCGCCGTAGCTCAGCAGGCCGGTGGGCACCTTGTCGTCGATGGCGAGGCCCACGTTGGCGTAGGCGAACACCGGGATGACGACGGCGAACACCAGCAAGGCCAGTTCGGTGTTGCGTCGGCTCGGTGTGCCGATCGATCCGATCGTGGACGTGTGGTGTGTCGGCGTGTTCGTACTACTGCTCATCGTGTGACAGGGCCCCTCACGGCTTCTTACTGCTTACCGCACAGCGAGACCAGCTTCTGCTCCTCGTCGGAGAGGCTGGGGCCGGGTGTGGGAGTGGGTGCGGTCGTGGACTTGGAGGACGAGGGTGCCGAGCTCGACGGGGTCGGGCTCGGGCTGGACGTGGCCTTGGACGTCAGAGAGGTCTTTGTGGTTCCCGTGGTCCCGTCGGCCTTGTCGGAACCGGGCTTCGCGCTGTTCTGGCTCTTGGTGGCGCGGCGCTGGGCGTCCTTGCGGCAGGCGGAGGCCTGCACGGCGAGTTCGTCGATCTTCGCCTGCGCGTCCGCGAGGCCGCCCTCGGTGATGGTCGCCTTGACCTGCTGCTGCTGGTACGGCGGCAGGTACTTGAGTTCGATCTCGGGGTGGTTCTTCTCCACCTTCGAGAGCGAGACCCAGGCCAGGTCCTGGCTGATGCCCCGGTAGAGGGCGACGTGGTCGTCCTGGGCGCCGACGTAGTACTGCGTCTGCGTCCAGCGGTAGCCGCCGTACAGGCCGCCGCCGATGACGGCGAGCGTCAGGACGACGTAGAAGGACCTCTTGAGCCACCTGCGTCCGGAGCGCGGCTTGACGAAGTCCTCGTCGGTGTAGTCCCCGAAGCCGTTCGTGGAGACGTAGCCGGTGGTGTCGCCGCTGCCGGGCGGGCCGAACTCGCCGCCGCCGCCCTGTCCGGGCACGGGCCGGCCGAGGCCGGAGGCGCGGCCCGCGGGGGTCTGCATGGCGCCGTTGTCGTGGAGCTGGTGCTGGTTCTCGGCGACCGCGCCGACCACGACGGGGGTGTCGGAGAGCTGTGCCGCGAGGGTGTCACCGGAGTCGATGTCGAGGACGTCGGCCACGATGACGGTGATGTTGTCCGGGCCGCCGCCGCGCAGCGCGAGCTGGATGAGCTCCTGCACGGTCTCCTGCGGGCCCTGGTAGCTGGCGAGGGTGTCTTCCATCGTCTGGTGGGAGACGACGCCGCTGAGGCCGTCGGAGCAGATCAGGTACCGGTCGCCGGCGCGGACCTCGCGGATCGAGAGGTCGGGCTCGACGTGGTCGCCACTGCCCAGCGCGCGCATCAGCAGGGAGCGCTGCGGGTGGGTGGTGGCCTCTTCCTCGGTGATGCGGCCCTCGTCGACGAGGCGCTGCACCCAGGTGTGGTCCTGGGTGATCTGCGTGAGCACGCCGTCCCGCAGCAGGTACGCCCGGGAGTCGCCGACGTGCACGAGACCGAGCCGCTGGCCGGTCCACAGCAGGGCGGTGAGCGTGGTGCCCATGCCCTCGAGCTGCGGGTCCTCCTCGACCATCAGCCGGAGCTGGTCGTTGGCACGCTGCACGGCGGTGCCGAGCGAGGTGAGGATGTCGGATCCGGGTACGTCGTCGTCGAGCGCGACGATGGTGGAGATCACCTCGGAGCTGGCGACCTCACCGGCGGCCTGGCCGCCCATCCCGTCGGCGATCGCGAGCAGACGGGGACCGGCGTAGCCCGAGTCCTCGTTGCCCTCGCGGATCATGCCTTTGTGCGATCCGGCGGCGAAGCGCAGTGACAGACTCATGCGCACCTCGCCCGTCGGCTCCGGGTACATCCGCACGGTGCCCACCCTCCGGTCGGGAGCGCGCCGGGGTCCCTTGTGTGGACCGCCGCTGCGTGCTCGCTCCGCTCGCTCATTGTCGTACTACTTCCGCAGCTCGATGACGGTCTTGCCGATGCGGATCGGCGCGCCCAGCGGTACGGGCGTCGGGGTCGTCAGCCGGCTCCGGTCGAGATACGTGCCGTTGGTGGAGCCGAGGTCCTCGACGATCCACTGGCCGTCCCGGTCGGGGTAGATCCTGGCATGCCGGCTGGAAGCGTAGTCGTCGTCCAGCACGATGGTGCTGTCGTGCGCCCGGCCCAGGGTGATGGTCTGGCCCTGGAGCGCCACGGTGGTGCCCGTGAGGGTGCCCTCCGAGACGACCAGCTTGGACGGTGCGCCACGACGTTGCCGGCCGCCGGCGGCGGGCGCCTGCTGCTGGCGCTGCTGCGGAGGCGCGGCCTGTCGCGCGGCCTGCTGGGGCCTCGCGGCGTCCCTGCGCGAGCCGCGCTGTGTGACGCGCGTTCCGAACAGGTCGCTGCGGATGACCTGCACGGCCACGATCACGAACAGCCACAGTACGGCCAGGAAACCCAGCCGCATGACCGTGAGGGTCAGCTCTGACATTGCCCCCGCTTCACCCTTCGGCTTGCCGGTAAATGATGGTGGTGCTGCCCACGACGATCCGCGAGCCGTCGCGGAGCGTAGCGCGGGTTGTGTGCTGCCCGTCCACCACGATGCCGTTGGTGGACCCGAGATCCTGGATCGTCGAGGGCGTTCCGGTCCGGATCTCACAGTGCCGGCGCGATACGCCGGGGTCGTCGATCCGCACGTCGGCTTCAGTGCTGCGGCCCAGCACCAGCGTCGGGCGGGAGATCTGGTGGCGTGAGCCATTGATCTCGACCCAGTGCCGCATACGGCCACCCGCCGCCGGGCCGGCCGGGGGCCGGGCACCCGTGGGTGCCATGCCCGGACGGCCGCCGGGGGGCGGCGCGGACGGCATGGGGGGAGCGGCCGAGGGAGGGTAGCCGTAGCCACCCTGGGCTCCGCGGGGGCCCGCCTGGGCGGGGCCCGCGGGGGCGCGCTCGGGAGACTGCTGATTGGCGGAGGAGGCGAGCGTACGACTGCGGACCCGGTACAGACCGGTGTCGAGGTCGTCCGCCTTCTCCAGATGGACCTTGATGGGGCCCATGAAGGTGTAACGCTGCTGCTTGGCGTAGTCGCGGACCATTCCGGCGAGTTCGTCGCCGAGCTGTCCGGAGTAGGGGCTGAGGCGCTCGAAGTCGGGCGTGCTCAGTTCGACGATGAAGTCGTTCGGGACGACGGTCCGGTCGCGGTTCCAGATCGTGGCGTTGTTGTCGCACTCGCGCTGCAGCGCTCCGGCGATCTCCACGGGCTGGACCTCGGACTTGAACACCTTGGCGAAGGTGCCGTTGACCAGACCTTCGAGACGCTGCTCGAACTTCTTCAGGACTCCCATGGGGCACCTCCTCCGTCGTTGCCGTCCTGGTACAGCTTGCTGTCTTTCCGGCCCTGCTGGACCAGCCGGCCTACCCGGCCTTGCTGGTACTGCTTACTGATCGTATCCACGCGTCGGGAAATCGGCTGGTTCCCCCTGTCGGCACGGTCGACGGGTTGTCGACACCTTCCGAAGTCCCCTCCCGAAGTTCCCTGAGAGGCCCCTCTTCGAACTCTTCCCGGCACTGCTTCTGCCATGGATCGTAGAGGCGCCCCAGGACCAGTGTCCCGCACCTGACTGTGCGGCCCGTCCGACTCCTGGGGAGATGCGCTGGACCGGTACGAGGTTGATACGTGAACCGGTTCTGTCTGAAACGTGTGACGCGTGCCGGGACGCCGGTGAGGAGGCGGCCGGCGCCGGCCGCCTTCCCGCCCGGGCCGGGAAGCCGGGCGGGGCAAGGGCACCGCGCCCGTGCGGGCCGTGGTGGTCCGGGGCGCGGTACGGCCGGTGCGCGGGCGGGAGGGGCGGGGGAAAGGGATGTGATTCCACCCCTGACAGCGTGCTAATCTTCTGCATGTCGGAAGGCGCCCGCGGCCAAAGCGGGAGACGGAAGACACACCCAATGCGCGGGTGGCGGAATAGGCAGACGCGCTGGATTCAGGTTCCAGTGCCCGAAAGGGCGTGGGGGTTCAACTCCCCCCTCGCGCACCAGCCGAAAGCCCCTCAGGTCCTTGACCTGAGGGGCTTTCGCATGTCCGGGGTACGTCCTTCGCCGCGCTCCCCTCGGGGTGCTTCCGTCGTCCCTCCCCGGTGCTCGCGCGATGTCGCGCACCGGGTGGTGCGGGTCGTCGCGGGTCGCGCGGACGCCCGGGAGCGCTGTGAAGTGTGACGATGCTCTCACGCAAGTAGCGGGGAATCGGCGGGGAGTTGGCGGGACGGCGGCCGGTGAGCGGACGTTCACGGACCCGAAGGCCTGTGAAGGGGTGCTCGCGGACCCGAAGGCCCGTGAAGGGTGCTCGCGGACCCGAAGGCCCCTGGACGCGGCGGAGCCCCGCGGGGCGGGGTGTCCTGCCCTGCGGGGCTGTGCGCCGCCGTACCGGTCCTCGGCCGTACGGAGCTGTGCGCCGCCGCCGTACCGTCGAGCCGCGTCCGGTCGGCGGAGTGGTGGTCCTCGGGTGCCGTGATCAGGCGGCGACGTGCGCCGCGACCCTCTTCGCGCGGGCGGCCGCGTCGTCCAGGGCCTTGCTCCGGGACGCCTCGAAGAGCGGGACCAGGTCGGCCATCGCCGGGTTGTGCGGGGCCATGGTGAGCTCCGGGACGATGAATTCGACGTCGAGGGCGAGCATGTCGCCCAGAACGGCCTCCAGGTAGTTCTGCACGTACTCGAAGCCCGCGCGCGGAGTGCCCTCCGCGTACGAGCCGCCGCGGCTGGCGACGACCGTGACCGGGGTGCCCTTGATCGTCGCGTCCTCGGACATGGCGGTGCGCCCGATGAGGATGACGTTGTCCAGCCATGCCTTGAGGGTCGAGGGGATGGAGAAGTTGTACATGGGGGCGCCGATCAGGATCGCGTCCGCGTTCTCCACCTCCTCGATCAGCTTCAGGCGTGCCGCGAAGGCCTCGGCCTGCCCGGGGGTGTGGGTGTCCGGGGCGGCGAAGCCGGCGGAGTGGGCATCGGCCGTGATGTGCGGCACGGGGTCCGCGGCGAGGTCGCGGTAGACGACCGTGCCGTCGGGGTGCTGCTCCTGCCAGGCCGCGCGGAAGGCGTCCGTCACGGTGCGCGAGACGGAGGCGCCGCCCGGGGTGGCGGACGAGTCGATGTGGAGGAGGGTGGCCATGATGATCTCCAGGCAAAAGGGGTGTATTGGTTGATTGCGCCGAGGTCGGGCGGGGTGGTCGTGGTGGGTCGGCTCCGGGTGGGGTGCCGGGACCCGCGGTGTCTCGGTCCTGGGTGGTGGCGCTCCGGAACCCCGGGTGGGCCGGGCCCCGGTGGGGCGAACCGGATCCGGACAGAGCTGTGGCAGGAAGGCGCGTCATGAGCCGCCCTGGCGGGCTTCTCTTTCATGCCTAACTAGAGATAACACAGCTACTTACTTTTTTTCATCCCCTTGTGGAGACGCAGTACCCTGAAGGCATGCCAGTACCGGGGAGCCACGACGCGGGGCCGTGCCAGAAGGTCGACGACGGCATGACCCGTGTCTTCACGCTGCTCGGAAAACGATGGACGGGTCTCGTCGTCGCGGTCCTGATGCAGCACCCCGTCCACTTCGCCGACCTGCGCAGAGCCATCCCCGGCATCAGCGAGCGGATGCTCTCGGACCGGCTCACGGAGCTCGGCGCGGCCGGCCTGGTCGTGCGCAACGTCGACGAGGGTCCACCGCTGCGGGTCTGCTACGCCCTGACGGAGGCGGGCGCGGCGCTGGAACCGGCCCTCAAGGAGCTGGGTTCCTGGGCTGAGCGGTACCTGCCGGAGGGCGGGCCCTGCCGGGTGCGGTAGCGGGCCGGGTTCCGCCGGGCCGCGGGGTGCGGTGCCGCGCCGTCGGCCGGTCGGTGTGCGCGGGCTGGGAGCGCGGCTGCTTCCCGGGCGTCGGCGGAGTTGTCCACAGGGTCTGACGCGTTTTCGCGACCGGCTGTACGGTCAGCACGAGTTGATGTTCGTGCGCGGGGGAGGCGGTCGTGATGGCCGAGGTCGGTACAGCGGGGGCGGAGCGGCGGACGGCGCCGGCGGGACGGGCCGGGCTGGTCGAGCGGACCGGTCCGGTGCGACAGGAGACCGGTGCCGGGCAGGGCGCGGGCGCGTCCGTGCCGGAGCCCGGACGGAGTTCCTCGCCCGAGGGGCCGTCGGCGGCGGCCGAGGACGGGCAGGCGGCCGGGGCGTTCGGGGCCCGGGGGTTCGCGGTTCCGGGGTTCGCCGCCTGGCCGGTGAAGGGTTCACCCAAGGAAGAGGGGAAGGCCCTGCGCGGGCGGGTCCCGCGAGCGGCGCACGCCGAGCTCCTGATCGACGCCGACCGGCCCGACGCGGTGACCGCGGTCGAGGAATCCAACCGGGGCCGGATCCCCGGGCTCACCCCGATACGGGTCGGCAGGATGGCGGCCACACCCTTCGCGTTCCTGCGCGGCAGCGCCGGTCTCATGGCATACGACCTCGCCCGCACCCCGATGTCCGGTGTGAGCGCCCAGATCTGCGGTGACGCGCACGCGGCGAACTTCGGCCTGTACGGGGACGCGCGCGGCGGTCTGGTCATCGATCTGAACGACTTCGACGAGACGGTGTACGGCCCCTGGGAGTGGGACCTCAAGCGGCTCGCCACCTCGCTCGTCCTCGCGGGCCGGGAGGCCGGCGCCGACGAGGACATCTGCCGCGCGGCCGCGCGCGACTGCGTGGGCGCGTATCGCCGCACCATGCGCCTGCTGGCCAAGCTGCCGGTGCTGGACGCCTGGAACGCCATCGCCGACGAGGAACTCGTCTCGCACACCGACGCCCACGACCTTCTCGGCACCCTGGAGCGGGTCTCCGAGAAGGCGCGGGCCAACACCAGCGGACGGTTCGCCGCCAAGTCGACCGAGGCCGTGGACGGCGGCCGTCGCTTCGTCGACGCGGCACCCGTGCTGCGCCGCGTGCCCGACGAGGAGGCGGCCGCGGTCGCGGCGTCCCTGGAGCGCTATCTGACGACGCTCTCCGAGGACCGACTCCCCCTGCTCGCCCGCTACGCGGTGCACGACGTCGCCTTCCGCGTCGTCGGCACCGGCAGCGTCGGCACCCGCTCGTACGTCGTGCTGCTCCTGGACCACCGCGGTGAAGCCCTGGTCCTCCAGGTCAAGGAGGCCCGTGCCTCGGCGCTGCTCCCGCACCTGGCGACCATCGGCCATCCGGTGCCCGAGCCGGTTCACGAGGGCCGCCGGGTCGTCCTCGGCCAGAAGCGCATGCAGGTCGTCAGCGACATCCTTCTCGGCTGGACCTCGGTCGACGGTCTGCCCTACCAGGTGCGCCAGTTCCGCAACCGCAAGGGCAGTGTCGATCCCGCCGCGCTGGCCGCCGACCACGTCGACGACTACGGCCGTATGACCGGCGCCCTGCTGGCCCGCGCCCACAGCCACAGCGTCGACCCGCGCCTGATAGCCGGGTACTGCGGCAAGAACGAGGAGCTGGACGAGGCCGTCGCCTCCTTCGCCGTCGCTTACGCGGACCGCACGGAGGCGGACCACGCGGCCCTGACGGCGGCGGTCCGCAGCGGACGGATCGCATCTGAACCAGGAGTGTGACCGGGGAGAGCGGCGGCCGGCGCCGGTCCGGTAGCGATGCGGGTCCGCTGCCGGTGTCTGTGTCGGTCCGATGCCCGTGATGGTGCCGGTGCCGGTGCCGGTGCCGGTGTCTGTGTCGGTGCGGTGTCCGTGAGGGTGATGGTGCTGGATTCGGCGGTCGGGATGATCGGGGTGGTTGGGGTCATTGGGGTCGTTGTGGCCGGTCAGGTGGCTGTAGGAGTGGGGAAGGCAGTGAGCCCCGGGGGAGTGTGGCCTACGCTGGTCGGGTGACGACCCCGGAAGCCGATCAGAGCCAGTCCGAGCCCGCCTTCGAGGGCGGCCGGGAACACGCCGGTGCCCCGGAGGGCGAGACGCCCCAGGCCGCACCCGGCGACGACGGCCGTGTCACGGACGCGGAGGACGCGGGCGCCGTTTCCGGCACCCCGTCCGGCTCGCAGCCCGGCTCCCGGACGCCGGAACAGGGCGAGGGGCAGTCCCAGGCGCAGGACGAGGCTCGGGCCGATGACGGCCGGAGTCCGGCTCCGGACGGGGAGAACAGGCCCGAGGCGCGCCTGGAGCGGGCCGTGCGAGCGGCCGAGCAGGCGTTGATCGAGTTCGAGATCGCGGTGGAGACCTTCCGCGTCGAGGTCGACAATTTCTCCCGGCTGCACCACCAGAAGCTCGGCCCCATGTACTCCCGGCTCGATGAACTGGACGCCCAGATCGCCGAGGCGCGTGCCGCGCTCACCGGTGACCCGGAGGACATATTCAAGGCGCACGAGGCACGGGCGCGGGTCATGCCCATGCCCGGGGTCGAGGAGCTGTTCCACGGCTGGATGGACTCGGACGGCCTGTTCCCCGAGGCCGTGGCCATGCTCACGGACCAGCCCGTACGGCCCCCGCAGCGCGTGCGTCCCAGCGAGGAGGCCCGCAAGCTCTTCCGCGAGCTCGTCCGCAAGGCCCACCCGGATCTCGCGCAGGACGACGACGAGCGCAAGCGGCGTGACGAGTTCATCGCCCGGGTGAACACCGCGTACGCCAGGGGCGACGAGGCGTTGCTGCGGGAGCTGGCCGCGGAGTGGGCCGCCGGCCCCGCGCCCGAGGAGTGGAGGCCGAGCCGGAGCGAGGAGCTCTACGCCCGCCTCGAATGGCTCTCCCAGCGCAAGGAGATGCTCACCCTCGTCGCCCGGGAGCTGGAGGAGAGCGCCATCGGCGCCATGCTCAAGCTGGCCCCGGAAGACCCGGACCGTCTCCTGGAGGAGATCGCCGAACAACTGATCACGCAGGTCGGCGAGCGCGAGCACGAGCTGGCGACGCTGATCGACCAGGCTCCCTGAGCTTCACCGGCGCGGTCGGGTAGCGTCGGAGGCATGAGTTTCGGAGCTGGTGTGCCCACGGTCGGGGTCGACAACCTCGCGGTCGACGACTTCCTGCTGGACGTCCGGGAGGACGACGAGTGGGAGGCGGGTCACGCCGAGGGGGCCCTGCACATCCCCATGAGCCACTTCGTCGCCCGGTTCGGCGAGCTGACCGAGGCGGCTCCGCAGGACGGCCGGGTCAACGTGATCTGCCGCTCCGGCGGGCGTTCGGCCCAGGTCACCATGTACCTGGTCCAGCAGGGCATCGACGCCGCGAACGTCGAGGGCGGTATGCAGAGCTGGGAGGCCGTCGGCCGCCCCGTCGTGAACACCAAGGGCGAGCCCGGCTTCGTGCTCTAGCGTGCCCCAGCCGGAGCACGCCCACCCGGGGCAACGCCCTCCGGCCGGCGCCGCTCACCCTGCCCGGGAACGGGAACGCCTGGAGCACTGGGCCCGGTCACCCCAGGGTGTGGGCCGCCAGAAGGTCGCCCAGGGCTTCCTCGTGTGCCGCCGCCGGGCCGAGTGACAGTTCGAGGTGCTTGGCCCAGGCGTGGTACCGGTGCAGCGCGTACTCGGTGTCGGCGCCGAACCCTCCGTGCAGATGCTGGGCGGTCTGCACGACCCGGCGGACCCCTTCGGACGCCCAGATCTTGGCGACGGCCACATCACCGGCGGCCGGAAGCGCGCCGCCGGCTCCTGTGCTGACGCGCCACGCGGCCTGCCAGAGCGTCGCCTCCATGGCGCGCAGGTCGATGTAGCGGTCGGCGGCCTGGACGGCGACCGCCTGGAACGTGGCGACGGGGAACCCGAACTGCTCCCGCTTGCTCGTGTAGGCGCTCGTCATCCGGAGCACCTCCTCCCCGAGCCCGAGCGCCAGCGCACAGGTGCCGGTGGTCAGCAGGTCGCGCAGCCACTCCCAGGCCCCCGGGGTGTCGATGACATGCAGGCCGGCGATCCGGGCGGACTCCAGGCGCAGTTCGCCGAGCCGCTCGCCGGTCGTGGAGATCTGCTCGGCGAGGACGGCGCCCTCGTGGTCGCGGGGAACCAGGGCGAGGACGGTCCGGTCGGCGTCCGTGTGCGCGGGCACGACGACGAAGTCGGCGTCCAGGGCCCAGGGGACCGCCGTCTGCACGCCGTCCAGGATCCATCCGGTGCCGTCCCGCCGCGCGGTCACGACGCGTTCCGCCGGGTCGTGCCCGGTCCTGCCGTTGGCGGCGACGGTCAGCACGACGTCACCCCGGCCGGCCCGCGCCGGCAGCTCCGCCCTCAACTCCTCGCCGCCGTGGCGTCGTACGGCCGCGGCCGCCGCGCTGTTCTCCAGCAACGGCACCCGTGCCAGCACCTTCGCCGACTCCCGCAGCACGAGACACAGCGCGATCGCGTCGAGGCCCGCCCCGCCGGCCTCCTCGTCGAGCAGCAGACTCAGCAGGTCCGCGTCGGCGAGCCTCGCCCACAGGGGCCGGTCGAAGTCCTCGGCGACGGATCCCGCGGTGAGCGCGGGACTGGGCACCCCGTCGGGGACGACCCCGGCGAACACCCCCCGCGCCGCCTCGGCCGCCGCCTGCTGCTCCTCGGTGAAGGTGAAGTCCACGATCCCGTCCTCCCGCGCACACCGGACCAACGATCAGACGGACAGCCTGATCTGACGGTGCGTCAAGATAGAACAGGTTCTATGAGAAGGGAACTGCCGACGATCGGCCACTCCTCCTCTGCGGCCAAATACTTCTCAGTGGCCGACGACTTTCCCGAAGGTCGTTTCCCGGCGGTCGAAGCCTCTCCCGGCGGTCGAAGTCCGGCTCAGCGGTCGAAGTCCAACTCGACCTTCTCCGTGGCGGGGTGAGACTGGCAGGCCAGTACGTACCCGGCCTCCGTCTCCTCCGGTTCCAGCGCGAAGTTGCGGTCCATCCGCACCTCGCCCGAGACGAGGAACGCCCGGCAGGTGCCGCACACGCCGCCCTTGCAGGCGTAGGGGGCGTCCGGACGGTTGCGCAGGACCGCGTCCAGCAGCGACTCGCCGTCCTGGACGGGCCAGGTGCCGCCGCGTCCGTCGAGCCGTGCGGTGACCGTGCTGTGCGCGGGAGCCGGAACGCTGGACGGAGCCGTGGCGGCGGCGTCCACGTGGAAGATCTCCTCGTGGACACGCGTCCGGGGCACCCCGAGCCCACGAAGCGCGCGCTCGGCGCCCTGGACGAGCCCCATCGGCCCGCACAGGAACCATCCCGCCACCCGCTCCACGGGCAGCAGCGCCGGAAGCAGCGCGGTGAGCCGCTCCTGGTCGAGACGGCCTGACGGCAGCCCGGCCTGCTGCTCCTCGCGGGAGAGGACGGTCACGAGCTGGAACCGCTGCGGATAGCGGTCCTTGAGGTCGGCGACCTCCTCCAGGAACATCGTCGAGGCCGACGAACGGTCGCTGCGGATCAGGCAGAAGCGCGCGTCCGGCTCCCGCGCCAGCAGGGTCGAGACGATCGACAGCACCGGGGTGATCCCGCTGCCGCCCACCACCGCCGCGTACAGGCCGGGCGAGGGCTCCAGCGTGAAGCGTCCCGCCGGGATCATCACCTCCACCTCGTCGCCGACGGCGATCTCCTTGAGCGCGTACGTCGAGAACGCGCCTCCGTCGACCAGGCGCACGCCGACCTTCAGGGTGCGCGGCGCCTCGCCGTCGGGGGAGGGCGCCGGCGAGCAGATGGAGTACGTGCGGCGGATCTCCGTACCGTCGACCGTGCGGCGCAGGGCCAAGTGCTGGCCGGCGGCGTGCCGGTAGTCCTCGCGCAGTTCCGCGGGCACCGCGAGGGTCAGGGCCACGGAGTCGTCGGTGATCCGGTCGACCGCGGCCACCGTGAGCGGGTGGAAGCGGGCCATCACAGCTCCTTGAAGTGGTCGAACGGTTCGCGGCAGGACAGACAGCGGCGCAGCGCCTTGCACGCGGTGGAGGAGAAGCGGCTGAGCAGTTCGGTGTCGGCCGATCCGCAGGCCGGGCAGCGGACGGGTTCCGGCTCGTCCGTGACCGTCCGGGTCGGACCCAGATCGAGGGCCACCGGTCCGGCGGGACGGTCGCCGCGCGGCGGCGCTATCCCGAACTCCCGCAGTTTGCGGCGTCCTTCGTCCGAGATGTCGTCGGTCGACCAGGCGGGGCTGAGCACGGTGCGCACGGACACCTCGCGGATGCCGTGTTCGTGGAGCACCCGCTCGATGTCCATGGACATGGCCTCGACGGCCGGGCAGCCGGTGTAGGTCGGGGTCAGTTCCACCTCGACGCTGTCGGCGCCGCGGACGTGGACGGCGCGCAGGACACCGAGGTCGTCCAGGGTGAGAACGGGGAGTTCGGGGTCGAGCACGGAGCCGGCCAGCCTGCGCAGTTCCTCCTCCAGGGCGGTCGTCGTCACCATGACGCCCCCGGGTGGCTGCGGTGCAGGTGCTGCATCTCGGCGAGCATCCGCCCGAAGGACTCGGTGTGCAGGCCCTGGCGTCCGGCGCCGGCCGCCCAGGCCCCGGTGTGCGGGCCTTCGGGGACGGTCAGTGTGGCCCGGCGCAGCGTGGCTTCCACGGACTCCGTCCAGGCGGCCCGGAGTCCGGCCCAGTCGATGTCGACGCCGTCGAGCGGCTGGAACATCTCGCCGGTGAAGCGCCACAGCGCCTGGCAGGCGCGGTTCATCCGCTCGTGGCTCTCGTCCGTGCCGTCGCCGAGGCGCAGGGTCCACTGCTCGGCGTGGTCCTGGTGGTAGGCGACCTCTTTGACGGCCTTGGCGGCGAGAGGTGCGAACTCGCTCTCTCCGGCTGCCAGTTGTGCGTAGAGAAGCCGCTGGTAGGTCGAGAAGTAGAGCTGCCGGGCGATGGTGTGCGCGAAGTCGCCGTTCGGCTGCTCGACGAGCTGGAGGTTGCGGAAGGCGCGCTCCTCGCGGAGGTAGGCCAGCTCGTCCTCGTCGCCCGCCAGGGACAGCAGGATCCGGGCCTGGCCGAGCAGGTCCAGCGCGATGTTGGCCAGGGCGACTTCCTCTTCGAGGACGGGCGCGTGGCCGGCCCACTCCCCCAGCCGGTGCGAGAGCACCAAGGCGTCGTCGCCGAGGGCCAGGGCGGCCGCGGTGTTCACGGTGAGCGTCACAGGTGCTTCACCCCTTCCGGGATCTCGTAGAACGTCGGGTGGCGGTAGGGCTTGTCCGCGGACGGCTCGAAGAACGGGTCCTTCTCGTCCGGCGAGGACGCGGTGATCGCCGCCGAGGGGACGACCCAGATCGAGACGCCCTCGCCGCGGCGGGTGTACAGGTCGCGGGCGTTGCGCAGCGCCAGTTCGGCGTCCGGCGCGTGCAGGCTGCCTGCGTGGGTGTGCGACAGTCCCCGGCGCGAGCGCACGAAGACCTCCCACAGCGGCCAGTCGGTGTTCGTCATGCTCGGGTCGCTCCTGTCTCACCGGTCGTGCTCGTCGAGCCGACGGCCTGGCTCGTGTGCTTTTCCGCGTATGCCGCGGCCGCCTCCCGCACCCACGCGCCCTCCTCGTGGGCGCGCCGGCGCTGGGTGATCCGCTGGTCGTTGCACGGGCCGTTGCCCTTGAGGACCTCCCAGAACTCCGTCCAGTCGATGGCGCCGAAGTCGTGGTGTCCGCGCTCCTCGTTCCACACGAGGTCGGGGTCGGGCAGGGTCAGGCCGAGCGATTCGGCCTGGGGCACGGCTATGTCGACGAAGCGCTGGCGCAGCTCGTCGTTCGAGTGGCGCTTGATCTTCCACGCCATCGACTGGGCGGAGTGCGAGGACTCGTCGTCGGGCGGGCCGAACATCATCAGGGACGGCCACCACCAGCGGTCGACGGCGTCCTGCGCCATCGCATGTTGTTCGGTGGTGCCCTGGCTCAGGGCCAGCAGCAGTTCGTACCCCTGGCGCTGGTGGAAGGACTCCTCCTTGCACACGCGGATCATGGCGCGCGCGTACGGGCCGTACGAGCAGCGGCACAGGGGGACCTGGTTGGTGATCGCCGCGCCGTCGACGAGCCAGCCGATGGCGCCGACGTCCGCCCACGTCAGCGTCGGGTAGTTGAAGATCGACGAGTACTTCTGGCGGCCGGAGTGCAGCTTGTCCAGCAGTTCGTCGCGGCCGACGCCGAGCGTCTCGGCCGCGCTGTACAGATACAGCCCGTGTCCCGCCTCGTCCTGGACCTTCGCCATCAGGATCGCCTTGCGGCGCAGCGAGGGCGCGCGCGTGATCCAGTTGGCCTCGGGCTGCATGCCGATGATCTCGGAGTGGGCGTGCTGCGCGATCTGGCGGACCAGGGTGGAGCGATAGGCGTCGGGCATCCAGTCGCGGGGCTCGATGCGTTCGTCGGCCGCCACCGCGGCGTCGAAGACGACCTCGTACGCCGCTGTGCGCGCCGCTTCGTCGGCGGCTTCGTCCGCTTGTGTGCGGGCCGTGTGGTGCGCTGATGCTGTCGCCATGCGGTCCCCCTCGACCTCTCGCTCCCGACCGACCGATCGTTCGGTCCATTCGCAACAATGGTCGGTCGAGCGTCGTACGGTGTCAACCGCTGTGGACAACTCGTGGGCGTCGGCGTGCCCCGTTGTGACAGAGGGGGCTGTGCCGGAGGGCCGGCTCTGAGTACGGTTCGCTTGCGCACGTCGTGGTGCGATACGACGTGACGGTACGGTGCCCGCAGTCCGGTGGCCGGCAGTCGGATCCGGGATCGTGGAGCGGGGCGGGATGGACGCGAGGCACGAGGGCTCTGAGCGCGAGCCGGGTTCGGCCGCGCCCGAGGAGGGCGCGCCCGGTGTCACCGGCGCTACGCCGTTGCCCGGCCCGCGACCGGCCGACGAGGCAGTACCCCGCCCGGGGCCCCGGGCGACCGGGCCCGGCACCGGGGCTGCCGAGGAGGACGCGGCGGAGCCCTCCGCGGAGCCCGAGAGCCCGGAATCGGGGGCCGTCGCCTCCGCGGCCGCTCAGGAGCCCACCTCGGCGACCGCCGCTCCCGCCCTCCCTGACGAGCCCACCTCAGTGCCCACCGCCCCCGCCTTCCCTGACGAGCCCGCGTCAGCGACTGCCGCCCCCGCCCTCCCCGAGGAGTCCACCTCAGCGATCGTTGCTCCCGCGCCGGCTGAGGCGCCCGCGTCCGTCAGGGGTGCTCCCGCGCTCCCCGAGGAGCCCGCGTCGGCGCCCGCGGACCTCGACGGGACCGCATCCGGTACGACGGCACCCCTGGAGTACCCCGGAGAAGCCGGCTGCCCGGGGGACGGGTTGCCCGGGGGACTCGCGGCGCTGTCCCTGCGCTCGCAGATCGTCGCCGCCCTCACCCTGGCGGTCGTGGCCGTCGCCGCCTGTACGCACCTCGGCATGGTGTTCCTGCATGTCGCGCCGTCGAACACGGTGACGAAGCAGCACGGCCGCGCGATCGACGACTGGATCTACCCCGAGTTCGAGCAGAACTGGAAGCTCTTCGCCCCCAACCCGTTGCAGCAGGACATCGCGGTCCAGGTCCGCGCCCTGGTCCGCACCGAGGACGGCACCAGCCGCGAGACCGGCTGGTACGACCTGTCCGCGCTCGACGGACAGGCCATCGACGGGAATCCGCTGCCGAGCCACACCCAGCAGAACGAACTGCGCCGCGCCTGGGACTTCTACGCCGCCACGCACGACGGCGAGAACCGTGCCGTGGGCCTGCGCGGCGATCTCTCGGAGCGCTATCTGCGCCGTATCGGCGTCCTGCGCCTCCACCGCGAGCACGCGGGCGGCGAGGGCGCCGTCATCGAGCGCCTCCAGTTCCGCTCCCTCACCACCGACGTGCCGCCTCCACCGTGGAGCGACGAGAAGGTGTCCGACCGGCCCGTCGTCCGTGAGCTGCCCTGGTGGGCCGTTCCGCCCGGCGACCGCACGGACGGGCTGACGGAGGCGAGCGCCCGATGAACCGATTCGCTCCCGCGCTCGCGCGCGGCATCGCCCGGGTCACCGAGTCCGCCCTCGGTCCGTACCAGAGCGCCGTGGTCCGTATCGGCCTGGCCGCCACCTGGCTGCTGTTCCTGCTGCGCGAGTACCCCCACCGCCAGGAGATGTACGGGCCCGACGCGCCCTGGAGCTGGGACCTCGCCCGGCAGCTCGTCGCGAGCAACCACGCCTTCACGGTCCTGTTGTGGTCCGACAGCCGGTTGTGGTTCGAGACCGTCTACGCCGTCGCCGTCCTCGCCGCCGCGCTGTTGCTGGTGGGATGGCGGACCCGCGCGGTGTCCGTGGTCTTCATGATCGGTGTGCTGTCCCTGCAGAACCGCAGTGTCTTCGTCGGGGACGGCGGGGACAACGTCCTCCACCTGATGGCGATCTACCTGGTGTTCACGCGCTGTGCCCGGGTGTGGTCCCTCGACGCGCGGCGGGAGCGCCTCGCCCGCGGGACACAAGCGCGGGGCGAGCGGACCGGGCCGGACCGGGCGGGCCCGATGCTGTGGGCGGGGCTCGGGATCGCGCTGGCGGTGGCGACGGGCGCGGGGTGGATCGACGGGGGTTTCCTGGGCGGCTGGCTCACGGTCTTCTGGGGGCTGTGGGCGGCGCAGGCGCTGTGGTGGGCCGTCGGCCGATTCGCCCGTACCGCGGAGCCGCGCGTCCTGCTGGACATCGTCGCCAACCTCGTGCACAACGCCGCCCTGATGATCATCATGGCCGAGGCGTGCCTGATCTACGCGACGGCGGGCTGGTACAAGATCCAGGGTTCGCGCTGGCAGGACGGCACCGCCGTCTACTACCCGCTCCACCTGCGGTCCTTCTCCCCGTGGCCGGCGCTGTCCGACCTGATGTCCGCGCACGGCACGATCGTGATGCTGGTGACGTACGGGACGGTCGCCGCACAGGTCGCGTTCCCCTTCACCCTGTTCAACCGGCGGGTCAAGAACGTCCTGCTGGCGGTCATGATGACCGAGCACGCGGTGATCGCCGTGGTCCTCGGGCTGCCGTTCTTCTCGCTCGCGATGATCGCCGCGGACTCCGTGTTCCTGCCCACGTCCTTCCTGCGGTACCTGGGCGGACGGGTGGCACGCGCACGGGACAGGCTGTTCTCCGGCGGCGGCCGTACTCTCCCGGGGCCCCGGAAGCCGGAACCGGCTTCGGAGGAGCCCGGGCACACGCACGTAGGCTTCACCGCATGAACGACCCGGTACGTGTCTGGCGCCGGCTCTGCGGCGACTCCGTCCTGCTCGACGGCTTCCACGCCCTCAAGCACGCGGTGCGCTTCGGGGCGCGGATCCAGGTCGCCGTCACGACCGACCGGCCGGCGGTCCTCGAACTGGCCGCCGAGCTCGCCCCCGACGTGCGCGCCGCGCTCGACGAGCTGGTGACCGAGGTCCCCGAGCCGGCGTTCACGGCACTCGTGCCGCGACCGCATCCCACCTCGGTGGCCGCTCTCGCCGTACGGCCCTCGCGTGCCGCCAACCTGGAGACGCTGGCCCGCGCGCCGCGTACCGCGCCCGTGGTCGTCCTCGACGATCCGCGCAACCTCGGCAACGCGGGGGCGGTCATCCGCCTCGCGGCGGGCTTCGGCGCGACCGGGGTGGTCACGACGGGCACGCTCGACCCCTGGCACCCCACCGTCGTACGCGGCGGGGCGGGCCTGCACTACGCGACCGCCGTGGAGCGCCTGAGCGTGGACGAACTGCCGGCGGGTCCGGTGTTCGCGCTCGACCCCGAGGGCGAGGACATCCGGGGCACGAAGCTTCCCGACGACGCCCTGCTGGCCTTCGGCTCGGAGCGCAGCGGGCTGTCCGCCGAACTGCGCTCACGAGCCGACCACCTGGTCTCGCTGCCGATGCGCCCCCAGGTCTCCAGCTACAACCTCGCGACCAGTGTGGCCATGACGCTGTTCCACTGGAGCGCCACCGGGGACGCACCGGCCTAGGACGTGTCCGACCCCAGGGCCTGTCCGCCGGACAGGCCCTGGACGCCCGAAGGGCTTCGGGGCTCACGCCTCCCGGCGTACCTCGATCACCCGGAAGCGGTTCGCCACGAACGCCCCGTCGCACAGCGCCGCGTTGGCCGCGGCGTTGCCGCCGGAGCCGTGGAAGTCCGAGAACGCGGCCGTCTGGTTGACGTAGACCCCGCCCGTGAGGTTCAGGGAGAGCTGGGCGAACTCCTCCAGGCAGGCCTCCTGCACCTCGCGCTCGAACGCCTCGTCGGTGGTGTACGCGCCGACGGTCATCGCGCCCTTGTCCCGCGTGGTGTGCCGCAGGAGCTCCACGGCCTCCGCGGCCGAGTCGACCGCGACGGCGAAGGACACCGGACCGAAGCACTCGCTCAGGTAGGCGGCCTCGTCGTCGCTCCCGGCGTTCTCCCAGAACTTGCGCGCGCCGTCCAGCTTCACGATCAGCGGTGAGCGCACGACGGCACCCGGGAACTCCGGGTTGTCGATCTGCCGCGAGGGCAGGGCCACCTCGCCGAGACCTGCGGCGGCCTCCAGCCGGGCCTTGACGTCCGGGTTCACGATGGCGCCGAGCAGCGCGTTCGCGCGGGCGTCGTCGCCGAGGAGTCCGCCGACCGACTTCGCGAGATCGGCCACCACCTCGTCGTAGGACTTGTGGCCCTCGTCCGTGGAGACGCCGTCGCGCGGGATCAGCAGGTTCTGCGGGGTGGTGCACATCTGACCGCTGTAGAGCGACAGGGCGAACGCCAGGTTGGACAGCATCCCCTTGTAGTCGGCGGTCGACTCCACGATCACCGTGTTGACGCCGGCCTTCTCCGTGTAGACCTGCGCCTGGCGGGCGTTGGCCTCCAGCCAGTCGCCGAAGGCGGTGGAGCCGGTGTAGTCGATGATGCGGATCTCGGGGCGGGTGGCCAGCGTCTTGGCGATGCCCTCGCCGGGGCGCTCGGCGGCGAGCGCCACCAGGTTCGGGTCGAAGCCCGCCTCGGCGAGCACCTCGCGCGCGACCCGCACGGTGAGCGCGAGCGGGAGCACCGCGCGCGGGTGGGGCTTCACCAGGACCGCGTTGCCCGTGGCCAGCGAGGCGAACAGACCCGGATAGCCGTTCCACGTCGGGAAGGTGTTGCAGCCGATCATCAGCGCGATGCCGCGCGGGACGGGCGTGAACTGCTTGGTGAGCGCGAGCGGGTCGCGCTTGCCCTGGGGCTTGCTCCACTCCGCGGTGTCGGGGGTGCGGACCTGCTCCACATAGGCGTAGGCCACGGCCTCCAGACCGCGGTCCTGCGCGTGCGGGCCGCCCGCCTGGAACGCCATCATGAAGGCTTGGCCGCTGGTGTGCATGACCGCGTGCGCGAACTCGTGCGTGCGGTCGCTGATCCGCTTGAGGATCTCCAGACAGACCACCGCGCGGATCTCCGCGCCCGCGTCGCGCCAGGCGCGCTGCCCCGCGCGCATGGCGGGCAGCAGCGTGTCGATGTCCACGTGCGGGTACGTGACGCCGAGCTCGATGCCGTACGGCGACACCTCGCCCCCGACCCAGTCGTCCGTGCCCGGCTGGTCCAGGTCGAGGCGGGTGCCCAGCAGGGCGTCGAAGGCGGCCTTGCCCTCGGCCATGCCCAGGCTGTCGTGCTCGCCGTACGCCTTGGGGTGCTCGGGATGCGGGGACCAGTACGCGCGCGTGCGGATCGCTTCCAGCGCCTGATCCAGGGTCGGCCGGTGCTTGGCGATCAACTGGTGCGCGGTGAGTTCGGCGGCCATCAAGGACCAACTCCTTGTCTCAAGAGCTCCTCGTCGAGCTCGCGAGCTGGGCAGGAATGGACAGTCAGAGTTAGAGTAACCGAACGATCGGTCGGGACAAGGGGGTCCGCCGCATCTGTGGAAAACGTCGTGCGGGAGGATCGCGCACATGACAGCAATCGACCTCAGCAGCCCCGTGGCAGTCGTCGGCACCGGCACCATGGGCCAGGGCATCGCCCAGGTCGCGCTGGTGGCCGGCCACCCGGTGCGGCTCTACGACGCCGCTCCCGGGCGCGCCGCGGCGGCGGCCGAAGCGATCGGCGCCCGTCTCGACCGGCTCGTCGCGAAGGACCGGCTCACCGGTGCCGACCGGGACGCCGCGCGCGCCCGTCTCCAGCCGGCGGAGCATCTGACCGACCTCGCGGACTGCGCGCTCGTCGTCGAGGCGGTGCTCGAAGAACTCGACGTCAAGCAGCGGCTGTTCGGCGAGCTCGAGGACATCGTCGGGGACGACTGCCTGCTCGCCACCAACACCTCCTCGCTGTCCGTCACGGCCATCGGCGGCGCGCTGCGCAATCCGGGCCGTCTCGTCGGACTGCACTTCTTCAACCCGGCGCCGGTGCTGCCGCTCGTGGAGGTCGTCTCCGGGTTCGCGACCGACGTCACCTCGGCCACGCGCGCGTACGAGACGGCCCGCGCCTGGGGCAAGACGCCCGTCGCCTGCGCGGACACGCCCGGTTTCATCGTCAACCGCATCGCGCGGCCCTTCTACGCCGAGGCCTTCGCGGTCCACGAGTCCCAGGCCGCCGACCCCGCCACCATCGACGCGGTCCTGCGCGAGTCCGGCGGCTTCCGGATGGGCGCCTTCGAACTCACCGACCTGATCGGCCAGGACGTCAACGAGTCCGTCACCCACTCCGTGTGGCGGTCCTTCTTCCAGGACGTGCGTTTCACGCCCTCGCTCGCCCAGCGACGGCTCGTCGAGTCGGGCCGGCTCGGCCGCAAGACGGGACACGGCTGGTACGACTACGGGGACGGCGCCGAACCCGCCGAGCCGCACACCGCGGAGAAGGCGCAGGCGCCCGCGTACGTCGTCGCCGAGGGCGACCTGGGCCCCGCCGCCGAGATCCTCTCCCTGATCCGCGAGGCGGGCATCCGGCTCCGGGAGGACGAGGAGGACCACGGCACCCGCCTGGTGCTGCCGAGCGGCGGCCAACTGGTCCTCGCCGACGGCCAGACCTCCGTCGAGTTCCGCGACGTCGTCTACTTCGACCTCGCGCTCGACTACCGCAAGGCCACCCGGATCGCCCTGTCGACGTCCCAGGACACCGCTCCTCAGACGCTCTCGGAGGCCATCGGGCTCTTCCAGGCGCTGGGCAAGGACGTGAGCGTGATCGGGGACTGCCCCGGCATGATCGTCGCCCGCACGGTGGCCCGGATCGTCGACCTCGCGCACGACGCGGTCGCCAAGGGCGTGGCCACGGAGGAGGACATCGACACCGCGATGCGCCTCGGCGTCAACTACCCCCTCGGCCCCTTCGAGTGGAGCCGCAGGCTCGGCGCCGACTGGTCGTACGACGTCCTGGACGAACTGCACGTGCGCGACCCCTCCGGGCGTTACGCCCCGTCGCTGGCGCTCTACCGCCACGCGTACGGCAACGAGAAGCGGGAGGGCGCCCAGTGACCACCGCCAAACGGGACACGTACACCCCCGAGACGCTGCTCTCCGTCGCCGTCCGGGTCTTCAACGACCGCGGCTACGACGGCACCTCCATGGAGCACCTCTCCAAGGCCGCCGGCATCTCCAAGTCGTCGATCTACCACCATGTCTCGGGCAAGGAGGAGCTGCTGCGGCGCGCGGTGAGCCGGGCGCTGGACGGCCTCTTCGAGATCCTCGACGAGGAGCACGCGCGCGTGGGACGGGCCGTGGAGCGCCTGGAGTACGTGGTGCGGCGCATGGTCGAGGTGCTCACCTCCGAGCTGCCCTACGTGACGCTGCTCCTGCGGGTGCGCGGCAACACGGACACCGAGCGGTGGGCCCTCGAGCGGCGCCGCGACTTCGACCACAGGGTCGCCGAGCTTCTGAAGGCGGCGGCCGCGGACGGGGACGTACGCGGCGACGTCGAGGTGCGGCTCGCGACCCGGCTGGTCTTCGGAATGATCAACTCACTCGTGGAGTGGTACCGCCCCGACGCGCGGGGCATGGGTGCGCGGGAAGTGGCCGACGCCGTGGTGGTGCTGGTCTTCGGAGGGCTCCGGCAGGAGCCCTGAGAGCGTCTGCGGGGCCGTGGAGCCGGGGCCGGGCCGGTCCCCGCGGGCCGCTGCCCACGGCGTCAGGCCTCCGGCTCCAGGTCCTCCTCCTCGAAGACCAGCAGCGTCCTGCTGCTGAGCACCTCCGGGATGGCCTGGAGCCGAGTGAGCACCAGCTCGCGCAGCGCCCGGTTGTCCGGGGTGTGCACCAGCAGAAGGACGTCGAAGTCGCCGCCCACCAGGGCGATGTGCGAGGCCCCGGGCAGCACCCTCAGCCGCTCCCGCACCGTGCGCCAGGAGTTCTGCACGATCTTCAGGGTGATGTACGCCGACGTGCCCTGACCCGCGCGTTCGTGGTCGACGCGTGCCCCGAAGCCGCGGATCACACCGTCCTCGATGAGCCGGTTGATCCGCGCGTAGGCGTTGGCCCTCGAGACATGGACCCGCTCGGCCACGGAACGTATGGAGGCACGGCCGTCCGCCTGCAGCATGTGCAGGATGTCCTGGTCGATCGCGTCGAGCGGACGGGCGGGCGGCGCGGAGGGCCCGGCCTCCGGCGGCTCGGCCATTTGTTCAGGTGCCATGTCCCCCCGCCTCCCTACCATGGACGTACTGCGTCCATCTCAGGCCGCGCAGAACCGTTTGTCCACAGCCTGGCGGCGCCTGTAGCCAAAATGTGCCGGCGACCGAACAATCGGTAGGTGAGGCGCATCACACCCGTGACGCGTCCGAAGCCGCTCCCACGAGGAGGTGCCGTCATGACGGTCATGGAGCAGCGAGGGGCCTACCGGCCCACGCCGCCGCCCGCCTGGCAGCCCCGCACCGACCCCGCGCCGTTGCTGCCCGACGCGCTGCCCCACCGCGTCCTCGGCACCGACGCGGCCGCCAAGGTCGATCCGGCCCTGCTGCGCCGTCTGCACACGGAACTGGTCCGCGGCCGCCGGTACAACGTCCAGGCCACCGCGCTCACCAAGCAGGGCCGTCTCGCCGTGTACCCGTCCAGCACCGGACAGGAGGCCTGCGAGGTCGCCGCCGCGCTCGTCCTGGAGGAGCGCGACTGGCTCTTCCCGAGCTACCGCGACACCCTCGCCGCCGTCGCCCGCGGCCTCGACCCCGTCCAGGCCCTCACCCTCCTGCGTGGCGACTGGCACACCGGCTACGACCCGCACGAGCACCGCATCGCCCCCCTGTGCACCCCGCTCGCGACCCAGCTCCCGCACGCCGTGGGCCTCGCGCACGCCGCCCGCCTCAAGGGCGACGACGTGGTCGCGCTCGCCCTGGTCGGCGACGGCGGCACCAGCGAGGGCGACTTCCACGAGGCGCTGAACTTCGCCGCCGTGTGGCAGGCACCCGTCGTCTTCCTCGTACAGAACAACGGCTTCGCCATCTCCGTCCCGCTCGCCAAGCAGACCGCCGCCCCGTCGCTGGCCCACAAGGCCGTCGGCTACGGGATGCCGGGCCGCCTGGTCGACGGCAACGACGCGGTGGCCGTGCACCAGGTCCTGAGCGAGGCCATCGCCCACGCGCGCGCGGGCGGCGGTCCCACCCTCGTCGAGGCCGTGACGTACCGCATCGACGCCCACACCAACGCCGACGACGCCACCCGCTACCGGGTCGACGCCGAGGTCGAGACCTGGCGAGCCCACGACCCCGTCGCGCTGGTGGAGCGCGAGCTGACCGAGCGCGGCCTGCTCGACGAGGCCGCCCTCCAAGCGGTGCGCGACGGCGCCGAGGCGATGGCCGCGGACCTGCGCGAACGCATGAACCAGGACCCGGTGCTCGACCCCATGGATCTGTTCGCCCATGTGTATGCCCAGCCCACTCCTCAACTGCTCGAGCAGGAGAGTCAGTTGAGAGCGGAGCTGGACGCCGAGGCGGACGGCACGCTCGGAGCGGGCCCGCACGGCCCGGAAGGAGCCGGGCGATGACCACGGTTGCCCTCAAACCGGCCACCATGGCGCAGGCGCTCGGACGCGCCCTGCGCGACGCCATGGCCGCCGACCCCTCCGTCCACGTCCTGGGCGAGGACGTCGGCACCCTCGGCGGGGTCTTCCGCGTCACCGACGGACTCGCCAAGGAGTTCGGCGACGACCGCTGCACGGACACCCCCCTCGCCGAGGCGGGCATCCTCGGCGCGGCGGTCGGCATGGCCATGTACGGCCTGCGGCCGGTCGTGGAGATGCAGTTCGACGCGTTCGCCTACCCGGCGTTCGAGCAGCTCATCTCGCACGTGGCGAAGATGCGCAACCGCACGCGCGGCGCCATGCCCCTGCCCATCACGATCCGCGTCCCCTACGGCGGCGGCATCGGCGGCGTCGAGCACCACAGTGACTCCTCCGAGGCGTACTACATGGCGACCCCGGGCCTCCACGTCGTCATGCCCGCGACCGTCTCCGACGCCTACGGACTGCTGCGCGAGGCCATCGCCTCGGACGACCCGGTCGTCTTCCTGGAACCGAAGAGGCTGTACTGGTCGAAGGATTCCTGGAACCCGGACGAGCCGCCGGCCGTTGAGCCGATAGGCCGCGCCGTGGTGCGGCGCCCCGGCCGGAGCGCCACGCTGATCACGTACGGGCCGTCCGTGCCCGTCTGCCTCGAAGCCGCCGAGGCGGCGCGGGCCGAGGGCTGGGACCTCGAAGTCGTCGACCTGCGCTCGCTGGTGCCGTTCGACGACGAGACGGTCGCGGCGTCGGTGCGGCGGACCGGACGCGCGGTCGTCGTGCACGAGTCGGGCGGGTTCGGAGGACCGGGCGGAGAGATCGCGGCCCGCGTCACGGAGCGCTGCTTCCACCACCTGGAGGCGCCGGTGCTGCGCGTCGCCGGGTTCGACATCCCGTATCCGCCGCCGATGCTGGAACGGCACCACCTGCCCGGCGTCGACCGGATCCTGGACGCCGTGGGACGGCTGCAATGGGAGGCGCAGAGCTGATGGCACAGGTGCTGGAGTTCAAGCTCCCCGACCTCGGGGAGGGACTCACCGAGGCGGAGATCGTCCGCTGGCTGGTGGAGGTCGGTGACGTCGTCGCCGTCGACCAGCTCGTCGTCGAGGTCGAGACGGCCAAGGCGATGGTCGAGGTCCCCTGCCCCTACGGCGGCGTGGTCACCGCCCGCTTCGGCGAGGAGGGCACCGAAATGCCCGTCGGGGCACCGCTGCTGACCGTCGCCGTGGGCGCGCCGGCCGCGGCCGAGGACAGCGGGTCCGGTCCGGACGAGCGGAGCGACGAGGGCTCCGGGAACGTGCTCGTGGGGTACGGCACCGGAGCGCCCCCGGCGCGGCGCCGGAGGGTGCGCCCCTCCGGCGGAGCCGCCGCACCGGCCGGGGCGCCGTCCCCGGCGGGCGCGTCGCCGGCCCGGCCCGGGCCGGGCCGCCCCGAACCCGTCGGTGCCGTGCCGCCGGCCGCGGCAGGCACACCGCGGGCTGCCCGCAACGGCGTCGCGCCGTCGCGGGGCGACGGCCCCGTGCCGGTCATCTCGCCGCTCGTGCGCCGGCTCGCCCGGGAGAACGGCGTGGACCTGCGGGAGCTGGAGGGCTCCGGCCCCGAGGGACTCATCCTGCGCGCCGACGTCGAGTACGCGCTGCGCGCGGCGGCGACCGGCCGGCTGCGGTCGACCGCTCCCGCCGGATCCGGCGTGCCCGCCGCGGCGCCCGCGTTCGACGCTCCGGCCGATCAGGTGACCTCGTACGCGGACATCGCGTCGGTGGTGCCCGGCGCGTCCGGCGTCTCCCGCGGCACGACCCCGGCGGGCGTCCGTGTCCCCCTCAAGGGTGTGCGTGGCGCCGTCGCCGACAAGCTCTCGCGCAGCCGGCGCGAGATCCCGGACGCGACCTGCTGGGTGGACGCCGACGCGACGGAGCTCATGCAGGCACGCAGGGCGATGAACGCGGCCGGCGGCCCGAAGATCTCCCTGCTGGCACTGCTGGCCCGGATCTGCACCGCGGCACTGGCCCGTTTCCCGGAGCTGAACTCGACGGTCGACATGGACGCCCGCGAGATCGTCCGGCTCGACCAGGTGCACCTGGGCTTCGCGGCCCAGACCGAGCGCGGGCTCGTCGTCCCCGTCGTGCGGGACGCGCACGCACGGGACGCGGAGGGTCTGAGCGCGGAGTTCGGCCGGCTGACCGAGGCGGCCCGGACCGGGACGCTGACGCCGGCGGACCTCACGGGCGGCACGTTCACGCTCAACAACTACGGCGTGTTCGGCGTCGACGGTTCGACGCCGATCATCAACCACCCCGAGGCGGCCATGCTCGGCGTCGGCCGCATCATCCCCAGGCCGTGGGTGCACGAAGGCGAGTTGGCGGTGCGTCAGGTCGTCCAGCTCTCGCTCTCCTTCGACCACCGCGTCTGCGACGGCGGTACGGCGGGCGGCTTCCTGCGGTATGTGGCGGACTGCGTCGAACAGCCGGCGGTGCTGCTGCGGACTCTGTAGGACGCGAGGTCCGGTCACCCCCGGATCCGTGCCGTGCCCCGGGGGTGGCACCGCCTTCCCGGGCGCCCATACTCGGGGCATGACCGCGTACGAGCCCGAGGGCGCGACCGGGCGGCCGGGCGGCCGCGACCGGCGGGGCACCCGCGGCGCCGATGCCGGGTACGACGCCGTCGTGCTCGCGGGCGGTGCCGCCCGGCGGCTCGGCGGCGAGGACAAGCCCGGCGTGCGGGTGGGCGGCCGGACGCTGCTGGACCGGGTGCTGGCCGCCTGCGCCGATGCCACCCGCACGGTGGTCGTGGCCGGGCCCAGGCCCACGGCACGCCCCGTGGAGTGGGCCCGCGAGGACCCGCCCGGCGGGGGACCGCTCGCCGCGCTGGACGCCGGGCTGCGGCACACCGCGGCGCCGTACGTCCTCGTGCTCTCGGCGGACCTGCCGTTCCTGGAGGAGAAGACGGTCCGGCGCCTGCTGGACACCCTCCGCACCGCCGGCCCGTCCGAGCCCCCGCCCCTTCTCGAAGCACCGGATCCGACCTGTGCCGGACCCGGCACCCACGCGGAGGGACCGGACACCCGTGACGAGGCGGCGGACGCCCGCGCGGAGGAGTCCGAAACCCGTCCGGAGGCGCCCGGATCCCTTCCGGAGCGGCCCGGAATCCGCCCGGAGGCGGCAGGAACCCGTCCGGGGGCGCCCGATCGCCCCGACCTCGGGCGTGCCGCCCACTTCGACGGACCCGGCACCCCTGACCAGGGCCCTGGCACCCGTGCCGAGAAGCCCGGCACCCGTCACGCCGGGCAGGGCACCAGCGTCGACGACGCCGGCAACCGCTTCGACGGTGTTCTTCTCGTCGATCCCGAGGGGCGGGATCAGCCCCTTGTGGCCGCCTACCGCGCCGACGCGCTGCGCCGCGAGCTGGGCGTGCTCGCCGCCGAGCACGGGAGCCTCTCCGGGCTGCCGCTGCGGCGGCTCGTCGCCGCACTCGACCTCACTCGCATCGCCGATCCCGTCGCGTCCTTCGACTGCGACACCTGGGACGACATCGCCGCCGCTCGGGCACGCATCAGGGAGCATGGGCACGTGCTGGATGAATGGATTTCCGCAGTCAAGGACGAACTGGGCATCGACCTGGACGTCGACACCGGTGTGCTGCTCGACCTGGCCCGTGACGCCGCGCACGGCGTCGCCAGGCCGGCCGCGCCACTGACCACGTTCCTCGTCGGATACGCGGCCGCGCGGGCCGGCGGAGGCCCGGAAGCGGTCGCCGACGCCTCCCGCAAGGCCGCCGCCCTCGCGCTCCGCTGGGCCGACGAGGACGCGCCCGAAGCCGCGCCGGACGCCGCGTCGCCCGGCTCCACGACCGCCACGACCGCCACCGAGCCGGACGCCGGATGACCGCCGCCCGCTCCACCCGGGACAGTCAGGACAGCCAGGTCGGCCAGGACGCGGACGACTTCGACGTCGAGGAGGCGCTCGCCCTGGTCAAGGGCACGGGCGCCCGCCCGTCCGGCGGGGCCGGCCGGGCGGAGCGCGCAGTCCCGGGCCCCCAGGGAAGCGACCCGGCGGCGGCCCCGTCGCCCGGCGCGCAGAACAGCGACGAGGGCAAGCCCACCCGGCATCGGTCCACCCCGTGGCCGGAGGCCCGGGCCGTCGCCGAGCGAGCCGCCCGCTCCCTGGCCCGCCACACCCCCGTTTCGGTCCCCCTGGAGGCCTCCCTGGGCCTCGTCCTCGCCGCACCCCTGACCGCGCTCACCGACCTGCCCTCCTTCGACACCTCCGCCATGGACGGCTGGGCGGTCGCCGGACCCGGCCCCTGGGAGGTACGGGAGGACGGCGTCCTCGCCGGGCACGCGGAACCGGAGCGGCTCGGCGACGGAGAGGCGGTCCGGATCGCCACCGGGGCACGGGTGCCGAGGGACGCCACGGCCGTCCTGCGCAGCGAACACGGCCGCCTCGACGCCAAGGGCCGACTCCACGCGAGCGCCGCGCAGGAGCCGTCACCCGCGCGTTCCCGGGGTGTCCTGGCGCTCGTGCACGGACAGGACATCCGCCCGCGCGGCCAGGAATGCCGCAGCGGCGACCAACTGCTGCCGCCCGGATCCCTGGTCACCCCCGCCGTGCTGGGCCTCGCGGCGGCCGCCGGCTACGACACGCTCACCGTCCTCCCCCGGCCGCGCGCCGAAGTTCTCGTGCTCGGCGACGAGTTGCTCACCGAGGGACTGCCCCGGGAAGGGCTCATCCGGGACGCGCTCGGCCCGATGCTGCCGCCGTGGCTGCGGGCGCTGGGCGCCGAGGTCGTCGCGGTGCGCCGGATCGGCGACGACGCCAAGGCGCTGCACAAGGCGATCACCGGCTCCCGGGCCGATCTGATCGTCACCACCGGCGGCACGGCCGGCGGACCCGTCGACCATGTCCACCCCACCCTGCGCCGGATCGGCGCCGAACTGCTGGTGGACAGCGTCAAGGTGCGGCCGGGACACCCGATGCTGCTGGCCCGCACCCACGAGAACCAGCACCTCGTCGGCCTGCCCGGCAACCCCCTGGCCGCCGTCTCCGGGCTGCTCACCCTGGCCGAGCCGCTGCTGCGCACGCTGGCCGGACGCACGGCGCCGGAGCCGTACACGCTGCCGCTCGGGGAAGCCGTGCAGGGGCACCCGTACGACACCCGGCTCATCCCCGTCTCGCTGCGCGGTGAGCGGGCCGCACCGCTGCACTACAACGGCCCGGCGATGCTGCGCGGTATCGCGGCCGCCGACGCGCTCGCGGTCGTACCGCCGGGCGGTGCCCGTGCCGGACAGGAGCTGGACCTCATCGACCTGCCCTGGGCCGTCGCGGGGATCGACGCGTGCTTCGCCTGAGCCGGTCGAGGGTGTGCGTGGCATGAACGCGAGCGGGGAGTGTTTCACGTGAAACTTCCGGGCGACGACACGATCGCCCGCCGGGCGGACGAACCCCACGGCAGGCGTGCGCATTGCCTGATCAGCGGGTAGGTACCGCCTGCCTGATCGAGATCACGCGGTCTCCGGCCTGGAGGCTTGCGGCCTCCGGTTCGGTGTAGTCGTAGACCTTCTTCCGGCGTACGACGGCCACGACCAGATCCGTGCAGTCCCGAGGCGATCGACCGAGCTCATCCGCTGCTACGGGACGCTCCACTAGGTCGAGTCCGCGCCCGTACGTCATCAGATTCTCAAGGGTGTCCGCGACGTGGGGATTGGCCACGGACGCACCGAGGAGGCGTCCCGCGGAACTGGAGCTGAGGACGACCGTGTCGGCGCCGCTCTGCTTCAACAGCGGAAGGTTCTCGTCCTCGCGTACCGCGGCGACGATGGTTGCGTGCTTGTTGAGCTGACGCGCGGTCAGGGTGACCAACGCCGCGGTGTCGTCGCGCTGTGGAGCGACGATCACCTGTACAGCGCTGTGCAGCTCCGCCTTTCGAAGGGTGTCCGATCGGGTGGCATCACCGAGTACCGACACGAGCCCGTCACTGCTGGCGGCCTCCGTGGCCGACCGTTCGGGATCGACGACCACGATCTTGTCCTTGCGGATGCCCTGTCCCAGAAGCGCTTCGATGGCGTGCCGCCCCTTGGTCCCGTAGCCGACGACGACTACGTGGTCCCGCAGACGGGAACGCCAGCGGTGGACGCGCACCTGCTGGCGGGTGCGCTCGGTGAGCACTTCGAGAGTGGTGCCGACCAGGATGATCAGGAACAGCACGCGCAAGGGCGTGATGATGAAGATGTTGACGAGCCGTGCGGTGTCGCTCACCGGGGTGATGTCGCCGTATCCCGTGGTGGAGAGAGTGACCGTCGCGTAGTAGGCGGCATCGAGGAAGTCCACGCTGCCGTTCGCGTTGTCGTTGTAGCCGTCACGGTCGAACCAGACCACGAGCGTCGTGACGAGAAGGATCAACAGGGCCATGGCCAAGCGCCGTAGGACCTGTTGAAGGGGCGGCACGCTGCGGGCGACGGGCATCGTGATGGATCGTCCGGCCTCGGCGTCGTCCAGGGCTTCCGCCCGTGACCGGTACCAGAGAGACCGGAGGATCGAGAACTTCCCGGTCCTGGACGGTGATTTCTTCTCGTCGTTCATTGCCTGTCCTCTGCGACGGCGCTCTGGTCGGCCAGCATGGCGACCATGATCTCGGGCGATCCTGCACCAGCGGTGAACCGCGGACCCGGCGCGCCCCCTTTCGCCCGCCATGAGCGCGTGCCCACAGATCCGACCCGGCGCACGCACCGATCGCGCGCGATGGGTCACGGTGAGTACGCCTTTCCCCTGCCGGGGGAGCGTCGAGTCGCGGTGACAGGGCCCTCCGGGTCTGCACGGCGTCCCGGGGAGGCGCATCCTGAAGGGGTTGGGGTGAAGGAACCTCTCACGAGCGCAGAGCAACCTCATCATGGAGGCTCGTCCCGGTGACGCGGTCGAAGCCCGCGGTCGCGCGTCGGTCGTCGATGCCCGCACCGGAGGATCCATCCATCAGCGTCTCGATCTCCGCCCCGGCGCCCGTCGCGCCACGCACCTGCCGGGGCTCGCACGGACGGGCACGCGCTGCCGCGCATCTCCGCGCGGAACAGCCGGGGCGTCCGGTGGAGCCGGCGATGTCGATGGACGGCCCGGGAGTTCGGCGTGCCGCGTGCAGGCGAACAGCGATCTCCCCCGCCAGGACAGGAGCGTCTGCCATGTCGAACTACAACGTCATCGAGGTCGCCCCGGACGGCTCGCTGTGGTCGGCGGAACGGGAACTGGCCGAGCCCGCCGCGGGACACGTGCGCGTCCGGGTCGAGGCGTGCGGGGTCTGCCACTCCGACAGCTTCACCGTGCAACCGCACGACCCCGCACAGAGGTCTCCGATTCCAGGGCACGAAATCGTCGGGGTGATCGACGCGCTGGGGCCCGAGGTGGAGGGCTGGTCGACCGGGCAACGCGTCGGAGTCGGGTTCCTCGGTGGTCACTGCGGGGTGTGCCAGTCCTGCCGGATGGGGAACTTCGTCGCGTGCACCGACCAGCCGCAGACCGGCGTGGGTGTCGACGGCGGGTACGCCGAAGTCGTCTACGCGCGGGCGACCGGCCTCGTCGCGATCCCGGACGAGCTGACCCCGGCCGAGGCGGCGCCGCTGCTGTGCGCGGGCTTCACGACGTTCAACGCGCTTCTCAAGGCGAACACCAAGGCCGACGACCTGGTGGCCATCCAGGGCATCGGCGGCCTCGGACACCTGGGTATCCAGTACGCGGCCAGGATGGGCCTGCGGGTCGTCGCCGTCGCACGCGGCACCGCCAAGGAGAAGCCGGCCCGCGAGCTCGGCGCGCAGCACTACATCGACTCCACCGTGACGGACCCCGGTGAGGAACTCGGCAAGCTCGGCGGTGCGCAGGTCGTCATCGCGACAGCTGCCGCCGGCGACATCTCCCCCTGCTCAACGGTCTTGCCAGCGGTGGACGACTCGTGGTCGTGGGGGCGTCCGACGAACCGGTCAAGGTCACCCCGATGCAGCCCGTCTTCGGCGACGTGCGGATCATGGGATCCCTCACCGGAAGCGCCGTCCAGAACGAGAACAACCTCCGATTCGCCACGGACCAAGGGATCCGGGCGATGATCGAGACCCGGCCCATGAGCGAAGCGGCCGAGGCGTACGAGCGGATGGCCGACGGAGACGCCCGCTTCCGCATGGTGCTCACCGTCTGACAGGTCATTGTCCAAGCAGTGAAGGTCCTTTCGAGAAAGCGCTGGAGGGCGGCTTTGAGGGAGCACACCGTCGTTGTCGGGTTCGGGACCAAGGGGCGGTCGGCCATCGAGGCCGTCTGCGCGAGCGGGCTCAAGAAGGAGCAGGTCGTGGTCGTCGACCCGAGTTCCGGGGTGGTCGACGCGGCGACGGCCGAGGGGTACGCGGGAGTAGTCGGGGACGCCACGCGCAGCGATGTGCTGATGCGCGCCGAGCTCCACAAGGCACGGCAGGTCATCATCGCCACCCAGCGGGACGACACCGCCGTCCTGGTCACGCTGACGGCGCGGCAGCTCAACCGCGGGGCGAAGATCGTCGCCGCCGTCCGCGAGGAGGAGAACGCGCCGCTGCTGCGGCAGTCCGGTGCCGACGCGGTCATCACCAGCGCCAGCGCGGCCGGCCGGCTGCTCGGGCTCTCCGTGCTCAGCCCCGCCGCGGGCATGGTGATGGAGGACCTGATCCATCGGGGCAGCGGGCTCGACATCGTGGAGCGGCCCGTCACGAAGGCCGAGGTCGGCATGAGCGCCCGCGGCACCGCAGACCTGGTGGTCAGCGTCGTACGAGGTCATCGCGTGCTCGGATACGACGATCCGGACGCCGGCGCGCTGGAGTTGACCGACCGGCTGATCACGATCACGCGGGTCTCGCGCGGTACGCGGGCGGCGCCGGACATTCGGCCCCTGCCGCAGGAGTAGGCGACACCTCTCAGGAGTAGCGTCCCTCTCATGTACGCGATCACGATTCCTGAACCTGGTGGGCCCGAGGCGCTGGTGTGGGACGAGGTTCCCGATCCGGTGCCGGGCGAGGGCGACGTGCTGATCGAGGTGGTGGCCAGCGCCGTCAACCGCGCCGATCTGCTGCAACGGCAGGGCCTGTACAACCCGCCGCCCGGTGCCTCCCCCTACCCCGGACTCGAATGCTCGGGGCGCGTCGCCGCGGTCGGACCGGGCGTCATCGGCTGGTCGGTCGGCGACGAGGTGTGCGCGCTGCTCTCGGGCGGCGGATACGCCCAGAAGGTCGTTGTCCCGGCCGGACAGTTGCTGCCCGTGCCCGCGAGGCTGGACGTCCGGCAGGCGGCGGCGCTGCCCGAGGTGACGTGCACGGTCTGGTCGAACGTCTTCATGGTCTCCCACCTGCGCCCCGGCGAGACCCTGCTCGTGCACGGCGGCTCCAGCGGCATCGGCACCATGGCGATCCAGCTCGCGAAGGCCGTGGGCGCCAAGGTCGCGGTCACGGCGGGCACCAAGGAGAAGCTGGACTTCTGCGCGGAGCTGGGCGCGGACATCCTGATCAACTACCGCGAGCAGGACTTCGTCGAGGAGATCGGGCGGGCCACCGGAGGGGCGGGTGCCGACGTCATCCTCGACAACATGGGAGCCAAGTACCTCGACCGGAACGTGCGCGCGCTCGCCGTCAACGGCCGGCTCGCCATCATCGGCATGCAGGGCGGCATCACGGCGGAGCTGAACATCGCCGCTCTCCTGAGCAAGCGTGCCGCGATCAGCGCGACCTCGCTGCGTGCCAGGCCGCTCGGCGAGAAGGCCGCCATCGTGGCGGCCGTGCGTGAGCACGTGTGGCCGCTGATCGACTCCGGCCGTGTCCGGCCGGTCGTCGACCGTGAGCTGCCCATGAGCGACGCGGCGGGCGCGCACCGGGTCCTGGAGGAGAGCAGCCACATCGGAAAGGTGCTGCTCGTCGCCCCCTAGGGCCTGTCTGACAATTCCCGTCCGCCCGGCCCTGGAGGGCCTGCTCGGCCGCGACGGTCGCCCTCCGGGGGCGGCTCAGCCGTTGCGTACCCGCAGGCCCAGGAAGGCCATGGCCAGTCCCAGGCCGATGAGGATCAGGCCGCTGCCCAGCGGCAGGATCGCCAGGTTTCCCTCGGGCGTGCCCACGACGCTCTGCTGGACGGGGGCCGCGTTGTCGCCCGAGGGGTCGGTGGCCTCGGTCGGCTCCGTGATCGTGGTGTCCGCGGCGGGGGCCGTGTCCTGGAGGTCCGGGCTGTCGGAGTCCTGGCTGTCCCGGCCGTCCGGAGTGTCCTGCTCCGGACGGCCGGGCCGCTCGCGTCCCTCGCCCGCGTAGCTGCCCGCGCGGGAGCGGGAGGGGTCCGCCGTCGGGGTGGGGCGGGCCGGGTCGGAGGCCGTGGGACCGGCCGCGTCCGAGGCGGTGGGCCCCTGAGCGGACGGCGCGGACGGCGTGGAAGGAACGGGCGGGGTGGTCCGTCCGGGTGACGGACGCGGTGATCCGGTCCCCGGGGTGGCCGGTGTGGACGGGGCGGGCGTGGTGGTGACACCCGCGGAAGGAGCGGGCGAGTCGCTGCCGAGGGTGGGCTGAGCCGGTGACGTGCCGGCGGGAGTCGACGGCCCCCGCGAGACAGCGGCCGCGCCGCCCCGGGAGCCGGCCCCGGTGGCGGGCGCGAGGCTCCCGGAGCGGACCTGGACGACGGGCCCGTGGCCCCCGGAGCCGGCCGGGACCACGGACGTGTGGCCCCCGGTAGTCGCGAGGGTTCCGGACCTGGTCGCGGCCGTGGACGAGAAGCTCCCGGAGACCGCCGGAGCGGCATGGGTGACGGGGGCGGCGCCGGTCAGCAGGGCCGCCGCGAGGAGTCCGGCCGTGGGCAGGGTGCGCAGCCTTGGAGTCACGTCGGTGACCCCCTCCCGGAACGGTTCGCCAAGACGGGTGCCGTGATCGACGCAACCAGCCTCACATGACGTCGTGATCCCGGCATCTCGACAGAAAGTGACGTCATTCGCGCACTTCAGAGGCCGTGGCACCCCTTCATTTCGCCAACTGGGCCGACGTAGGTGGTGGATCACCGTGTACGGGGGG
The DNA here is from genome assembly GCF_044763015.1 of Streptomyces sp. NPDC096324. Taxonomy (NCBI): domain Bacteria; kingdom Bacillati; phylum Actinomycetota; class Actinomycetes; order Kitasatosporales; family Streptomycetaceae; genus Streptomyces; species Streptomyces sp. NPDC096324. The sequence continues at coordinate 91,960 of NZ_JBIWFK010000019.1, read as the reverse complement.
CACCACCGTGATGGAGTACATGGGTGCGAGAGAATGGCGGCATGGAGATGCCGAGGAACGAACGGTCGCCGGAGAACCCTCAGATCCTGGTCGTCGGACAGGACGGGATGGCGCTCGGCGGCACCGGGGACGAGGAGTCCCGCGAGATCCCGGTGACGGAGATGGTGGAACAGCCTGCCAAGGTGATGCGCATCGGCAGCATGATCAAGCAGCTGCTGGAGGAAGTGCGCGCCGCTCCCCTGGACGAGGCCAGCAGGGTCCGCCTCAAGGAGATCCACGCGAGTTCCGTCAAGGAGCTGGAGGACGGTCTCGCTCCGGAGCTCGTGGAAGAACTGGAGCGCCTCTCCTTGCCCTTCACGGACGAGGGGACCCCCAGCGACGCCGAACTGCGGATCGCGCAGGCTCAGTTGGTGGGCTGGCTGGAAGGGCTCTTCCACGGGATCCAGACGACCCTGTTCGCCCAGCAGATGGCGGCCAGGGCGCAGCTGGAGCAGATGCGCCGTGCGCTTCCGCCGGGTGTCGGCGGCCTGGAGGGCGACGAGGACCCCCGTACGGGTGGCCGTTCGGGCGGGCCGTACCTGTAACCACGCGGGTCATCGAGCCACCGCCCCGTCACCCCGGCGTCGCGCGGTCACCACCTACAAGAAACGGGCCCGGCACTCAAGTGCCGGGCCCGTTCCCGATGCCGCTTCCCCTCGGGACCCTAGGAGGGGTCGCCCGAGGACACCTTGAGCTCGATCTCGGGCATCTTCTTGGGGTCGACGTCGTCACCGGCGGAGGGGAACTGGTCCATGATCGTGTCCTCGCCGTACGTGTTCTCGTCCACCCGCGTGATCTTCATCTGCCAACCGGCGGCCTGGAAGCAGGACTTCACCGAGGTGAGGTTCTTGAAGTGGAAGTCGGGGACCTCGATCTTCTTCGGGTCGTTGTACGACTCCGTCGGGTCCGTGCACTTCTCGGTGTCGATCGTCTTCGACGTGTCCGGACCCTTGTGGCCCTCGACCGCGGTGGCCGACGAACTGGCGGTGCTGTCGCCGCCGCCCTTGTCGTCGTCGCCGCTCCCGCCGTTCAGCGTGAGCGCCGTGATCAGACCGCCGATCGCGATGAGCGCGACCAGGACCGAGCCGACCACCACCGACTTGTTGCTCCCGCCGCGTCCCTGGCCGCCCGCGGGCTGGGGCGAGAGGTTGTACGGGGGAGGCGTGGAGACACCGTGCTGCCCGGAGTACGCGGAGGTCTGCGGCGGAGTCGGGTAGCCGCCCTGCTGCGGGTAGCCGTACGCCGGTGCGGGCGTCGGCGTGCCGTACGGGTTCGGCTGGTACGGCGTCTGCACGGGCCCGGGGGCCGGGGTGCCCTGGTCGACCGGCGGGAAGACGGCGGATCCGACGCCCGAACCGCTCGGCGTCTGGGCGCCCGGCACGATGTTCGGTGCGGCGGCCTGGAACGACTGGGCGACCCGGAGGCACTCGTCGCGCATGATCTCGGCGCTCGGGAAGCGCTCGTTCGGGTTCTTCTTCAGCGCGCGGGCGATCAGCGCGTCCACCGCCGGGGGCAGTGAGCGGTTGACCGAGGAGGGCGCGACCGGCTCCTCCTGGACGTGCGCGTACGCGATCGCCAGCGGGGAGTCCGCCTCGAACGGCAGCCGCCCGGTGACGAGCTGGAACAGCATGATGCCGACCGAGTACAGGTCGGACCGGGCGTCGACGCCCCGGCCGAGGGCCTGCTCAGGGGAGAGGTACTGCGGGGTGCCGACGACCATGCCGGTCTGCGTCATGGAGGTGACGCCGGACTGCATGGCGCGGGCGATGCCGAAGTCCATGACCTTGACGATGTTGCGCTTGGTCATCATCACGTTGCCGGGCTTGATGTCCCGGTGGACCAGGCCCATCTCGTGGCTGATCTCCAGGGCCGCCAGGACGTCCGCGGTGATCTTCAGGGCCTTGTCTGCGGGCATCGCGCCGTACTGCTGGATGTCCGCGTCGAGGACCGAGCCGAGCGGCTTGCCCTCGATGTACTCCATGACGATGTACGGCGTCGTCATGCCGTCGAGGTCGTCCTCGCCGGTGTCGAACACCGAGACGATGTTCGTGTGGGTGAGCTTGGCCACCGACTGGGCCTCGCGGCGGAAGCGCTCGCGGAAGGCCTGTTCCCGGCCGAGTTCGGTGTGCAGGGTCTTGATCGCGACCTGCCGGTCGAGCACCGAGTCGTAGGCGAGATGCACCGAGGCCATACCGCCCTCGCCGAGCAGATCGCGCAACTGGTAGCGGCCGCCGGCGACCGCGCGCCCCGCGTACCGGCCCTGTGCGCCGTCCTGGCTCATCTTCTGCGTCCCCCGCGGCATCGGTGATCGATTGGCTTATTCCGGGCCAAGTCTGCCCGAGGGCACGGACACGTCAAGCTCGGTGCCCGTTCCGTGACCGTCTGAGAAAGAAGCGTCGCGGAAGCGTTACAGGTGACGTACGCCCGGTACACGGAATGTGCACCGACCGACTTCGACGGACTTCGACGGAACGGGACGGCCGGTCCATCTCACGCTCATCTCGGACCGGCGCCCCACGCGAAGCCTGTAGCGTGGCCCGACGGAGACCGTAACAACCACCGCGCAGACCGCGGGCAGAAACGACGGCGAGGACTGATGGCACAGCAGCAGCGCGCTCAGGGCCCGTCCGACCCCGAGGCGACTGGCGGCGGTATGTCAGATGCGCCGGAGATGTGGGGTAACGGCGGGCTGGTCGGCGACGGCCGGTATCGGCTGACACACCGGCTCGGCCGGGGCGGCATGGCCGAGGTGTTCGCCGCGGAGGACGTGCGCCTGGGACGGACCGTGGCGGTGAAGCTGCTCCGTTCCGATCTGGCCGAGGACCCCGTGTCCAAGGCGCGTTTCACACGCGAGGCACAGTCGGTCGCGGGGCTCAACCATCACGCGGTCGTGGCTGTGTACGACTCCGGCGAGGACGTGGTCGGGCACGGCGTCGTCCCGTACATCGTCATGGAGATCGTCGAGGGTCACACGATCCGCGATCTGCTGATCAACGCCGAGGCCCCCGGGCCCGAGCAGGCGCTGATCATCGTCTCCGGTGTCCTCGAGGCGCTGGCCTATTCGCACCAGCACGGGATCGTGCACCGCGACATCAAGCCGGCGAACGTGATCATCACGGAGACCGGCGCGGTCAAGGTGATGGACTTCGGCATCGCGCGTGCCCTGCACGGCGCGCAGTCGACGATGACCCAGACCGGCATGGTCATGGGCACCCCGCAGTACCTCTCCCCGGAGCAGGCGCTCGGCAAGGCCGTCGACCACCGCTCCGACCTGTACGCGACCGGCTGTCTGCTCTACGAACTCCTCGCGCTGCGGCCCCCGTTCACCGGCGAGACCCCGCTGTCGGTGGTCTACCAGCACGTCCAGGACATCCCGCTGCCTCCCTCGGAGGTCTCGGGCGAGGTGCCGCCGGAGCTCGACGGGCTCGTCATGCGCGCCCTCGCCAAGGATCCGGACGACCGCTTCCAGACCGCCGAGGAGATGCGCGGACTCGTCCAGTACGCGCTCCAGATGCTGTACGACCAGGGCAGCCACACCGGCACCTGGAACACCGGCCCGGTCACCATGCACGAGGGGCCGCACGGCCAGGGAGCCGGTTTCGCCGGCACGGCCTCGCTGCCGCACCCCGGCGACTACGGCACCACGCAGATCCCGGCACCGCTCATCCCGGCCTACGGGGCCGGTGACGACGGCGGCTTCGAGGGGCACGGCAACCGGGGCAGCGGCCGCGGCAAGCTGTGGCTCCTCGCGCTCTTCGCGGTGATCGCCATCGCCGGCGGTGTCGCGCTCGCGTTCCACAACATGGGCAACGGCTCGGGTTCGGGCACCGGCACCACGCCGACGCCGACCGTCTCGCACTCCAGCAAGCAGGACGACTCCAGCGATCAGCCCACCGACGACTCGACGGGCCAGTCCTCGGACGACGGCACGTCGGACGACTCGACCAACACCGGCGACACCACGGACTACCCCCCGTCGTACGAGCCGACCCGGAACGCCACCACGCCGGAGCCGACGGACGAGCCGACGGGCGAGCCGACGAAGACCGCGCCGACCACGGCGGAACCGAGCACCCCGACGACGCCGACGGACGAGCCGGAGTCCAGCGAGCCGGCCGGCGGCGGCACCGAGTCGCCCGCCGCGGGCGACGGGGGCTGACCCGCTCCGGTACTCCCGGGTCCGTCCGGGACCCGGGAGAGCGGATTCTTTCCGTCCGCTTCCTTCCGCCCGCTTCTTTCCGTCCGGTCTCCGTAAAGGGGTCACCGGCCCCCAAAGGGGCCACAAACCCCTGCTCACTCAAGGATGTCGCTGTTCCGCCTGTTTGCGGGCCACGTAGGCGGCCGCCTGCGACCTGCGCTGCATTCCCAGTTTGGACAGCAGGCTCGACACGTAATTCTTGATCGTTTTCTCGGCCAGGTGCAGTCGCTCCCCGATCTGGCGATTGGTGAGCCCCTCGCCGATCAGATCGAGGATTCTGCGTTCCTGGTCGGTGAGACGGGAGAGCCGGCCGTTGTCCTTGCCGCCGCCGTCCCGCAGCCTTTCCAGGACGCGCGCGGTGGCCACCGGGTCCAGCAGGGATTTTCCGGCGGCGACGTCCCGTACGGCCGTGAGCAGCTCATGGCCACGAATCGCCTTGAGGACATAGCCCGAGGCGCCCGCCATGATCGCGTCGAAGAGGGCCTCGTCGTCGGCGTACGAGGTCAGCATCAGGCATTTGATGTCCTCGTTCGCGGAGCGGACCTCGCGGCAGACCTCCACCCCGCTGCCGTCCGGGAGGCGTACGTCCAGGACGGCCACGTCCGGGCGGGTGGCCGGGATCCGCACCAGTGCGTCGGCCGCCGTACCCGCTTCCCCCACCACTTCGAGGTCGTCCTCGACCGAGATCAGTTCGTGGACACCGCGGCGGACCACTTCGTGGTCATCGAGGAGGAATACCGTGATTTTCCCGATTTCACGCACGCTGTCAGTCTCACACACGGCCCTGTGCATTGCCCCAGGTGAGCTCTTCCCGAGTCCGGGGTGGCCGGGATAACGTGCCAGGGTTCCGGCCCCCTGCAAGGCTGTGACCAGTGCTGTGACCAGCGACTGTTCCGATCTGCTCGATCTAGTAGGAAATCCACGTTTCCAGGTACTTGGATTTCCTATGAAAATCGCAGGTCAGGAGGGGTTTCACAGAAATGTGAAGCACTGGGTAACGTGGCAGTTGCAGGGCGCTCGCCGGGGCACCTGTCACGCCTGTTCCCGGCCGAGTGGCACCCACCCCGTGCACGGGTGCCGGAACAGGCGAGCCGCTCTCCCGAGCTCGAACCGCGAGCGAGGGGGACCCCAGCCTTCCGGCAACCCCGGGGGCCGGACCGACGGAGGAGCACACGTGACCGTGGAGAGCACTGCCGCGCGCAAGCCGCGACGCAGCGCCGGTACGAAGAGCGCCGCGAGCGCCAGTACGACCGGTACCAAGAGCGCCGCGAGCAGGAGCGCCGGCGCGGCCGCCAAGAAGTCGCCCGCGGCGACCGGCGGCGAGCCGGAGCTCGTTCAGCTGCTGACCCCGGAAGGCAAGCGGGTCAAGGACGCCACGTACGACCCGTACGTCGCCGACATCACCCCCGAGGAGCTGCGCGGCCTGTACCGGGACATGGTCCTGAGCCGCCGCTTCGACGCGGAGGCCACCTCCCTGCAGCGCCAGGGCGAGCTGGGCCTGTGGGCCTCGATGCTCGGCCAGGAGGCCGCGCAGATCGGCTCCGGCCGCGCCACCCGCGACGACGACTACGTCTTCCCGACCTACCGCGAGCACGGCGTCGCCTGGTGCCGCGGCGTCGACCCGACCAACCTGCTCGGCATGTTCCGGGGTGTGAACAACGGCGGCTGGGACCCGAACGGCAACAACTTCCACCTGTACACGATCGTCATCGGCTCGCAGACGCTGCACGCCACCGGCTATGCCATGGGCATCGCCAAGGACGGCGCCGACTCGGCCGTGATCGCGTACTTCGGTGACGGCGCCTCCAGCCAGGGCGACGTCATGGAGGCCTTCAACTTCGGCGCCGTCTACAACGCGCCGGTCGTGTTCTTCTGCCAGAACAACCAGTGGGCGATCTCCGAGCCGACCGAGCGCCAGATGCGTGTGCCGCTCTACCAGCGCGCTCAGGGCTTCGGCTTCCCGGGCGTCCGCGTCGACGGCAACGACGTCCTCGCCTGCCTCGCGGTCACCAAGTGGGCGCTGGAGCGGGCCCGCAGCGGCGAGGGTCCCACCCTGGTGGAGGCCTTCACCTACCGCATGGGCGCGCACACCACCTCCGACGACCCGACCAAGTACCGGGCCGACGAGGAGCGCGAGGCGTGGGAGGCCAAGGACCCGATCCTGCGCCTGCGCGCCTACCTGGAGTCCGCGAACCACGCGGACGAGGCGTTCTTCGCGGAACTCGAGGCCGAGAGCGAGACGTTGGGCAAGCGAGTGCGCGATGTCGTGCGGGCCATGCCCGACCCGGATCACCTCGCCATCTTCGAGAACGTGTACGCGGACGGGCACGCGCTCGTCGACGAGGAGCGCGCCCAGTTCGCCGCCTACCAGGCGTCGTTCACGGACGCCGGGGAGGGCAAGTAGCCATGACGACGGAAAAGATGGCGCTGGCCAAGGCGATCAACGAATCGCTGCGCACGGCTCTCGAAGCCGACCCCAAGGTCCTCATCATGGGCGAGGACGTCGGCAAGCTCGGCGGTGTCTTCCGGGTCACCGACGGGCTCCAGAAGGACTTCGGCGAGGAGCGGGTCATCGACACCCCGCTCGCCGAGTCGGGCATCGTCGGCACCGCGATCGGCCTGGCCCTGCGCGGCTACCGCCCGGTCGTGGAGATCCAGTTCGACGGATTCGTCTTCCCGGCGTACGACCAGATCGTCACCCAGCTCGCGAAGATGCACGCGCGGGCACTCGGCAAGATCAAGCTCCCCGTCGTCATCCGCATCCCGTACGGCGGCGGCATCGGCGCGGTCGAGCACCACTCGGAGTCCCCGGAGGCGCTGTTCGCGCACGTGGCGGGCCTGAAGGTGGTCTCTCCCTCGAACGCCGGCGACGCCTACTGGATGATGCAGCAGGCCATCCAGAGCGACGACCCGGTGATCTTCTTCGAGCCCAAGCGGCGCTACTGGGACAAGGCCGAGGTCAACAAGGACGCCATCCCGGGTCCGCTGCACAAGGCGCGGGTGGCGCGCGAGGGCAGCGACCTCACGCTGGTCGCGTACGGCCCGATGGTGAAGGTCTGCCTGGAGGCCGCCGCGGCCGCCCAGGAGGAGGGCAAGTCGATCGAGGTCCTGGACCTGCGCTCGATGTCCCCGATCGACTTCGACTCGATCCAGGCCTCGGTCGAGAAGACCCGCCGCCTGGTCGTCGCGCACGAGGCACCGGTGTTCCTGGGGACGGGCGCGGAGATCGCGGCCCGCATCACGGAGCGGTGCTTCTACCACCTGGAGGCGCCCGTTCTGCGGGTCGGCGGCTACCACGCCCCGTACCCGCCGGCCCGCCTGGAGGAGGAGTACCTTCCGGGCCTGGACCGGGTGCTCGACGCCGTCGACCGCTCGCTGGCGTACTAGGAGAGAGTCGTGACGACGATGACTGAGAACGCGTCGGGACTCCGCGAGTTCAAGATGCCCGATGTGGGCGAGGGACTCACCGAGGCGGAGATCCTCAAGTGGTACGTCCAGCCCGGTGACAAGGTCACCGACGGGCAGGTCGTCTGCGAGGTCGAGACCGCCAAGGCCGCGGTCGAACTGCCGATCCCGTACGACGGTGTGGTGAGCGAACTCCGCTTCCCCGAGGGCACGACGGTGGACGTCGGCCAGGTGATCATCGCGGTGGACGTGTCCGCCGGCGCGGCGCCCGCGCCGGCGGCCCCGGCCGCCGAACAGGCCCCCGCCGCCCCCGCGGAAGCCCCCGCCGAGGAGGCTCAGCCCGAGGGCCGCAAGCCGGTGCTCGTCGGGTACGGCGTGGCGGAGTCCTCCACCAAGCGGCGCCCCCGCAAGGGCGCCGGGACCCCCGCCCAGCAGGGCGAGACGCTCTACGCGGCCACCGCGATCCAGGGCGAGCTCAACGGCCACGGCCACGGCACCGCGCCCGCCCAGCAGCGGCCGCTCGCCAAGCCCCCGGTCCGCAAGCTCGCCAAGGACCTCGGCGTCGACCTGGCGACGGTCACCCCGTCGGGCCCGGACGGCATCATCACGCGGGAGGACGTCCACGCGGCGGCCGCCCCGGCGCAGGCGCCCGCTCCCCTCGCGGCCCCGGCTCCCGCAGCCGTCCCGCAGGCCCCGGTCCAGGTCCAGCCGCAGGCCCCGGCCCCGGCCGCGTCGTTCGACGGCGCGCGTGAGACCCGGATCCCCGTCAAGGGCGTCCGCAAGGCGATCGCCACCGCCATGGTCGGGTCCGCGTTCACCGCGCCGCACGTCACGGAGTTCGTGACGCTCGACGTGACGCGCACGATGCGGCTGGTCGAGGAGCTCAAGCAGGACAAGGACATGCAGGGGCTGCGGGTCAATCCGCTGCTGCTGGTGGCCAAGGCCCTGCTGGTCGCGATCAAGCGCAACCCGGACGTCAACGCGTCCTGGGACGAGGCCAACCAGGAGATCGTCCGGAAGCACTACGTGAATCTGGGCATCGCCGCGGCCACCCCCCGGGGTCTGATCGTGCCGAACATCAAGGACGCCCACAGCAAGACCCTGCCGCAGCTCGCCGAGTCGCTGGGCGAACTGGTGGCCACGGCCCGCGAGGGCAAGACCTCGCCGGCCGCGATGCAGGGCGGCACGGTGACGATCACCAACGTCGGCGTCTTCGGCGTCGACACGGGCACGCCGATCCTCAACCCCGGCGAGTCCGCGATCCTCGCGGTGGGCGCGATCAAGCCGCAGCCCTGGGTCCACAAGGGCAAGGTCAAGCCCCGTCAGGTCACCACGCTGGCGCTGTCCTTCGACCACCGCCTGGTCGACGGCGAGCTCGGCTCCAAGGTCCTCGCCGACACCGCGGCCGTCCTGGAGCAGCCCAAGCGGCTGATCACCTGGGCGTAGCCCGATCGGCCGGGGTCCGAGCCCGGACGCCAAAAGGAAGGGGCCTGCCGCGCGGTGCGCGGCAGGCCCCTCTTGCGTTCTGTACGTCCGCGCCCTAGCGGGCGAAGGCGTAGCTCATCAGCTTCTTGGCGTCGTTCGTGCGGTTGGTGATCGACGTGGAGGCGAGCACCGTGCCGATGACCGTCTTGCCGTTGCGCGTGGCGGCGAACACGAGGCAGTACTTCGCCTCGGGGCCCGAGCCGGTCTTGACGCCGATCGTGCCGGAGTAGCCGGTCAGCAGAGGCTTGTTGGTGTTCTCCCACGTGTAGTAGCGGTAGCCGCCACTCGCGGTCGTCACCTTCTGCTTGGTGGTGACGGTCTTGACGACCGTCTTGAACGTCGAGCTCTTCATGGCGCTGCTGGCGATCTTCGTCAGGTCGCGCGGCGTCGAGTAGTTGTTGCCGTTGCCGATGCCGTCGAACGAGTCGAAGTGCGTGTGCGTCAGGTGCAGGCTGGTCGCGGCCGCGTTCATCTTGCCGATGAACGACTTCACGCGGGCCGCGCGCGTCGTGCCCGAGCCGAACTTGTCGGCGAGCGCGTAGGCGGCGTCGCAGCCGGACGGCAGCATCAGACCGTAGAGGAGCTGACGGACGGTGACCTTGTCACCGACGATCAGGTGGGCCGAGGAGGCGGTGTTCGCGACGATGTAGTCGCTGTAGGCCTTCTGGACCGTGACCTTGGCGTCCAGGTTCAGGTTCGGCTGGGCCAGAACCACCTTGGCCGTCATGATCTTCGTCGTGGAGCCGGTGGACAGCTTGGTGTCCGCGGCCTTGGTGTACAGGGACGCGGCGGTCCCGTTGTTCATGACGTAGCCGCCCTTGGCGGTGATCGTGGGCGTGGCGACCGCGCCCGCCGGCGCGGCGCCGAAGGCTCCGGCGGCCAGCACGGCGCCGGTCGTGAGGGTCACAGCGGCGGCCCTGCGGAAACGCGTGCCCTTAATGCCGGTAATCAAAATGAACGCTCCGAATGCGCGAAATGCCCCTGAGAGAACGGCACGTAGGGATGCCGTCCCACGTTCAGACTCGCGGAGCGCGCAAAGGGATGTGCGGCAAACGCATGAAATTCACGTGACCTGGGTTACAGGCAGGGGCTGTTGGGGTCCGCATGCTGAAACGCCCGCGGGCATGCGTACGTGTTGTATCTATGATGTGCGCATGCCTTCAGCCCCTCCCGCGCCGACGCGGCCCCCCGTGAAGCAGCCGCCGGCGGCCGACCGCGTCTACGCCCACGTCAAGGACGGTGTCCTGGACCGCCGTTACGAGGGCGGGGCCCTGCTCACCGAGGGCGAACTCGCCGACGCGGTGGGGGTGTCGCGGACCCCCGTCCGGGAGGCGCTGCTCCGCCTGGAAGCCGAAGGGCTGATCAGGCTCTACCCGAAGAAGGGTGCGCTCGTCCTGCCGGTCTCCGCCCAGGAGATCGCCGACGTGGTCGAGACCCGCCAGCTCGTCGAGGAGCACGCCGCGCGCAAGGCCGTACCGGCGTCGCCGCAGCTCCTGGCCCGGCTGGAGGAACTGCTCGACCGGCAGAAGGAGCAGGCCGCCGCCGGGGACCTGGCCGGCGCCGCCGTCACCGACCGCTGTTTCCACGCGGAGATCGTCCGCAGCGGCGGCAACGAGATCCTCTCCCGGCTCTACGACCAACTCCGCGACCGGCAGCTCAGGATGGGAGTCGCCGTGATGCACGCCCACCCGGACCGGATCACCAAGACCCTCGTCGAGCACGAACAGATTCTCCAGGCACTGCGCTCCGGCGACGCCGACGCGGTCGTCGGCCTCATCCACGGACACGTGAGCTGGTTCTCCAACCTGGCGCGGGGCGAGGTCCGATGAGCTCCCCGGCCACGCTGCCCGGCGACCCGCCCGGCGGCCGGCGCGCGCTCGCCGTCTGGGGCATCGGCGTCTCGGTCTACTTCGTCGCGGTCATCTTCCGTACGTCCCTGGGGGTGGCCGGGCTCGACGCGGCGGACCGCTTCCACGTGGGCGCCTCCGCCCTGTCCACCTTCTCCATCCTCCAGCTCCTCGTGTACGCGGGCATGCAGATACCCGTCGGGCTCCTCGTCGACCGGCTCGGCACCAAGAAGGTGCTGACCATCGGCGTCCTGCTGTTCACGGCCGGACAACTGGGCTTCGCGTTCTCCTCGTCGTACGGCATGGCGCTCGCCTCGCGCGCCCTGCTGGGCTGCGGCGACGCGATGACGTTCATCAGCGTGCTGCGGCTCGGCACCCGGTGGTTCCCCGCCCGGCGCGGACCGCTCGTCGCACAGCTCGCGGGTCTGGCCGGCATGGCGGGCAACCTCGTCTCGACGCTCGTGATCGCCCGGCTGCTGCACGGCGTGGGCTGGACGGCCGCGTTCGCCGGCAGCGCCGCCGCCGGTGTGGTCGTCCTCGTCCTCCTGCTGCTGTTCCTGCGGGACCACCCCGAGGGCCACAACCCGGAGCCGTTCCCGCACCGGGGCGCCGCCTACGTCCGCCGGCAGATCCTCGCGTCCTGGCGGGAGCCCGGCACCCGGCTGGGTCTGTGGGTCCACTTCACCACCCAGTTCCCGGCGATGGTGTTCCTGCTGCTGTGGGGGATGCCGTTCCTCGTCCAGGCGCAGGGCCTCACGCGGGCCACGGCCGGTGAGCTGCTGACACTCGTCGTCCTGGCCAACATGGGCGCCGGGCTGGTGTACGGGCAGGTCGTCGCCCGGCACCACACCGCGCGGCTGCCGCTGGCCCTGGGCACGGTCGCGGCGACGGCCGTCGTGTGGGCGGGGGTGCTGGTGTACCCGGGCGAGCACGCGCCGATGTGGCTGCTGGTCGTGCTGTGCGTGGTGCTCGGGTTCTGCGGGCCGGCCTCGATGCTCGGCTTCGACTTCGCCCGGCCCGCGAACCCGCCGGAGCGTCAGGGAACCGCGTCCGGGATCACCAACATGGGCGGTTTCGTCGCCTCGATGACGACGCTGCTGGCCATCGGTGTCCTGCTCGACGCCACCGGCGACAACTACCGGATCGCCTTCTCCGCCGTGTTCGTGCTCCAGGCGCTCGGCCTCAGCCAGATCTTCCGGCTGCGCAAGGAGGCGGCCCGCCGGGAGCGGGAGCGGCTCGTGGCCAGCCGGGTGGAGACGGTGCACGTACCGGCGTGACCTCCGGGGGCCACGCAGTGCCGCGGAGCGGGACGGACGGAGGGCGGGGGAACGCCCCCGCCCCGTTGTCCGCGTCGCTCTTACGGCACTACGGCATTACGGCGTCACGGCGAGGTTGCGCAGGATCGCCGTCGTCAGTTCCGGGTCACCCTCGGCCTTGATGCGGTCGGACACGGTGTCGGGGTGGACGCGGCCACAGGTCAGCCGGACGAAGGTCTCCCAGTCGAGGGCGAGGCTGACGGCGGGACCGAGGGAGGGCGAACCGTCTATCGAGCCGCGCCCCTCGGCGTCCACGCGGACGGTGCGGAGGAACTCGACGGGACCGTGCACGTCGAAGACGACCGCGGAGTTCGCCGGTGCCCCCGCGTTCTTGGCGACGATCTTCGGCAGCGCGGCCAGGAGCTGGTCCCGCGCGATCTGTGAACCGGGGGAGTCGAGGTTGCCCGGCCGGCCCAGCGTGTACCGCAGGTCCTGCTCGTGCACCCACACGTCGAACGCGCGGTTGCGCATGGCGTGTTCCAGGGTGACCTCGGTGCCGAGCGGGCCCCGCACCTTCGCGTCGGGCTGCCGCGACTCGTTCCGGAGCTGCCGGTTGCGGCGGATGATCGTGTACTCCAGCTCGGAGGTCATCTCCGGCGCCGTGTGGTGACGGCGCACGTCGACCTGCATCTCCATGTACCGCTGGTGTTCGTTCGTCACGTGGTAGAGATCGCGGGGAAGCGTGTGGATCGGCCGCGGGTCGCCGAGCATCTCGCAGTCCAGCCCGATGACATGCGAGACGATGTCACGGACCGACCAGCCGGGGCACGGAGTCCGCCGGTTCCACTCGCCCTCCACAAGCGGCTGCACCAGCTCGGATATCGCTTCGATCGAGTGGGCCCAGGCGTCGGCGTAGGACTGAAGACTCGGATGCAGACTCACGGAACGGGACCCCTCGGGCGGTTGGACGCGGGCATTTCACAGGCAGCGGGTGTCTTGGGACGCTAAGTTACGCTGCTGTGAGGCACCCCGGCAGTGCTTTCGTGTGACGATCGTAGGCCCGTATCGACGGCTCGAATGCCAGGACGGTGGTAGTGTGCGCGCCTCGCTCCTCCAGATCGACGTAAACGACGACGAAACGGTCGCGGACCGTAGACACCGCGTGGCCGACCTGGTGCGGGATCAAGCCGGAGTCGATCTCGTCGTGCTCCCCGAACTGTGGACCACCGGCGCCTTCGCCTACGAGGAGTTCGGGACGCGGGCCGAGCCGCTGGACGGGCCGACCCACGAGGCGATGAGCAAGGCCGCCAGTGACGCGGGCGTGTGGCTGCACGCCGGCTCGATCCCCGAGCGCGCCGCCCCCGGGACCGGCCCGGAGACCGAGGCCCCCCTCTACAACACCTCCCTCGTCTACTCCCCCGCCGGCGAACGCGTCGCCGCCTACCGCAAGATCCACCGCTTCGGCTTCGACAAGGGCGAGGCCGTGCTGATGGGCGCGGGCACGGAGCTGGTGACCGTGCGGCTGCCGGAGACCGTCATCGGCGTCGCCACCTGCTACGACCTGCGGTTCCCCGAACTCTTCCGCGGACTCGTCGACGCGGGGGCGCAGACCTTCGTCCTCCCGGCAGGCTGGCCCGAGCGGCGCCGCTCCCACTGGACGCTGCTCGCCCAGGCGCGCGCCGTCGAGAACCAGGCGTACGTCCTCGCCTGCGGAACGGCCGGTACGCACGCGGGAGTTCCCCAGGCCGGTCACTCGATCGTGGTCGACCCGTGGGGCGAGGTCCTCGCCGAGGCGGGTCCGGGCGAGGAGATCCTCACCGTGGAGTTCGACCCGGCGAAGGTCGCGGAGACCCGGGAGCAGTTCCCGGCCCTGAAGGACCGCCTGCTGGGCCTGGACACCCCGGCCCGCTGACCCACGCCTCACCGGAGACCGGCCGGCGCCCGCCCCGCGGCGGACCGGCGGGCCCTCGTCCTGTCGCGGACCGGCCGGCCCCGCCCCGCCGCTGCCGGCCGGCCCTGTTCTCAGTCGTCCTCAGTCGTCCCCCCGTTCCTTCTCCGCCAGATGGATCACGCACACCGCGACCGCGATCAGCAGCGCCGGATCGGCGTCCTCCCGGACGACGTCGACGCCGTACGTGTCCCGCAGGTGGAGCCAGCGCCGGGAGATCTGGGCGAGGAGTTCGTTGTCGTAGTCGACGGCGAACTCGCGGTCGAGGATCTTGCCGCTGACGTCGAGTTCGGTGCCGTCGACCAGTGACACGCGGTAGTGATTGCGGAGCAGGGACAGCCGCTTGCGCTTGATGGTCGCGAGCGGGTCGCCGTCCCGCTCGATGATCATGGTGTCGCGCAGCGCGAGCATCTTCTGGTGGATGTCGATCAGGACGCGTCCGCGGGTGTCCTTGAGCTGGAAGGTGTCCCGCAGCCGCATGGCCTTGCCGTCGACGAGGAAGACCTTGTTGCCGTGGTCGTCCTCGATCCAGTAGTCGTCACCGAAACCGAGCAGCCGGTCGCGTACGAGGTATCTCATGCCGTCACCGGTTCCCCGGTGGGCGTTCCGAAACGCCGCCGGTAGGCCGACGGGCTGAGTCCGGTCGCCCGGCGCACCCGTTCGCGCAGGTTCGCGGCGGTCCCGAGTCCGCTGCGGTCCGCCACCACGTCGAGCCGGACCTCGCCGCGCTCGATGAGCCGGCAGGCGAGGGCGACGCGCTGCGCCGTCAGCCAGGCCAGCGGTGTCGTGCCGAGCTGGGCGCGGAAGCGGCGGTGCAGGGTCGCCGGGCTGACCGCGGCGTGCGCGGCGAGGCCACCGACCGTCAACGGCTCACCGAGCCGCTCCTGCGCCCAGGCCAGCAGGGGTGCCAGCGACGCGTCGGGCACGTCGGGCAGCGGCTGTCGCACGAACTGGCGCTGGCCCCCGTCGCGGTGCGCGGCGAACACCAGCCGGCGCGACACCGCGTTGGCGATCTCCGCGCCGTGGTCCCGGCGAACGAGATGCAGCCCGAGATCGAGCGCGGCCGCGCTGCCCGCCGCCGTCAGCACGTCCCCCTCGTCCACGAACAGCACGTCCGGGTCCAGCAGCACGGTCGGGTGCAGTTCCCGGAAGACGTCCGTCCAGCGCCAGTGCGTGGTGGCGCGGCGACCGTCGAGCAGCCCCGCCTCGGCGAGCGCGAAGGATCCGGTGCAGAAGCTCACCACCCGGGCGCCGCGTGCGTGGCCGCGCCGGATGGTGTCCAGGACGGAGGCCCGGCGCGGTACGACGTTCTCGGGGCGACCGGGGACGACGAGGGTGTCGGCGTCGTCCGCCGCGTCGAGACCGGGCACTCCGCCGAGCGTGAAGAACCCGTGGTTCATCTGGACGCCGGGCGTCGGTGCGCACAGGGTCAGCTCGTAGAGCGGTTCGGGACGACCCAGTTCGGGCCGGGGGAGCCCGAACAGCTCGGTCGCGACGCCGACTTCGAAGGGGTTCGTGCCCTCGTCGACGATGACGGCGACGCGATGCGGCCGCGACGCCGGTCCCCGTCCGGCCGACTGCTCCGGGGGGACGGCACGATGCGAGGATCCTTGCGGCATGAGCGATTTCTAGCACTCGCCGGGGTGTCGGAGGGCGTGGACGATGAACCCATGACCAGCGCACCCGCCCGACGCGGCGAACCCGTCTCCCTCTCCGCGGCCCTCGCCTCCTTCGACGAGCTGTGGAGCCCCCGCATCGTCACCTCCGTCAACGACTACGACGTCCGTGTCGCCAAGGTCGAGGGCGAACACGTCTGGCACGTGCACGACCACACCGACGAGTTCTTCCTGGTCCTGGAGGGCGAGCTGAGCATCGCGCTCAGGGAGCCGGCCGGCGAGCGGACCGTCGTGCTTCCCAAGGGCTCCGTGTGCACGGTCCCGCGCGGCACCGAACACAAGCCGTACGCCCCCGCCGGCGCGTCGATCCTCCTCTTCGAACCCACCGGCACCCTCACGGTCGGCGACCGCCACGACGAGATCCCCGCCCACGTGGACGCGACGACGGGGCACGCCCTGGACTGACAGCGAGCCCTGATCGAACGCGGTCACGTAGCGACCGGTATGGGCTGCTTAGCCGAAAGGGATTCGACGCGGCTGTCACAGCCGTCACGGCTGGCGTCGTGGGCGTCCTGATCGTTTGGAAGCTTGACCGCTTGTCCCGCAGGGGCGTCAGCGAGATCGGCAAAGCGCTGGACGACATGGAGCGGGTGGGCGGACGGCTGGTCTCTGTCATGGAAAGCCTCGACACGAGGAACCCTGGCGCCCGGGACGCGATCGCGCTACTCGCGGATCTTGCCCGCAATGAGTCACGGGATCTCGGCATGCGGGTCGGCAACGCGAAGAGATATCTGCGTCAGAGGGGCCAGTGGATCGGCGGGCAGTCGCCGTACGGGTTGCTGGTGGACCCGGAGACGAGGAAGCTCATTCACGACCCCGAGACCGCCGAATATGCCCGCCTGATCGCCGACGAAGCACTGTCGGGGAAGGCTCTCGTCCACATCGCGCGACTGCTGAACGAGCACGGGGTGGAGTCGGCGAGGGGAGGCATGTGGAACTCTTCCAGCGTCCTGCAACTCCTTCGCTCACCGGCCTTTGCCGGTCTCATGCCGCAGACCGAGTACGAGGATCAGGCGGACGGAACACGCAAGTATTCGAACCGTGTGTCCCCCTACCGAGACCCGGAGACGCTCGAGGTCGTGCGTATCGGCGACGGGATCATCTCGGTCGGAGAACGCGAGCTGATCCTTCGCCAACTCGAATCACGAACCCTCCCTCTGGCCGGAAGGCGACACGGCCACGGGCAAGGAAAGTCGCTGCTCACCGGCATGGCGCGCTGCGGGCTCTGCGGAGACAGGATGAGCAAAGCGGGTACGTCGTACCAGTGTTCCAGCCACCGGATGGGACGAGGATGTACCGGTGTCTCGGCTCGGGTGGTGAGCATCGACGACTCCGTGACCCGGGTATTTCTGTCCCGCTTGCCGTCTCTGGAGCCGCAGGACCCGCTGCTCGCTGTGATCGCCGATCGCTGCGCGCAGAGGCAGGACCCGGAGACGTTCGCGAAACGGGAGGCCATCGAGGCGGAAATCGCTGACCAGGAAACGCGTGTTGCGGACCTGGAAGAGGCTCGATACGTTCGCGGCGAGTTCTCTGGTGCAGATGCTGTCGACCGATACGACGGGCTCGCCGGACGACTGCGTAACCGCATCGAGGGGCTGCGTGCGGATCTGCTGCGGATGCCGGTTCCTTCCGTCGACATCACCCCGCTCCTGGACGCCGAGCTCTTGCGTGAAACCTGGGCCGTCGGCGATGCGGTCGGCAGGCGTGAGTGTCTTGGCCTCGCAATCGACCGTGTGGAAGTTCGGCGTGGACGAGTAGGCGCCAGGTTCGACGGTGGCGAGCGCTGCCGGATCGTCTGGGCGACGAAAGGAGCGACTGGGGCGAAGTCGGCTGGTGACGAAGCGGTGGAATGACAGGCAAGACCCATCAGCTCCTGGACCGACCAGGAACAGGTCCTGGTATCGCACGGCGAAGGTCCGCGTCCGCCCTCGGATACCCGATCAGCGTCCCGCTCCGAAGCCCTGACGCGGGTGTGTGATCCGGAGCCCAGGTTCGAGTGGCAGGCTTGAACCATGAACGACGCAGCTTCCAGGCCCACCCCCGTACGTCGCCGTGTCCGTGTCCGTGCCCCCGAGCTGACCGGCAAAGGCGGTTGGATCAACACAGGTGGCAAGGATCTGAAGTTGGCCGACTTCCGAGGGCGGACATTGATCGTTGACTTTTGGACCTTCTGCTGCATCAACTGCCTGCACGTCCTGGACGAGTTGCGGGAGTTGGAGGAGAAGCACCGGGACACCGTGGTGATCGTCGGGGTGCACTCGCCGAAGTTCGCGCACGAGGCCGAGCATCAGGCGGTCGTCGACGCGGTGGAGCGCTACGGGGTGGAGCACCCGGTGCTCGACGACCCGGAGCTCGCGACCTGGAAGCAGTACGCCGTACGGGCCTGGCCGACGCTCGTGGTGATCGATCCCGAGGGGTACGTCGTCGCGCAGCACGCCGGTGAGGGGCACGCCCACGCCATCGAGCGGCTGGTGGCGGAGCTGGAGACCGAGCACGCGGCGAAGGGGACCCTGCGCCGGGGCGACGGGCCGTACGTGGCGCCCGAACCCGAGCCGACCGTGCTGCGCTTCCCGGGCAAGGCGCTCGCCCTGCCGAACGGCAATCTGCTGGTCAGCGACACGACCCGGCATCAGCTCGTGGAGCTGGAGGAGGACGGCGAGACGGTCGTCCGGCGCATCGGATCAGGTGTCCGGGGCTTCGTGGACGGCGGCGCCGAGGAGGCGGGGTTCAGCGAGCCGCAGGGACTCGCCCTGCTCGACGAGGGCGCGGTCGTCGTCGCGGACACCGTGAACCACGCGCTGCGCCGGGTCGACCTTTCGACGGGCGCGGTCAGCACGCTCGCGGGCACCGGGCGCCAGTGGTGGCGGGGCTCGCCGACGTCGGGACCGGCACGCGAGATCGACCTGTCCTCGCCGTGGGACGTGGCCCTGTTCGGCGGGAGGGTCTGGATCGCCATGGCGGGTGTGCACCAGCTCTGGGCGTACGACCCGGGGACGCGGACCGTCGAGGTCACCGCCGGCACGACGAACGAGGGGCTGGTCGACGGACCGGGGTCCGAGGCCTGGTTCGCGCAGCCGTCGGGGCTCGCCGCCACCGCGGACCGGCTCTGGCTGGCCGACTCCGAGACCTCGGCGCTGCGCTGGGTCGACCCGGACGGGAGTGTGCACACCGCCGTCGGCACCGGGCTCTTCGACTTCGGGCACCGCGACGGTGCCGCCGGACAGGCCCTGCTCCAGCACCCGTTGGGGGTCACCGCGCTGCCCGACGGTTCGGTCGCGGTCAGCGACACGTACAACCACGCGCTGCGCCGGTACGACCCCGCGACGGGCGAGGTGACCACCCTGGCCACGGACCTGCGGGAGCCGAGCGACGCCGTGCTCGTGGGGGACGACATCGTGGTGGTGGAGTCGGCGCGGCACCGGCTGACCCGGCTGCGGCTGCCCGAGGAGGCGGTACGGGTGGAGTCGGTCGCCCACCGCACACAGCGCGCGGCCACCGACGTCACCCCGGGAACCGTCCGGCTGGACGTGATCTTCCAGGCTCCGGCCGGGCAGAAGCTGGACACCCTCCCCCAAGCTCTCGACTCCGTTCGAGCAGGGGGGACCCCCATCGGACCGTCCACCCGGCTCCTCGTGTCCGCCACCCCGCCCGAGCTGCTGCTCGCGGGCGAGGGCGCCGGCACCGATCTCTCCCGGGACGTCGAGCTGAACCCGGCCGTCCCCGAGGGCGTGCTGCACGTCTCGGCGATGGCCGCGTCCTGCGACGACGACCCTGCCGGGGGCACCTCCCGGTCGAAGACTGGGGGAGAGTACCCGGCCTGCCATGTCCATCAGCAGGACTGGGGTGTGCCGCTGCGCCTCACGGAGACCGGCACGAACCGGCTGCCCCTGGTCCTCGCCGGCATGGACGGCTGATCCGGGTCAGACGCCGTAGCCGTCCGTGTACCCGTCATGGCGGCGACGGTCGTCGTCCACGACCGTCGCGGTCGGCGGTACGACGACGCGCCTGCGCCGCGCGATGCTGCTGAAGGTCGTCACGCCGATCAGTCCGACGATCATGAGGATCACGCCGACGAGGTGAAGGTTGACCCCCTGCATGTGCCAGTCGGTCGCGAAGGTGAGGATCGCCCCCGCGGCGATCAGGATGATGCATCCGCCCAGGCCCATGGGTGTCGTCTCCTTGAATAGCAACTCCGAGTAGTTCCGGACCCGTTCCGGGTACCCGGGACCTCGCGGTGCATGCGGAGGCGATCGCTCACGGGAACGGCACGCCGTCGCTCGCGACGGCGTGCCGTTGTCCTTCCGCCCGGGGAACTACCCCTCCAGGAACGCCACCAGCGCGTTCGTCAGCAGGAACGGGTCGTCCGCGGCGCAGAGCTCGCGGGCGCTGTGCATGGACAGGATGGCCACGCCGATGTCGACCGTGCTGATGCCGTGCCGTGCCGCCGTGATGGGGCCGATGGTGGTGCCACACGGCATGGCGTTGTTGGAGACGAAGGACTGGAACGGCACGCCGGCCTTCTCGCAGGCGGCGGCGAACACGGAGCGGCCCGAACCGTCGGTGGCGTAGCGGTTGTTGACGTTCACCTTGAGGATGGGGCCGCCGCCGGCACGCGGGTGGTGCGTCGGGTCGTGCCGCTCGGCGTAGTTGGGGTGCACGGCGTGGCCGGTGTCGCAGGAGAGACAGACGGTGCCCGCGAAGGCGCGTGCCCGGTCCTCGTAGGAGCCGCCGCGCGCGAAGACAGAACGTTCCAGCACACCGCCGAGCAGCGGTCCGTCGGCGCCGGTGTCGCTCTGCGAGCCGTTCTCCTCGTGGTCGA
The DNA here is from genome assembly GCF_044763015.1 of Streptomyces sp. NPDC096324. Taxonomy (NCBI): domain Bacteria; kingdom Bacillati; phylum Actinomycetota; class Actinomycetes; order Kitasatosporales; family Streptomycetaceae; genus Streptomyces; species Streptomyces sp. NPDC096324. The sequence continues at coordinate 71,287 of NZ_JBIWFK010000019.1, read as the reverse complement.
AGGCGGCGAGGACCGGGATGTAGGGCAGTGTGGAGCCGGCCGTCGCGACCGCGGCCAGCGCGGCCGTGGCCGCGTGCACGGACAGCAGGTTGTCCATGCGCGGTCCGGCGAGCAGTTCCTTGTCGCGGCCCAGGTAGGCGGGCGGCTCGACGGAGTGTGTCATCAGGTCCCAGCCGGTGACCTGGCCGGCGGGCAGCCCCGACTCCTCCTCCAGGAAGGAGATCAGGTCGCCCTCACGGGCGTCGCCGAGTCCCCAGACGGGCTGGAGGTGGCGCTGCTTGTCGAGCTTGAGCCCCTCGCTGCTGACGGAACGGTCGAGGTGGATGGCGAGCTGCGGCACACGCAGCAGGGGGCGGTCGATGTTGACCAGGCGGGTCGAGCCGTCCCGCAAGGACAGACGTCCGGCGAGGCCGAGGTCGCGGTCGAGCCAGGAGTTCAGCAGCGGGCCGCCGTAGATCTCCACGGCGACCTGCCGCCAGCCGTGCGCCCCGGTGTCGGGCAGCGGCTTGACCCGCAGGTTCGGGGAGTCGGTGTGCGCGCCGATGATCCGGAACGGGGTGTGCGGCTCGGCGCCCTCCGGCACGTACCAGGCGATGATCGCGCCTCCGCGCAGCACGTACTTCCCGCCGGCGGTTCCCTCCCACGCGTCGGTCTCGGCGACCTGACGGAACCCGGCCTTCTCCAGCCGCTCGGCGGCGGTCGCCACGGCGTGGTACGGCGTCGGGCTCGCCGCGAGGAAGGACATGAGGTCGTCGGTGTGGCTGCGGTCGAACCGGGTGGGTGCACTCATGGGTTCACCTTAACGACGCGCGAAGGCCCGCTCCCGGGGTTGGGAACGGGCCTTCGTAAGGGGGATGTGAAGGGTGGACACCTTGGGACACCTGAACGCACGGACAGGCGCCGGGCCGGTGCCCGCCCGTCCGGACGGGGGCCGACGGAAGCCTAGAAGGCGGCCTCGTCCAGCTCCATCAGGTCCAGGTCGACGCCCTCGGCGAGCTTGCGCGCACCGGTGACGCCCGGCAGCACGGTGGCGGCGAAGAACTTCGCGGCCGCGATCTTGCCGGTGTAGAAGGGCACATCCTTGGGAGACACAGCCTTGGCGGAGGCCGTCTCCAGCTTCTCCGCGGCGACGGCGGCACCGCGCAGCAGCAGGTAGCCGACGACCACGTCACCGGAGGCCATCAGGAGGCGGGTGGTGTTGAGGCCCACCTTGTAGATGTTCTTGACGTCCTGCTCGGTGGCGGCGAGGTCGGTCAGCATCAGGCCGACGATGGCCTCCAGCTCGACGGCGGCCTTGGCGAGCTGCTCGCGGGCGGCGGACAGCTCCTCGCCGCCCGTGCCGAGGGCCAGGAACTTCTTGATGTCCTCGGCGAGGGAGTTCAGCGCGGCGCCCTGGTTGCGGACGATCTTCCGGAAGAAGAAGTCCTGGCCCTGGATCGCGGTGGTGCCCTCGTACAGCGTGTCGATCTTGGCGTCGCGGATGTACTGCTCGATCGGGTACTCCTGCAGGAAGCCGGAGCCGCCGAAGATCTGGAGCGACTGGGCGAGCAGCTCGTAGCCCTTCTCGGAGCCGTAGCCCTTCACGATCGGCAGGAGGAGGTCGTTCAGGGCCTCGGCGGCGGCGGTGTCCTCGCCGGCGGCCTCCAGGACCTGGATCTCGTCCTGGATCGCGGCGGTGTGCAGGACCAGGGCGCGCATGCCCTCGGCGTACGCCTTCTGCGTCATGAGCGAGCGGCGCACGTCCGGGTGGTGCGTGATGGTGACCTTGGGCGCGGCCTTGTCCATGAAGTCGGCGAGGTCGGTGCCCTGGACGCGCTCCTTGGCGTACTCCAGCGCGTTCAGGTAGCCGGTCGACAGCGTGGAGATCGCCTTCGTGCCGACCATCATGCGGGCGAACTCGATGATGCGGAACATCTGGCGGATGCCGTCGTGCTTGTCGCCGATCAGCCAGCCCTTGGCGGGGTGGCGGTCGCCGAAGGTCATCTCGCAGGTGTTGGAGGCCTTGAGGCCCATCTTGTGCTCGACGTTCGTCGCGTACACGCCGTTGCGCTCGCCCAGCTCGCCGGTCTCGAAGTCGAACTCGTACTTCGGGACGAGGAAGAGGGACAGGCCCTTGGTGCCGGGGCCGTGGCCCTCGGGGCGGGCGAGGACGTAGTGGAGGATGTTCTCCTCCATGTCGTGCTCACCGGAGGTGATGAAGCGCTTCACGCCCTCGATGTGCCAGGAGCCGTCCGCCTGCTGGATCGCCTTGGTGCGGCCGGCGCCCACGTCGGAGCCGGCGTCGGGCTCGGTGAGGACCATGGTGGAGCCCCAGCGCTTCTCGACGGCCATCGTCGCGATGTGCTTCTGGACGTCGTTGCCCTCCTCGAAGAGGATGCCCGCGAACGCGGGGCCCGAGGAGTACATCCACACGGCCGGGTTCGCGCCGAGGATCAGCTCCGCGTACGCCCAGATGAGGGAGCGGGGAGCGGTCGAGCCGCCGATCTCCTCGGGCACGCCGAGACGCCAGTACTCGGAGTCCATGAACGCCTTGTACGACTTCTTGAAGGACGCCGGGACGGGCGCGGTGTTGGTCTCCGGGTCGAAGACCGGCGGGTTGCGGTCGGCGTCCGCGAAGGACTCGGCCAGCTCGTTCTCCGAGAGGCGGGTCAGCTCCCCGAGGATGCTCTTGGCGGTGTCCGTGTCCATTTCCGCGAACGGGCCGGTGCCGTACAGCTTGTCGCGCCCGAGCACCTCGAAGAGGTTGAACTCGATGTCGCGGAGATTCGACTTGTAGTGCCCCATGGCGACGGCTCCGTAAGGGATCGGCGAGGCACTGACTCCCCGCATCTATGTACACGTACCAGCAAGTAGCTACGATGATGCTACCCGCCAGTAATAAGAAGCAACCCCGAGTGGGCCATATGTGGCCCACTACTCTTTGACGCATGTACGGCTACGAGCAGAACGCAGGCGCCCAGCAGGGGTACGTCCCGCCGCAGCAGCAGATGCCCGGCCAGATGCCGGACGGGCAGATGGCGGGCGGGTACGGCCAGCAGCAGCCCCTGTACCCCGAGCCGTCCCCGCCGTCCCTGCCGGACGCGGTCCGCGCCTTCACCACGGGAGCCATGGCCGCCGAGGACTTCCAGCAGGTCTTCGCCACCTCGAAGGTCTACTGCCCGCGCGGTGACAATCCCGGGTTCCTCGCGCTGCACAACACCCAGCAGCCCGTCATCCCGATGTTCAGCTCGCTCAAGGAACTGCGCCGGTACGCGGGCAAGGAGTCCAAGTACTTCGTGATCACCGGTGCCGAGGTGATCGACCTGCTGCCCACGGGCTACGGCTTCGTGATCGACATGGAGGGCAAGCACCGGATGGTCTTCGACGCGAAGGCCGTGGAGCAGATGGTGGACTTCGCGATGCGCCGTATGTACGGCTGACGGCTCCTCCGGGTGCCGCCGGCACCCGGGTGTCCGCTCGGCCGGACGCCTCTCGAACCTGTGACGCCCGGAGGGAATGCCCTCCGGGCGCGCGTCGTTACGGGTAGCAGAAAGTTCAATCCTCAACTAAACTCGAAGCACAAGGAGGTACCGACATGCCCGCAGTGACTGTCGAGAACCCGCTGGCCCTGCCCCGTGTGGCCGCGCCGACCGACGCGGTGGACCGTCCCGTGCTCACCGTGACGACCGCGCCCCAGGGCTTCGAGGGTGAGGGTTTCCCGGTCCGCCGCGCGTTCGCCGGGATCAATTACCGGCACCTGGACCCGTTCATCATGATGGACCAGATGGGTGAGGTGGAGTACGCGCCGGGCGAGCCGAAGGGCACCCCCTGGCACCCGCACCGCGGCTTCGAGACCGTGACCTACATCATCGACGGCATCTTCGACCACCAGGACTCCAACGGTGGCGGCGGCACGATCACCAACGGTGACACGCAGTGGATGACGGCGGGGTCCGGCCTGCTCCACATCGAGGCGCCGCCGGAGCACCTCGTGATGTCGGGCGGGCTCTTCCACGGGCTCCAGCTCTGGGTGAACCTGCCGGCCAAGGACAAGATGATGGCCCCGAGGTACCAGGACATCCGGGGCGGCACCGTGCAGCTTCTCAGCACCCCGGACGGCGGCGCGCTCCTGCGGGTCATCGCCGGAGAGCTCGACGGCCACCAGGGTCCGGGCATCACGCACACCCCGATCACCATGGTCCACGCCACGCTGCGGCCGGGCGCGGAGATCACCCTGCCCTGGCGCGAGGAGTTCAACGGCCTCGCGTACGTGCTGGCCGGACGCGGCAGCGTGGGCGCCGACCGCCGGCCGGTCCACACCGGCCAGACCGCCGTCTTCGGCGCGGGCTCCTCGCTGACCGTCCGGGCGGACGAGAAGCAGGACTCCAACACGCCCGACCTGGAGGTCGTGCTGCTCGGCGGCCGGCCGATCCGGGAGCCCATGGCCCACTACGGACCGTTCGTGATGAACACCCGCGACGAGCTCCAGCAGGCCTTCGAGGACTTCCAGAAGGGCCGCCTGGGGACGATCCCGGCGGTGCACGGGATGTCGGAGGGCGGGCTGTAGCCCTCTGCCGAGGTCCTTCGCGAGGGGCGCGGGCTCGCGTCCCTCGTGGCCGCACCTTGAGCGCCGGCGTCCGCGGAAGCCCCGTCCACCGAACCGGACGGGGCTTCTCCGTGTGCCGTGTGCCGTGCGCTGGACGCCGGGAGGCCGTGCGCCGGGAGGCTGGACGCCGGGCGGGCTGACCGTCGGGTGGCCGGTGGCCGGTGGCCGGGTGGTCCGGCGGGGGCTTCTCCCCCGTTCGGACTTCCCCGGACGCCGGTCCGGCTGACGCATGGTCAGCTTGCAGGGTGCAGCTACTCCCCGAGGGCGCCCGGCGGTTGGCGGCCTGGTGTGTCGTGATCCTGCTGGCGGCCGGGGTCGGCTGGGTGGGGATCCTGCTGTGCGGGGAGTTCCGCACGGCGGTGGTGCCGGTGCTCCTCGCGCTGCTCGGCACCGCCCTGCTCGGGCCGCTGTACCGGCGGATGGTCAGGGCACGGCTCAACCGCTCCCTCGCCGCCGCCCTGACCTGCGCCGCGGTGGCCGTCGTGGTCGGCGGTGCCGTCTACGTCGTCGTCGCCGCGCTCATCCACACCGGCGCCCAGATCGTGTCCTCGCTCCGGCAGGCCTCCCGGTCCGTCGCCGAGCACTTCGGAGCGGCGGGCACCTCGCTCGACGACATCGCCGCCAACTCCAAGGACCTGCTGTCCAAGTTCGGCGGCACGGCCGCGTCCAACGTCGTCAGCGGGGTCAGCGTCGTGGCCGAGACGCTCGCCATGGCCTTCCTCGCCCTGCTGCTCGTGTTCTTCTTCCTGCGTGACTCGCACCGGGTGGCCGGATCGCTCAGGTCGCTCGCGCCCCGGGGGACCGCCGACGTCGTCGAGGCCATGGCCCGGCGGGCCTACGGGGCCGTCGAGGGCTTCATGCGCGGAACGACGATCATCGCGCTCATCGACGCCCTCTGCATCACCGTCGGACTCCTGGTCCTGCGCGTCCCGGGCGCGGTCGGGCTCGGCGCGCTGGTCTTCGTGGGGGCGTACATCCCGTATCTCGGCGCGTTCATCTCCGGCACGGTGGCCGTCCTGGTCGCCCTCGCCGACCGGGGGTTCGTCATCGCCCTGTGGACGCTCGGGATCGTGCTCGCCATCCAGATGCTGGAGGGGTACGGCCTCCAGCCGATGATCCAGAGCCGGCAGGTGCAGATGCACCCGGCGGTGGTGCTGCTGGCGATCACGGCGGGCGCGTCCGTGGCGGGCGTCCTCGGCATGCTGCTCGCCGTCCCCCTGACGGCGGCGGCCTTCGGCGTCGTGCACGAACTCCGTGTGCGCTACGGGCCGCAGGAACCGGACGGACCGTCCGGGCCGGAGGGCTCGGAAGGACCGGGCACACCCGGATTCCCCGGAGTGCCGGGACCGTCCGCGGACTCGTAGCCGTCGGCGGACTCGTCCGTCGCCTCGGCGAACGCGTCCCACGTGTCGAGCAGCGCCGAGTCGTCCGGGGCCCCGGCCTCGCCGGAGTCCGTGTCCGGCTCCTCGGCGAACTCGAACCAGATGCTCTTGCCCTGGCCCCGCGGGTCCACCCCCCACGTGTCCGCGAGCATCTCGACGAGCACCAGTCCGCGTCCGGAGGACGCCAGCTCCCCGGGATGGCGCCGGTGCGGCAGGGCGTCGCTGCCGTCGGTGACCTCGATCCGCATCCGCCGCTTGCCGGTCTCGCCCGCCACCTCGGCGACGAGCAGCGCGTCCGCGTCGGTGTGCACGAGGACGTTGGTGACCATCTCGGAGACGAGCAGGACCGCGGAGTCGAGCTGGTCGGCGGAGGACCAGTCGTGCAGGAGCTCCCGGAGCTGCTGACGGGCGTCCGCGATCCGCTCGGGCTCGGCCTGCGCCACGGTCAGCATCGTGCGGCGCACCAGGGGTCGTACGGGCGCCGTGTCGTCGTCCGCGCCCGTGAGCGGCAGCCGGGACAGCAGCAGCACCGCGATGTCGTCCTCGCGCCGGTCGGCCAGCGGACCGGTGGTGTGGTGGGAGGAGGGCCCGTGCACGGCCTGGACGAGCGCGTCGGCGAGGGTCTCCATGTCGCCGTCGTGGGATTCGAGCGTCCGGCGGATACGGCGCCAGCCGGTGTCGAGGTCGTGGCCGCCGGTCTCGATGAGCCCGTCGGTACAGATCAGCATGGTCTCGCCCGGCTCCAGGAGGAGCCGGGTGGTCGGATAGTCGGCGTCCGGGTCGATGCCGAGCGGCAGCCCGCCCGCCGTGGGCCGCATCAGCACGGTCCCGTCCGCCATCCGTATCGCGGGGTCCGGATGCCCGGCACGCGCGATGTCCAGCGTCCCGGTCGCCGGGTCGACCTCGACGTACAGACAGGTCGCGAAGCGCACGTCGGCGGGGTCCGCCGGTTCCTCGCCCGCGTCGGCGCCGCCGCTCGACCCGTAGGTCACCGAGTCGGTGACCCCGTAGAGGAAACGCGCCGCCCGTGACAGCACCGCGTCGGGGCGGTGCCCCTCGGCGGCGTAGGCGCGCAGGGCTATCCGGAGCTGGCCCATCAGGCCCGCCGCGCGGACGTCGTGGCCCTGCACATCGCCGATGACCAGGGCGTAGCGGCCGGCCGGCAGCGGGATCACGTCGTACCAGTCGCCGCCGACCTGGAGGCCCCCGCCGGTCGGGACATAGCGTGCGGCGACGCTCATGCCCGGCATCCGCGGGCCGAGCGTCGGCATCATCGAGCGCTGGAGGCCGTCGGTCAGCTCCCGCGCGGTCTCGGCGGCTTCGGCGCGGGAGAGGGCCTGCGCGAGCATGCGGGCGACGGTCGTGAGGACCGAGCGCTCGTCGGGCGTGAAGGTGACGGGGTAGGTGAAGGCCGCCATCCACGCGCCCATGGTGCTGCCGGCGACCGTGAGCGGCAGGAACGCCCACGACTGCCGTCCGAAGCGCTGGGCGAGGGGCCAGGACGCCGGGTACCGGTCCCTGTAGTCGTCGGGGGTGGAGAGGTAGACGGCGCGGCCCGTGCGGACGACCTCGGCGGCCGGGTAGTCCGTGGCCAGCGACATCTGCGAGAAGGGGCCCTCGTCGCCCGGCTGATGCCCGTGGTGGCCGATGATCGTCAGCCGGTCGCCCTCCGCGCCGAAGACGGCGAGACCGTCCGGTGAGAACCCGGGCATCGAAAGCCCCGCCGCGACCCGCAGCACCTCCGCGGTGGACCGGGCCTCGGCCAGCGCCCGTCCGGCGTCCAGCAGGAACGCCTCCCGTGAGCGGCGCCAGTCCCCGGTGACGGGGGTGCGCGCGGCGGCGCCCGGAGGCTGCTCGCTGACCTCCTGGAGGGTGCCGATCAGCTCGAAATGCCCGGTCTCGGGATCGATGAGCGGCTTGGAGCGGCTGCGGACCGTGCGGAGCTCCCGGCCGTGCTCGTCCATGATCCGCATCCGGGCCTCGGCGAGGGTGCCCTCGGCCACCGCGAGCTGCACCACCCCGTCCATCTCGTTCCAGTCGACGGGGTGGACGTGGGAGCGCGCGCCCGCCGCGGTGAGGGTCGTCCGTTCCGCCGGCATGCCGATCAGCCGTGCGGCCTCCGCGTCGAAGGTGACAAGACCCGAGGCGTTGTCCCAGCGCCACACGCCGGTGGCGAGAGTGGCCAGGACGTCCCCCACCGAGGGCAGGGGCTCACCAGTGCGCATGCGCCCACTGTAGGAACAGGTGATCGGTGCCTGCCACCGATGCCCGGCGCGGCGTGGAGCGCCTAATGAGGGGGAGCCGAGGTGGGCTGCCCGGTACCCTGGGGGTGTTTCACGTGAAACAGCCCCCCAATCCGCGAAGACTGGATGAACCTCGATGCATCGGTACAGGTCCCACACCTGCGGCGAGCTCCGCGCCTCTGACGTCGGCAGCGACGTCCGGCTGAGCGGCTGGCTGCACAATCGCCGAGACCTGGGCGGCATCCTCTTCATCGATCTGCGCGACCACTACGGCATCACGCAGCTCGTCGCCCGCCCCGGCACCCCGGCCTACGAGGCCCTCGACAAGGTCTCCAAGGAATCGACCGTCCGTGTCGACGGCAAGGTCGTCTCGCGCGGCACGGAGAACGTGAACCCGGAGCTGCCGACCGGTGAGGTCGAGGTCGAGGTGAGCGAGGTCGAGCTGCTCGGCGCCGCCCAGCCGCTTCCCTTCACGATCAACGCCGAGGACGGTGTGAACGAGGAGCGCCGCCTGGAGTACCGCTTCCTCGACCTGCGCCGCGAGCGCATGCACCGCAACATCCTGCTGCGTACGGCCGTGATCTCCGCGATCCGTCACAAGATGACGGCGCTGGGCTTCAACGAGATGGCCACCCCGATCCTCAGCGCCACCTCTCCCGAGGGCGCGCGCGACTTCGTGGTCCCCTCCCGGCTGAACCCCGGCAAGTTCTACGCGCTTCCGCAGGCGCCGCAGCAGTTCAAGCAGCTCCTGATGATCTCCGGCTTCGACCGCTACTTCCAGATCGCGCCCTGCTTCCGCGACGAGGACGCCCGCGCGGACCGTTCGCCGGGCGAGTTCTACCAGCTCGACGTCGAGATGTCCTTCGTCGAGCAGGAGGACGTCTTCCAGCCGATCGAGAAGCTCATGACGGAGCTGTTCGAGGAGTTCGGCGGCGACCGTCACGTCACCTCGCCCTTCCCGCGCATCCCGTTCCGCGAGTCGATGCTGAAGTACGGCTCCGACAAGCCGGACCTGCGCGCCCAGCTCGAACTCGTCGACATCACCGACATCTTCGCGGGCTCCGAGTTCAAGGCCTTCGCCGGCAAGCACGTGCGCGCGCTGCCGGTGCCGGACGTGGCCGGCCAGTCGCGGAAGTTCTTCGACGGCCTCGGCGACTACGCGGTCGAGCAGGGCGCGAAGGGTCTGGCCTGGGTGCGCGTGGGCGAGGACGGCTCGCTGACCGGCCCGATCGCCAAGTTCCTCACCGAGGAGAACGTCGCCGAGCTGACCAAGCGCCTCTCCCTGGCCGCCGGACACGCGGTGTTCTTCGGCGCGGGTGAGTTCGACGAGGTCTCGAAGATCATGGGCGCGGTGCGGGTCGAGGCCGCGAAGCGCTCGGGCAACTTCGAGGAGAACGTCTTCCGCTTCTGCTGGATCGTCGACTTCCCGATGTACGAGAAGGACGAGGACACCGGGAAGCTCGACTTCTCGCACAACCCGTTCTCGATGCCGCAGGGCGGTCTTCAGGCCCTGGAGACCCAGGACCCGCTGGACATCCTCGGCTGGCAGTACGACATCGTCTGCAACGGCGTCGAGCTGTCCTCCGGCGCGATCCGCAACCACGAGCCCGAGATCATGCTCAAGGCTTTCGAGATCGCGGGCTACGACCGGGAGACCGTCGAGGAGCAGTTCGCCGGCATGCTGCGCGCCTTCCGCTTCGGCGCCCCGCCGCACGGCGGGATCGCCCCGGGTGTCGACCGCATCGTCATGCTGCTCGCGGACGAGCCGAACATCCGCGAGACGATCGCGTTCCCGCTCAACGGCAACGCGCAGGACCTGATGATGGGCGCGCCCACGGAACTGGACGAGACGCGGCTGCGCGAGCTGCACCTCTCGGTCCGCAAGCCGCAGCCGAAGTAGGCAGGCTCCGCGTCTCCTGAGGGTGACGCACACGGAAGTGGCCCGGAACCAGGGATGGTTCCGGGCCATTCTCGTGGGGCGGGTGAAAACACAGCCCGCACCCATGCTGCTGACAGGTCGGCTCCCTACCGTCCCGCGCATGACTGAGAACCAGGAACCAACGCACGAAGGGAACATGACCCGGCGCAGGGTCGTCGTCGCGGGTGGAATGGCCGTGGCGGCCGTGGGTGTGGGCGGCGCGGCCGCCGTGAACGCGTTCGCGGCCACGCGGGACACGGCGACGGCCGCGTCCCGTGCGGAGACCTGCTACACGCTGACCTCGGAGTCGGTCGAGGGCCCCTACTACATCGACGCGGACAAGATCCGCCAGGACATCACCGAGGACCAGGAGGGCGTCCCCCTGACCCTCGTGCTGAAGGTGATCGACGCCGAGACCTGCAAGCCGGTCAGGAACGCGGCGGTGGACATCTGGCACTGCTCGGCGCTCGGCCTGTACTCCGGATACGAGTCGATGAGCAACGGCGGTGGCGGCGGTGGTGGCGGTGGTGGGCCGACCGGCACGCCCACCGGTACGCCGACCGGCGAACCCCCGTCGGGTCCTCCTCCCGGAGGCGGCGGCGGGCACGCCGAGCCCACCGACGACAAGCGGTATCTGCGCGGCACCTGGAAGACCGACCGGCACGGCCATGTCACCTTCAGGACCGTCTTCCCCGGCTGGTACCAGGGCCGTTGCGTCCACATCCACGTGAAGGTCCATGTGGACGGCACCTGGACCGACGCGGGCTACGAGGGCGGCCACACCTGCCACACGGGCCAGCTCTTCTTCTCGGAGAAGTCGGTCCTGGCCTCGGCCGAGGTCGCCCCGTACTCCACGAGCACGATCACCCGCACGACGCTGGACGAGGACACGATCTACCCGGGCAACGGGCACGAGGGCGGGCTGCTGTACCTCGCGTACGACAAGAGGCACTTCGCCCAGGGCGTCCACGCCCGCCTGACGATGGGCGTCGCCCCGGACGAGACCCACGACAGCACCGACACCGCGCCGAGCCCGTCGGCAACGTCGTCCTGACCCGCCGGCCCCGGGGGCCGGGCGCAACGGTTCCGGGCCCTTCGCCCCCTGACAGGCGAAGGGCCCGGAACACGGGTGTGCGGCAGGGCAGCCCGTGAAGGGGGGGACGTGCTCAGGTGTCGTACGTGCCGTTCCACGGTTCGGAGAAGCCGAGGCCGTCCGGGTACAGCTCGGCCCAGCCCTCGCCGTCGTCCACGCCCGTCTTCAGACCGAACCGGACGCCGTCGACGGTGATCTGGAACGGCCGTATCGCGATGTCCGTGTACGAGCGCCGGGGCAGACTGCGGAGCAGCTTCGCCAGGTGGACACGGGCTCGGGAGAGCACCGAGAACTCGCCGTACGGCGCTCCGTGCTGTTCGGCCCAGGTGCCGGCGCACCAGATCTCCGAGTCCCGGTAATGACCTTCGGCGTCGAAGGTGTGGAGCACGGTGTACAGACGTTTGTGCTCTTCCCAGCCGTCGTCGGGACGGAACCCTTCGGGGAAGGCGTACGTGATCGACGCCAGGAACTGACCGTCCGCGTACCGGCCGATGGTCTCGGTGCGGTGCTTCGGTTCGTAGGCGATCGGAATGACCTCGGGGACTGCCATGGCGGAAACCATACGGGTGGCCGGACACCTTGTGGCGCCGGGGTCCATTACGGATCGGCGGCATTGGAGGAAGGGTGGCTTTCCCGGCTCTTTGCCGGGTCCTGACCGGGCTCTCACCTGGTCCTGGGCGACGAAAAGGGGGCACGGGACGGGTCGTCCGTGCCCCCTTTCCCAGGCGGGGAGCCGTCAGGAGACGGAGCGGTATCCGCTCCAGCCGGTGGCTATTTTCGTGCGGGAGCCGAACGAGCCCTTGCCGTCCCCGTTGTTGCGGTACAGGTTGCCGCCGGTGTCCCGGGAGACCAGGTCGGCCCTGCCGTCGTCGGTGATGTCACCGACGACGACGACGGCGTTGTAGGAGCCGCCCCAGTCGGAGAACACCTTCACCCGGGCGGCGAAGGTTCCGTTCCCCTTGCCGTCGTAGCGGTAGAGGGTGTTGGACGTGTCCTGGGCGAGCAGGTCGCCGATGCCGTCACCGTTGAGGTCACCGGCCCCGACGATCTTCTTGTAGCCCTTCCAGGCGTCGTAGAGCTTCACGCGGGCCGACAGGGTGCCCGTGCTCGTCCCCTTGTAGAGGTAGACGGTTCCGGTGGACGCGACGCGCGCGATCAGGTCGGGCCGGCCGTCGCCGCTCACGTCGCCGGGCGAGGTCAGGACGTCGTACTGCGTCCAGCCGCTGCTCGCGAGGGTGGTGTACGACGTCTTCGGGGTGAGGGCCGCGCCGCAGCGCGGCTTGTACGCCCGCAGGGCGCCGCTGCTCAGCCGGACGAGGACGTCGTTGCAGCGGTCGCCATTGAGGTCGCCGAACGGCACGGCCTTGATGCTGGTGGCCCAGCCGGTACCGCTGATCTTCTCGCCGAACTTCCCGGTGCCGGTGCCCGACTGGAAGGTCAGGCCGCCGGACGAGTTCAGGGTGAGGAGGTCGCCGCGGCCGTCGGGTCCGTCCGGGCTGGAGAAGTCGTGCCGTACGGGCGCGCCGCTCAGGAGGAAGCCCTTGCCGGTCGCCACGGTGACCGCCGAGGCGGTGTCTATGCCGGTGGCCTTGAGGGTCCAGGTGAACTCCCCGTTGGGGAAGCGGGCGTTGTCGACCGTCGTGCCGGACCAGTCCGTCCCCACCGAGACGGTGGAAGCGCCCCCGGTGACCGTGCGGGTGACCCTGCCCTTCGCGCCGCTCTGGACGGAGGCGAAGGTGACCGACCAGGAAGTGACGGGGCGGGAGAGCAGCCAGGAGCCCTGGAAGGGCATCTTGGGGTCGGCGTAGTCCGTCGCCTCGGTCTTGAAGGCCGTCACGGCCGACGGCGTGACGCCGGTCCTGGCGATGTGCGTCCGCTCGTACAGGTCGGTCCAGGCCACCATGCCCGTGTACTCGTCGACGGTCCACTTGAAGCGGCGGTCCATGGCGAGGCCCGTGTCGGCGATGTCGGTGGCGAGCACGCGGCCGGTGCCGGTCGCCACGTCGGTCAGCACCAGGGTGCCGGCGGCGCGGTCGTGGCGGACGGTGAAGCCGTCCCCGAGCAGTACGTCGCCGCCGCTCACCGCGCGGGAGGAGGCGGCCTTGGTGTCGTACACACCGGCCGAGCCGTCGCCGCACGTCCAGTACACCCAGCGGCCCGCTGCCTGGAGCTCGTCCGGCACACAGGACATGCCCGGAACCGTCACCGTCGCGAGGGTCTTGTCCTCGGTCAGGCTGTACGAGGTGAGCTTGCCCGTGGTGGAGGCGCTCCACAGGGTGGAGCCGTTGAGGGCGGCGGCGCGCACGGAGCGCTTCAGCTTTTGGCCCTGGCCGAACTCGCCGATGTACTGCTCGGGGGAGGCACCCCCGGAGTCGTAGACCGCGTAGTTGTCCGAGACGTCGACGATGTGGCCGCCCGTGGTGCCGAACTCAAGGGTCCAGTCCGACGAGCCGTCGTCGATGGCGACCAGCCGGTCCTTGCCGCTCAGGCCGGTGCCGGTGGTGCCGAGGAAGGCGTCCCGCGAGCCGTCGGCGAGGCTGCCCCAGAGCATCGAGCAGGCCGTGGCCGGGTACGGGCAGCGGGTGAGCACCCTGTCCCCGGCCTCCGGCGCGGAGGCGGTGAACTGCCCGACGGCCACGGCGAGCGTGCGCAGCGAGGTGGTGTCCATGATGCTGTTCGGGTCTTCCTCGGCCACGCGCAGGGCGCCCCGGCTGAGCGCGAGACCGGTCTTGGCGTTCTCCGTCGCCGGGACCTGAGCCACCTGCTCCAGGCCGGGTGTGCCGTCCGCGGCCTCGGTGAAGCGCCGCACCCACCAGTCGCTCGCCCCGGTGCCGCCGGTGACGAGCGCGCTGCCGCCGGACGCGCGGAGGACGTACGCCCCCGCCTTGGCCGCCAGGGTCTGCGAGGAGCCGTCCTTCAGGGAGGCGGCCCGCAGCTCGCTGGTGCCGGTACCGGTGTGCAGCGGGAGCAGCAGCCAGTCGCCGGAGAGCACCGGGGCGCCGTCGAGCTGGACACCGGGCGCGGGCAGGTCGATCACCTGCGCCTCGGCGCCGGGGTCGGTGCGGGGCTTGACGCGCAGGTCGCCGCTGGCCGAGTCGTACCAGCCGATCCGGTCGTCACCGAGGACGGTGTTCGGCCGTGCGTCCACGCCGGAGAAGGCCCTGGTGGCGGTGGCCGTCGCGAGGTCGAGGTAGTACAGGTTGCTGTCGACCTTGAACAGCACGCCGTGCGCGTCGGCGGCCGTGACCGCGCCCGAGGTGATCCGCATGCTGTCGGGCGAGATGGCGCGGGAGCGCCAGGCGCCGTCGACGAGGTCGTGCACCGACCACTCGGTGAGGACCGTCCGCCCGGCGAGCCCCCGGTACGCCTCGTCCGAGGCGAACGACGTCGTCGTCCGGGTCGCCGGGTCCCACAGGGCGACGGAACCGGACGACGGCAGCGCGACCAGGTCGGCGTCGCTGCCGTACCAGGCGGTGGGGCAGGTCGACGAGCCGAGAGTCGCGCAGACACCCGTGGGCGCGTACACGCCGTCGGCGGTCCGGACGAGCGTGCTCGTACCGGCGGCGTAGTCCGTCCACAGCAGCCCGGTGATCCCGGTCTGCCGGTGCAGGAAGCCGCTCGCGCCGGCCACCAGCGGGCGGTCGGCGCGCGGTTGGGTGCCGGCGGGGTCGGCCAGGGTGATCTCGGGGGTGGACCCGGCCGGTGCGGCCGGGTCCGCCGAGGCGCCGCTCTGCGGCAGAACGGCGATGGTCGCGGCCGCCAGGGCGACCGCGAAGGAGGAGACGGCGGCGGTAAGGCCGCGCCGTCTCGGGGCGTGTCTGCCCACGTGCGAAGTCCCTCCCCGCGAGGGCGCTCGCCCTCGCCAAGTGAGCGGACTTTACCAGCCCTTTTACCGCCCTTGACGGGCGGGTGGGCCGCCGCGCGCGGGGGCTCGCTCAGCCCTGCGCGCCGCCGAAGCGCTCCTTGTACGACTCCAGGTCCTCGTCCGTGATCTTGGCGAAGAGGACCGGGGGAACGGTGAAGGGGGTGCCGGCGGGGAGGAAGGACAGGGCGCGGGCCTCGTCGGCGCTCACCCAGGTCGCCGTGTCCTCCGCGAGCGCGAAGGCCGAGCGCATCGCGCGGGCGGACGCCGGGATGAAGGGCTCCGAGACCACCGAGTACAGGTGGATCAGGTTCATCGCCGTGCGCAGCGTCAGGGCCGCGCCCTCCGGGCTGGTCTTGATCTCCAGCCAGGGGGCCTTCTCCTCCAGGTAGGAGTTGCCCGCGGACCACAGGGCGCGCAGCGCGGCGGCCGCCTTGCGGAACTGGAGGGCCTCCATCTGGGCCTCGTACTCCGCGAGCAGGCCCGCGATCTCGGTGCCCAGCTTCGCCTCGGCCTCGTCGGCCTCCGCACCCGCCGGGACCTCCTCGCCGAAGCGCTTCTTGGAGAACGACAGCACGCGGTTGACGAAGTTGCCGAGGGTGTCGGCCAGGTCCTTGTTCACCGTGGCCGTGAAGTGCTCCCAGGTGAACGACGAGTCGTCCGACTCGGGGGCGTTGGCGATGAGGAAGTAGCGCCAGTAGTCGGCGGGCAGGATGTCCAGCGCCTGGTCCGTGAAGACACCGCGCTTCTGGGACGTGGAGAACTTCCCGCCGTAGTACGTCAGCCAGTTGAAGGCCTTGACGTAGTCGACCTTCTTCCACGGCTCGCGCACGCCCAGCTCGGTGGCCGGGAACATCACGGTGTGGAACGGCACGTTGTCCTTCGCCATGAACTGCGTGTAGCGGACCGGGTTCTCGCCGGAGTCCGCGTCGTACCACCAGGACTTCCAGTCGCGGTTCTCCTTGTCCTGGTCGGACCACTCCTTCGTCGCGCCGATGTACTCGATCGGGGCGTCGAACCAGACGTAGAAGACCTTGCCCTCGGCCGCCAGCTCCGGCCACGTGTCGGCCGGGACCGGGACACCCCAGTCCAGGTCACGGGTGATCGCGCGGTCGTGCAGGCCCTCGGTCAGCCACTTGCGGGCGATGGAGGAGGCGAGCTGCGGCCACTCCGACTCGTGGCGGGCCACCCACTCCTCGACCTCGTGCTGGAGCTTCGACTGGAGGAGGAACAGGTGCTTCGTCTCACGGACCTCCAGGTCCGTCGATCCGGAGATCGCCGAACGCGGGTCGATCAGGTCCGTGGGGTCGAGGACGCGCGTGCAGTTCTCGCACTGGTCGCCGCGGGCCTTGTCGTAACCGCAGTGCGGGCAGGTGCCCTCGACGTAACGGTCGGGGAGGAACCGGCCGTCCGTCGGCGAGTACACCTGACGGATCGCGCGCTCCTCGATGAAGCCGTTCTCGTTCAGGCGGCGCGCGAAGTGCTGGGTGATGTCGCGGTTCTCCGGGCTGGAGCTGCGGCCGAAGTAGTCGAAGGCCAGCTCGAAGCCGTCGTACACGGCCTTCTGCGCGTCGTGCGCCTGCGCGCAGAACTCGTCGACCGGCAGGCCGCGCTCCTTGGCCGCCAGCTCGGCGGGGGTGCCGTGCTCGTCCGTCGCGCAGATGTACAGGACGTCCTGGCCGCGCTGGCGGAGGTACCGGGAGTACACGTCCGCCGGGAGCATGGACCCCACCATGTTGCCCAGGTGCTTGATCCCGTTGATGTACGGAAGGGCGCTGGTGATGAGGTGTCGAGCCATCGCGGGCTGCTCCCAGGTCGCTGCGTGGGGCGACGATCGCGTCCCGTTTCCGGGGGCCGGGTCGTCGTCGGTGAACCTTGAAATCGTAGCCGACATGGGTGGGCCGCCCGCTTCCCGTTTTAAGGCGTGGGAAGGGGGCGGCCGGGGTGCTGCTCGGACGGGTTACGGGCGCCAGTTCTCCAGCACGCCGTCGTAGACCTCGACGTCGGTCAGCTCGCGGGGGGCCGGACCCGCGTGGAAGAAGGCCGTGTTCCCGGTCTTCAGCTTGCGCAGGTAGTCGAAGGCCTTGTTGTCGTGCTCGCCGAAGGCGACGAACGAGAAGAAGACGTTCGGGTGGTCCTTCGCCGCGTCCGTGAGGGACTGGGTGGCGGGGGTCTTGGCGTCCGGGGCGCCGTCCGTCTGGAAGATCACCAGGGCCGGGTCGGTGGAGCCGGACCGCTGGTGGTGGGTGACCACTTCCTCCACGGCGACGTGGTAGCTCGTACGGCCCATGCGGCCGAGGCCGGCGTGCAGGTCGTCGACCTTGTTCTCGTGCTCGGCGAGCGTGAGGGTGCCGGTGCCGTCCAGCTCGGTGGAGAAGAAGACGACGTGGACCGTCGCGTCCGGGTCCAGGTGGGCGGCGAGGGCAAGGGCCTGCTCGCCGAGGGCCTGGGCGGAGCCGTCCTTGTAGTAGGCGCGCATGGACGAGGAGCGGTCGAGGACCAGGTAGACCTTGGCGTGCTTGCCGGTGAGGTCGTGCTTCTGGAGGGCGGTGCCGGCCTCCTGGTACGCCGTCACCAGGGCCGGGGCCTCGGCCCTGACGTGGCCGAGCGCGTCCGGCTCCGCCGCGGTGACCGGCTCCTCCTCGACCTCGGCCACCGGCTCCGCCTCGGTCACCGGCGGCTCGACCTCGGCCTCAGCCACCGGCTCCGCCTCGGTTACCGGCTCCGCCTCGGCCTCGGTGATCGGCTCGGGCTCGTTCGTGGCTTCCGCCTCGGCTTCGCCTTCGGCGCGGTCGTTCCCACCCGCACCACCCGTGCCGCTTTCGTCGTCGGCTGCGGGTGCCTCCTGTGGGGCCTCGCCGCCGTCGGCGACCGCGGGATCGTCCACCTGCACGACCTCGACGACCGGCTCCGCCTCGACGACGGGCTCGGCCACCGGCTCCGCCTCTGCGACCGGTGCCGCCTCGGGGGCGACCTCGGTCTCCGCGACCGGCTCGGTCTCCGCCTCGGGGGTGGCCTCCGCCTCCGCTGCGGGCACGGTCTCGGCCTCGGTGACCGGCTCCGCCTCGGGCGTGACCTCGACCTCGGCGGTCGGCTCGGCTTCGGGCGTGACCTCGGCCTCGGGGGCGGCTTCAGTCTCTGCGGCGGGCTCGGGGGCGGCCTCGGTCTCCGTGACCGGCTCCGCCTCGGGCTCGGCTTCGGCGGTCGGCTCGGCCTCGGATTCGGTGACCGGCTCGGCCTCCTGCTCCGCGGGGGCCTCTGCCTCGGGGGCCGGGGTTTCCTGGCTGGTGGGTTCCGCCGGAGGCGCCTGCTTGGGGACCGTTACGTTGTCGAAGGCGGCCGACACCAGTTCGTCGACCACCGAGGGTTCGGGCTCGGAGGCGGGCGCCGGGATTCTCGGCTCGGCCTCCGGTGCCGATGTGGAGGCCGGGTCGGCCTCGGGGGAATGTGTCGGCTCCGCGGCGGGAGCCGGGACCGTCGCGGTCGACGTGGCCTCTCGCGAGGTCTCCGCGTCAGCGTCACGACCCTTGCGTGAGCGGCCGAACGCATTCCGCAGGAGAGTGAGAATGCCCATGTGCGCAACCCTTCGCGTGAGTTGATCCCGTCAATCCCTGGCCAGGACGGACACGTAAGGTTAGCGGCCACAGATGGTGATCTTCGGCAGGGGCGGCGCTCCGGACAACCGTCGCGTCAACCCCCTTACAGCGCCCACGGGTTCACTTTCCTACCATGGTGATTTGTCGGAATTCCGAATTCCGTCCGTCCCGCGCGTGGAGCCGGGACGATGGCCGAATAGTCGGTGCCGACGCCTCCCGTGTCAATGCGGTGAGGTGATCGCCCTGGCCGCCGCGACCTCCTGCCGCACCGGTTCGAGGACGCTGCCCGCGGGCCCGGTGAGATCCGAACGGACGGCGAAGAGCACATCCGTCTCGCGCAGACCCTCGGACAGCTCCCGGAGCTGGCGGACGATGGTGGAGATCTCGGCGGCGGACGGTTCGGCCGCACCCTGTCGGACCCGGACCCGGGCGGCGGTCGTGGCGTCCACGATCCGCTCGACGGCGACGACGAGCGGCATCCAGGCCGCGGCACGGCGCCCGTTCGGCGGCGGTTCGGTCAGCGCGCGCTGGAACTCCGTACGGATGGAGGACAGGTCGTGATACAGCCGGCGCCTGCTCCGGGCTCGGGCCGCGGGCTCCGCGGCATCCCCGAAGGCCAGCTCGACATAGCCGGCGGTGTCGGCGACCGCGTCCGCGAGCCGGTCGCCGACCCGGGCGTGCCAGCTCTCCGGCCAGAACAGATATCCGGCCACCAGGGCGATGCCGCAGCCGATCAGGGAGTCGACCAGGCGGGGGACGATGAGCCCGGTTCCCAGGTGGTTGAGGATGTCGGACAGCAGCAGGATCACCGGGGTGATGGCGGCGGTCTGGTAGCCGTAGCCGCGCGGGGTCAGGGCCGGGATGAGCGCGCCGAGCACCATCAGCACGGGTACGTCCCACCAGCCGCGCGGCACCAGCGTCAGCACGGTCGCCGCGACGACGAGGCCCGCGACCGTGCCGAGGGCGCGCAGCAGGGCCCGGGAGAAGACGGAGCCGTAGTCGGGCTTCATGACGAAGGTGATGGTGAGCGCGACCCAGTAGGAGCGCGGCACTTCGACGGTCGAGACGAGCACCTGGGCGAGGCCGATGCACAGGGCGAGGCGGGTGCCGTAGCGCCAGGAAGCCCCCGACAGCAGGACATTGCGGGCGGCGCGGGCGGCGCGGACACGCAGCGCGGCGGGCCGGCCGAGGCGGTCGTCGAGGGCGCCCGGGTCCGGGGACCGGTCGGTCACCACACGGGCGGCGTGCCGCAGGGCGTGGTCGACGGCGCGCGCGGTCTCGTCGGCCGGGACGGGCAGCCGCAGTTCGAGGGGGTCGGTGCCGCCGGTCTCGACGGTGTCGGCGAGCAGGCTCACGGTGGCGGGGATCGCGGCGGCCAGCGGCCGGCCCCGCTGGTGGGCGGCTGGCGCGGCCTCGACGACGGGGGTGACGGCGTTGAGCTGGGCGAGCAGCCGGACGAGGTCGGGGCTGCGGCCGTGGTGGAAGGCGCGCCGGGCGAGTACGACGTCGTACGACTCGTTGAGGGACTGGGTGACGGCGAGGCGGAGACGGCCGTAGTCGTCGCTGCCGCTCGCGGCGAGCAGGTCGGCGACTGCGCGGTAGGTGTCCGCGACGGCGGACCGCTCCGGCACCCCCGAGCGCAGCGGCCAGGCGAGCAGGGTCAGCGCGAGGACGAGGAGTCCGCCGCCTGCCATCAGCAGCGGGGCGAGCCACCAGGCGCCGGGCAGCGGAAGTCCGGCACCGATCACGCAGTTGAGGAGCAGCAGCAGTCCGGTGACGGAGGCGACGGCGCCGATCGACGAGATCATCCCGGAGACCAGCGCGACCACGGTCAGCGTCACGACGGCGGTCCAGCCCTGCCCGTAGACCGCCGCGCCGATCGTGACGCCGATGGCGCCGAAGAGCTGGGGGACGGCGATGTTGAAGATCCGCATGCGGTACGCGTCGGCGGTGTCGCCGATGACCCCGGACAGCGCGCCCATGGAGGCGAGGGCGCCGTACGCGGGCTGTCCGCAGGCGAGGCCGACGGCGAGGGGGAGCGCCAGGGCGACGCCGGCGCGGGCGGCGGCGGCCCGGTTGACGGGAGCCCGCTGCGGCCGGAGGTTCCTGACCAGCCAGTCGGGAGGGGTGAGGCCGATGGGGAACTCGCGGGACATGCCCCAAGTATGGCGGTTTCCCCGGAGCGGCCCCGGGGACGGTGACGCCGGTGGAGGGCGGCTTCGCCGCGCGGGCGCGCGGTCCGGCTCCCCCGTGGCGCGCGGTCAGGTTCCGCGTGGGGCGTGATCGGGCTTCACGTGGCGCGCGGTCAGGTTCCGCGTGGGGCGCGGTCAGGCTCCCACGTGGGTCGACTGGTCCGCCGGACTCTGCGCGGGGGCCTCGGCCGGCCGTCGCCGGCGGGCGTACGCGCGGGCGAGCGCGGCGGTCAGAGCCACCGTCAGACCCACGGCCAGCAACAGCCAGCTCACGAATCGGAGGGTCTCGGTGAGGGCGTCGTAGACCGCGCCCGCGGCGGTGCGTGACACGTCGGGCGGCAGGTCGGCGAGGGTGAGCCGACGGCCCACGACGATCGCGGCACCGAGCAGCGCGGCGCCCAGAGCGGTGCCGAGGCCCGTCGCGAGGACCGCCCGGCGGCGGCGCACGGCGACGACGATGCCGGTCGCCGCGAAGACGACCGACGCCGACGGCAGCCAGAATCCGGCGACTTCGAGCACGTGGAATCCCTTCCGGAGCCGGGCCAGGTCCTCGGCCGCGAGCACGGTGATCTCGGTGTGCTCGACCGGGATCCGGGCGGCCAACGGCATGTGGTCGTCGGCGAGCCGGCGTTTGACCTGCTCGGTGACGGGCGCGAGATCGACGGTCACCGCACCCTCGTGGTCCTCGCGCAGCGCCCGCATCACGGCGTCGTGCGCGGCCAGGTTGGCGGTCTCCCACGCCGTGCGGTACGCCTCGGTCTCGGTGAACGAGCGCACGGCGTCCCGCACGAAGTGGTTCACCGGCCCCTGGAGCCGGGGCCGTACGTGGACCTCGCGCAGGATGTCGTCGGTGACGCCGGCCGCGATCGCGTCCCGGACGTCCTCGTCGGCGGCGAGGGGTGCCATGGTGGCCTCGTACCGCTCGGAGTCGCCGAGGCCGTACGTCGCCCACGCCGAGAGCGCGCCGAGCGGCGCGAGGATGCAGGCGAGCGCGATCAGCACGGCCGACAGGGCGCTCCGGACACGAGGGGACACGTCTTCAGGCAAGGCCTCCCGGACCCCGTACGCGACCGGGCCGCCTGCAAATGGGCGCATATGACAAGCCGTACGGGGAGCTCCCGCGCATCGGAGTCCCGCATCCCATGGGCCCCAAGGGTTCTGGGCGTTCGGGTGGAGCCCTCACCCGAACGGGTGTTTCCTGGATCTGGGGAGAAGGAGGCCGATATGCGCACCACCCCAGCTCCGCGGATTCTTGCCGCGGCCCTGCTCAGCGGCGGTGTACTGACCGCCCTGGCCGCCGGTCCCACCATGGCGGCGACCGAGTCGGCGCACACCGGCGACGGCTCCGGAAGTCCCGTGCGGGGCACCGTCATCTCCAGCGGTGAGATGAACCTGCGGCTTCAGCCCAGCACCGACTCGCCCGTCGTCGGATCGCTTCCCTCGGGCAGCCAGGACGGCGTGCAGTGCGCGGTGAACGGGCAGAGCGTGTCCGGCACCACCGTCTGGTACTGGCTCGTGGGCGCCCATGCCTGGGCCAGCGCGGCGTTCGTCTCCACCAACGGCCAGTGGGTGCCGAGTTGCTCGGACCCGTGCCCCGACCAGAAGGACGGGACCTGGCACAACGCGCACTGGGACAACGACCGGAACCCCGGCGCCGACCCCGGCTGGAGCGTGAGCGCCTCCGGCTCCTGGACCTTCACCGTCTCCAGCGCGTGGAGCTGGACCGTCTCCGGCTCCTCCTCGAACTCCTGGGACTGGGTCCCAGGTGGCAGGTGAGTAGGTGAGTGAGGGAGACGCATGAGGCCCCGGCACTGCGCCGGGGCCTCATGTGCTCGCTGTCCGCGCCTACTTGCTCGCCCTTCCCTCCGCGTCCTCGTGCGTGTAGTAGCGGTAGAAGGCCACCGCGTACACGCCCACCGCCACCGGCAGCGACATGAACACGGACCGCAGAACGGTCGCGTCGGTCTGGCTGTACAGGAAACCGAACGCGCAGCCCGCGAACACGGCCCACACCAGCGCGTGCGTCTCGCGCCGCATCAGCGGAGCCACCGTCCGCGCGGCCACGTAGGCCGCCGCGAACGCGATGGCGCACACGAAGCCGAACAGCACGTTCCAGCCCGTGATGGCGCCGGCGTCCCGGTTGATGGCGGCGGCCCAGTAGCCGTAGACGAGTCCGCCGGCGACGGGTACGGCCCACTGCGCGATCGTGTGGGTCTGTGCCCCGAAGACGTCGGACGATCCGGATGTACCTGGTGTCCCTGACACGGGTGCGGCTTGAGCCATGGAAGGACTCCTCTCTGCTCGCCCCCGCCTTCCAGGTCACACCTCTCCGAAGCCCCTGGCAACTCGGGGCGGAACCCTCTCCCGGCGCCCCCGGAGCGCCCCCGCCCGCACCCCCACAACGCCCCACCCGCATCCCCCACGGCACCCCTTTCCCCCGTTTCGCCGGGATGCGGTGATCATGGTCGCGTGCTTCGCTGAGGTGCATGAAGCTCGTACTCTTCGGTGCCACCGGCATGGTCGGCAGCCGTATCGCCACGGAGGCGTCGGCGCGCGGACACCAGGTCGTCGCGGTCAGCCGCTCCGGGCAGTCCCCGGTCCCCGGGGTCGCCGCGACGGCGGCGGACGCCTCGGACGCGGCGAAGGTCGCCGAGCTGGTGGCCGGCGCGGATGCGGTGGGGTCGGCGTGCGTCCCGCCCCGGGACGGCTCGGACCCCCGCGAACCCTTCCTGGCCCTCAACCATTCCCTGGTGGAGGGTGTCCGCTCGGCCGGGGTGCACCGGCTCGTGATCGTCGGCGGGGCGGGCACCCTGGAGGTCGCGCCCGGCGAGGCCGCCTGCGACCAGCCGGACTTCCCCGAGGCCTACCTGCCCGAGGCGCTCGCCCATCGCGACGCCCTCACCTACCTGCGCAGCGACGTCGACGACCTCGACTGGACCTACATCTCGCCCGCCGCCGAGATCGCCCCCGGCGAACGCACGGGCGAGTTCAGGATCGGCGGCGACCGCATGCTCACCGACGCGGGCGGCCAGAGCCGCATCAGCGCCGAGGACTACGCGATGGCCTTCGTGGACCAGCTCGAGATGCCCGTCCACCCGCACGGCCGTATGTCCGTCGCCTACTGAGAACACGAGACGGAGGCGGTACGGGGAGGTGGCCGCCCGGAGATCCGTCCGCGACCGGCTTCGGCACGCCCTGCGGCCCCGCACCGGGCGGCCGTACTCCTTCCCCCGGTCGCAGCCGCTGAAGGTGCACGGGCGCAGTGTGGCCTGGCTGCCCCCGCTGCTGCTGCTCCTGGGCATCGCGCTGCTCGACGCCAGTACCTCCGGCCGGTTCCGGATCATCTCCTGGCTCGTGCTCGTACCGGTCATCGCGGCGGCGATCTGCGGAGTGCCGGGCACGCTGGTCCTCGGCGTGCTGTCGCTGCTCGCCTACGGCGCCATCGACGCGTCGTGGCCGCACCGGTACCAGAACGGCCTGCCCGACTTCTTCCTCGTCGTGGTCGGCAGCGCCCTCGCGGCCCTCGCCTGCTCCGTGCGGCTGCGCGCCGAGCGCCAGATGCTGCACATGCGGGACGTAGCCGAGACGACCCGCCGCACCGTGCTGCGCCCGATGCCCCCCGGCTGGGGCGGCCTCGACCACGCGGCCGTCTACCTCACCGCCGACAGCGAGGCCCGGGTCGGCGGCGACTTCTACGACATCCAGCCCGGCCGGCACGGCACCCGCCTGCTGCTCGGGGACGTCCAGGGGAAGGGACTGGCGGCGGTCGAGGCGGCGGCCTCGCTGCTCGGCACCTTCCGCGAGGCGGCGTACCACGAGCCGGTGCTCACCACGGTCGCCGGTCGCCTGGAGGTGCGGATGCTGCGGCACAACGGCTACCGCGTGGCGCTCGGCCGCGAGGACGGCGACCGTTTCGCGACCGGAGTCCTGGTCGCCTTCCGCGAGGACACCCCGGCCACGGTGGAGGTCATCAACTTCGGCCACGAACCGCCGCTCGTGGTCACCGCGGACGGGGTGCGGAGCCTGCCTCCCGGCGACGGACTCCCGCTCGGCATGGGCGATCTGGCCTCCGCGCCGCCACCCGCGCTCCGCGTCGCGCTCGCCCCCGGGGAGACGCTGCTCATGGTCACCGACGGGGTGACCGAGGCCCGCGACGCGGCGGGCACCTTCTTCCCGCTCCGCGACACCCTCACCAAGGCACTGGCACGGGACCCGCGCACCGCCGACCCGCACCGGCTCGTCCGGTGGGTGCGCGACGGCACACTGGACCACTGCGGCGGACGGCTCGCCGACGACACCACGATCTTCGCCGTGCGCCGCCGGGCGGCCGACGGCCGGCGGACGTAGCCGGGGCCGCGGACACGGACTCCGGGAGGCCCGGACGCGGACACCGCGGTCCCCGGACCCGGACTCCCGGTCCCCGGACCCGGACTCCCGGTCCCCGGACCCGGACTCCCGGTCCCCGGACCCGGACTCCCGGTCCCCGGACCCGGACTCCCGGTCCCTGGGCCGGGCGGGGGCGTTCGTCTCTTCGCGTCCCCTCTTTGCAGGCGCAGCCGTTACGGTGCTGAGGTGTCCGAACGATGGGGGAGAGAATCTGTGCCCGGAACCGTGCTGCTCCTCGCCGCCTCACCCGTGGGCAAGGGGTGTCTGGTGGACGCGGCCTCCGTGCTCCCCGTGCTCGCGGCCGTCGCCCCGCCGGTGCTGTCGGGAACCGACACGGCGAACGTCGTCGAACTGGCCGACCCGCTGGAGCCGCAGGCCGTGCTGACCCGGCTGCGCGCGGCGGCGACGGCGCCCGGACCGCTGACCATGTTCCTGACGGGGCAGCTCCAACTCGACCGGCGCCAGCGGCTTCCGCACCTCGCGCTGGCCCGCACCACGCCGGCGACGGTCCGCTACACGGCCTTCCCCTGGCGCTGGATCGCCGACGAACTGCGGCTGCGCCCAGCGGGTTCGACGACCGTCTTCGTCGACCTGCACGCGGACGCGGACGCCTGGGAGTTCCTCGCCGGGCGCCCCCTCACGGCCGGCCGCTCGACCGAGCTGTACGGCCGCGTCGCCCCACCGCCGTCCCGTCGTACGGTGGCACAGCCGGCGTACATGAGAGCCGTCGCCACCCTGCTCCGCAGCGGTCACCGGCCGCACCCCGCCGAGCTCCACCAGCAGGCGCTGACGAGGGCTTCGGGCGAGGAGAGCGCCCGGCGCGGGGCGGCGGACCTCGTGCTCGCGCCCGGCCAGTCCTGGGCCGGGCAACCATGGCCTCCGGCACCGGAGTTCACGACGGTCACGGCTCCGCCGGCGGAGTTCGCCACGGTCACGGCTCCGCCGCCCGGGTTCGCGTCCGTCACCGCTTCGCCGCGCCCGCCCGTCCCCTCGCAGGCTCCACCCGCCGCCGCGCCCGCGCCCCCGCCGGTTCCACCGGCCACCCCGCCCGCCCCGCCCGTGCCACCCGTGTCGGTCCCCGGCCGGACGGAGCGGCGGGCCGGTGCGCCGTCCCCCGATCCGCACGGGGAGATCACCGCGGCGGTCCGCGACGGCCGTCACGAGGACGCCCTCGCGCTGGTGGCGCGGTGGGAGCGCGAGGCGCTGCGGACACACGGGCGCGGCTCCGAGCAGGTGCTGCACTGGATGGAGGTACGGGCCGACCTCGCGATGCTCGCGGGGGACGCGGAGCGGAGCTGCCGCGGCTGGCTGGCCCTCGCCGTGACCCGGCTGGACGCGGGGCAGGCGCCGGGCGCCCCGGAGGTGGAGTCGGCCGTGGACCGGGCCCACCACCAGTGGGGCCGTGTCGCCGATCCGGCGCGGGCCCGCGAACTCGGTTCGGAACTGGCCCGGTTGAGACAGCGCGTGCCCGGACGCCGGGAGGGCGCGCTGGACCATGTCCGGCGGCAGCTCAGCCAGTTGCAGACACAGGCCTGAGCGGCCCCGGCCCCGGGAGTTCAGGCCCCGGCCGCCAGCGAGGCGAGCGCTCCCGACACCAGGGTCCGTACGCCCGGAGCGACCGTGGACAGGTCGGGGGCGAAGTGCGGACTGTGGTTGCTGGGCACGGCCGCGAGCCGGACCATGAGGTCGTCGGCGCCCGGGGCCGCGTTCCAGACGTCGGCGGGCGTGCTGGTCACGAACCAGTAGGAGTAGGGGATGCGGCCGTCCGCGAGCCGCGGGAAGTCCTCGCTGCCCATGGCCGGACCGGGGTCGAGGATCGTCCCGGCACCGAAGACCTCCCCGTGCACGGCGGCGATCCGGCGGTCGGTGTCGGCGTCGTTGACGGTCATCGGGAAGTCGTTGCCGACGGTGACCGTGGGCTCGGCCGGGCAGCCGGCCGCCGCGCACTCGCCCGCCGCCACGCGCCGCACGGCGGCGATCATCCGTTCCCGCACGTCCAGCGACTGCGTCCGCAGGTTCAGGGCGATCCGGGCCTCGGACGGGATGATGTTGTGCCGGGTGCCCGCCTCGATCCGTCCCACCGTCAGCACGGCGGAGTCCCGGGCCGCGATCTCCCGGCTGACGACGGTCTGGAGCCGCGTCACGATGTACGCGGCGGTCACCACCGGGTCGACGGTCGCCTCAGGCCGCGAACCGTGCCCGCCCCGGCCGTGCACGACGATGTCGATGTCGGTCGAGGCGGACATGATCAGGCCGGGGGAGTGCGCGTACAGCCCGGCGGGGCCGGGCGCCACGTGCTGGGCGAGCAGGACGTCGGCCCGGGGGAAGCGTTCGTGGAGACCGTCCGCGACCATGCGGGCCGCGCCCTCGCCGGTCTCCTCGGCGGGCTGCCCGACCAGCACCAGCGTGCCGGACCAGGTGTCCCGTCCGGCGGCGAGCGCCCGTGCCGCCCCGGTGAGCCAGGTGACGTGCAGATCGTGGCCGCAGGCGTGCATGACCCCGGCGGTCCCCGAGGCGTAGGGCAGCCCGGTCTCCTCGGTGACGGGCAGGGCGTCCATGTCGGCGCGCAGCAGGACGGTCGGCCCGTCCCCGTTGCGCAGGACGCCGACGACACCCGTGCCGCCCACGCCCTCGGTCGTGTCGTACCCGGCCTCGCGCAGCCGCTCCGCGAGGAGGGCGGCCGTACGGTGTTCGCGCAGCGACAGTTCGGGATGCCGGTGCAGATCCCGGTAGAAGTCCTCCAGGGCGGGGACCGGGAGGTCGGCGGTGAGGTCCAGCGCGGTACGAGCGGCGGTAGAGGTCACCGGGTCAGCGTAGGCGCCCTTTTTTCGCCGTACGGGGGAATCGCCGGTGTCGGGCGCCCGCGGGAGAGGACGTCACCGGCCCGTCGAGAGTCCCTGGTGACGGGTCGTGTGCGTGACGGTGTGGGCCGCGGGGGCCTGGTCGGCCGCTCTCGCGGGGCCGACGTTCGCCGCCGTGACCAGCGCGGCGACCGCGATGACGGCGGCGAGAAGCCCCCTGGAGTAGCGCGCGGAAATACGTCGGAGCACGGTGACCTCGCAACAACAGCGGCGTATTAAGCATGCTTAATCCGGCGCTTAACGTAGAGGCTCCCGGGCGAACATCGCAAGAGGGTCCCGAAGTTGGACAGTAGTCAAAAGCCGGACCGGCTCGACTCGGCTAGATGGCATGCTTGACCCATGGCGGAGCGGGACGACCCTGAGATCATCGGGCGCAGGGTGCAACGGCTGCGTACAGAACGTGGATTGACGCAGAAACAGCTGGCGGAGCCCGTGTACACGCCCGCGTACATCTCCACGCTGGAGGCCGGCCGGGTCCGGGCCTCCGAGCCCGCGCTGCGCCACATAGCCGGCCGGCTCGGCGTCGCGTACGAGGAGCTGGCGACCGGGCGGCCCGCCCATCTCGCCACCGACCTGCGGCTGCGGATGACGGACGCGCAGCGCACGCTGTCCACCGGGGAGGCCGAGGTGGCCGCCGAGGCCTACGCCGTTCTGCTCGCGGAGGCGGAGGCCCACGGGCTGGTCGCCGAACAGGCGGCGGCGCTCCTCGGACTCGGCGAATGCGCCCTGGACACGGGGGATCTGGAGACGGCGCAGCGGCGCTTCGAGGAGTCGGAGCAGCGGATGGGGGACGCGCCGCTCACGCAGCGGGTGCCCGCCGTGCGGGGCCGGGCGGTCTCCCACTACCTCGCCGGTGAACTCCGGTACGCCTGCTACCTGTTCGAGTCCACCCTCGACGAGCTCAACCGGACGGGACTGCACGATCCCGAGGCGCTGCTCCTCCTGTACACGGGAGTCATAGCGCCCTACATGGACATGGGCGCGCACGCCCGGGCCGCCCAGGCCGCCGAGTTCGCGCTCGCCCTCGCGCCGCAGGTCCAGGACCCGGCGCTGGTGGCGCGGATGCACCGGTCGGTGGCGCGGACGATGATCGCCGAGGGGCGGATCGCCGAGGCCGACGCCTCCCTCGCCAAGGCCGCCGAGCTCTACCGCCAGCTCCAGATCCGCACGGAGCTCGCCAACTGCCACTGGATGCGCGGGTATCTGTACGCCCAGAACGGCGAACTGGAGCGTGCGGAGGGTGAGTTGCGTGAGGCGCAGGCCATGCTCTCCGCGAAGCGGGCCGCGCTCTACACCAGCCAGGTCGCGGTGGAACTGGCCGACGTTCTGCACCGGCGCGGCAGGTCGGACGAGGCGGACGAACTGCTGCGTCAGGTGCTCGGCGACCTGAACTCCGAGCGGGGCGCCATCCACGCGGCCGCGGCGCACCGCCTGCTCGGGATCATCGCGGAGGACACCCGGGACACGGAGGCGGCCGAGGAGCACTATGTGCGGGCGATGAGCCTGCTGGAGCGGGCGGGCGCGGCGGGCGACCTGGCGGACCTGTGCCGGCTGCTCGGCGACCTGCTGCGGCGCACCGGCCGGGTGGAAGCGGCCCTGGACGCCTACCGCACGGGCCTGGGCCACCGCACCGCCCCGGGCACGACGACCCTCGGCCCCGCCCCGGCCCAGCCGCCCCTCTGAGGACGCGCGCACGGGTCGCGCCGGCAGCCCCGCTGATGACGCGCCGGCCGCCTCTCTGAAGACGCGCGGGCCGCGCTAGCCGCCCGAGAGTCCCGAGCCCGAGGCCCCGGAGCCGGCCGTGGTGCCGGTGGGCGTGCCCGAGTCGGTGGCCGCGTCCGAGCCCGCCGTGGCCGTACCCCTGTCCGCCGCCGAGGAGGCCGAGGCGTTGGCCGACGGCCGGATCTCGACCACCGCGCCCGGTGCCAGCCGGTCGTACAGCAGCTTGGCGTCGGCCTTGTCCAGGTTGATCCAGCCGTCGTCGGGGCTGGAGACGCCCGTGTCGCCGGACGCCATGGAGCCGACGTAGTCCGTCCTGCCGTCGGGATCGGTGAGCCTGACCACCCAGGAGGCCATGAAGGAGTAGCCGTCGTCGAAACCGACCGTCTTCCCGGAAACCCTCATGGTGACCTCCTTCCCGGTGACCGTCGTCCGGACCGCCGGCCCGTCGCCGGTCAGGTTGTCGCCGTGGAGCGTCAGATGCCGGCCGGCGACCGAGATCACGCGCTTGCCCAGATCGATCGTGGCGTCCGGCGCCGGCGCCGGCAGGCTCGGGGCGACGGTGGGGCTCGCGGCCGGCGGAGGCTCGTGCCGTGCCCCGCCGTCCGGGCCCAGCGTCGCGACCAGGGCGAGCGCGCCCGCGACCGAGACGCCGACCGCGGCCGCGGCCGTACGGCGGCGGCGTCGGCGGCCCGTCGCCCGGCCGCGGATCTCGGCTCCGGTCAGGGCCGGGGGCCTCTCCGCCTCGGTCGCCAACTCGCGCAGGGCGGTGGTGAGTTCATCGGACACGGTCGTCCTCCCTCTCCCCCTTGCCCGGCGTGCCCGCGAAGCCCGACGGACGCGCGGAGCCGGCCGGATCCGCCGAATCCTCCGAGAGCACCCGCGCCAGCGCCGCCCGGCCCCGCGCGAGCCGGGCCTTGACCGTGCCGACGGGAGCACCGGTTTCGGAGGCTACCTGCTCGACACTCAAGTCGCACAGATGGTGCAGAACGATCGCCATCCGCTGTGCCTCGGGGAGCGTGCGCAACGCGGCCACGAGCGCGGCGCGTTCGGGTCCCGGGCCCGGGGTGTGGTCGGCCGGCGGGGTGCGCCGCACCAGTTCCAGCCAGCGGCGGGCCCGGCGCCAGCGGCTCACCGCGAGCCTGGTCGCCACAGTCCGTATCCATGCCTCGGGAGCACCGTCGGCGAGGAACTCGCGCCGCCGGTCCCAGGCGCGGACGAACGCCTCCTGGACGACGTCCTGCGCCTCGCCGTGATCCCCCGTGAACGCGTAGAGCTGGCCGGTCAGCCGGGGGAACGCGGTCGCGTAGAACGCGTCGAACTCTTCCTCGGTCATGCCCCCCGCCCGAATGTCCGCGAATTCCCCGGCCGTGTGCAACCGGGCCGTCCCCACCGCGCGTACAGGTCCCGTACGTCGCACATCGAAACACACCACGGGGGGATCACCATGACCAGGGAACTGCGAGGCCGCAGAGGCCGGTTGGCGCGCGCCTGGGGCGCGGCGGCGGTGTGCGCGCTCGCGCTCGCCGGATGCTCGGTGCGAGCGGCCGCCGACGGCGGGGGCGGTGCGGCCGGGCCGGGGGGCGGTCCGGCCGCCACCGCCGGACCGACCGGCACGGCACGGCCGAAACCCTCGGCCACCCCGCTCGAGTCCCTGCCGGGCGCGCACATCAACATCGCGGACGGGCAGACCGTGGGGGTCGGCATGCCGGTCTCGGTGACCTTCGACCGTCCGATACCGGTGGCCGAACGGGCCTTCGTAGAACGCCAGTTGAAGGTGACTGCCGACACCGAGGGCTCCTGGGGCTGGGTGCAGGACCGTAACCTCGCCGACGGGCAGCGCGTCGACTTCCGGCCCCGCAGGTACTGGAAACCCGGCACGGCGGTCACCGTCCGGGCCGGGGCCGGAATCACCAGGCATTTCACGGTCGGCCGCTCCTTCGTCGCCACAGTGGATGTCCGTACACACTTCATGACGCTCGAAACCGCCGGATCGTCGCGCCGCGTCCCGATCACGGCGGGCGCGCCGGGCATGGACACCTGGAACGGCACGATGGTCGTCTCCGACAAGGCGTCCAAGGTCTTCATGGACTCGCGGACGGTCGGCTACGCCGACCAGTACCGGGGTTACTACTACTACGCCGTCCACCTCACCGCCTCGGGCACCTACCTCCACCAGAACCCGAAGGCGAACACCTACGGCGGCCGCCAGAACGTCACGCACGGCTGCGTCGGACTCGCCACCGGCGGCCCCGCGAAGCGGTTCTTCGACGAGGTCGTCCCCGGCGACGTCGTCAAGGTCGTCGGCTCCCGGGACACGGTCGCCGTCGGCAACGGCTACGGCGACTGGAACCTGACCTGGGACCAGTGGCGAGCCACGAGCGCGCTCGTCTGACACGTCCGCGCGGAGGATCTCCGGCCGGGCGTCGTCCGGCCGGCGGGCGCCGGCATGCAGCACGGGGGAACGGCGCCCCGCACCGTCCGAACATCGTCCCCATCACGAGGA
The DNA here is from genome assembly GCF_044763015.1 of Streptomyces sp. NPDC096324. Lineage (NCBI taxonomy): Bacteria > Bacillati > Actinomycetota > Actinomycetes > Kitasatosporales > Streptomycetaceae > Streptomyces > Streptomyces sp. NPDC096324. The sequence goes on along the minus strand of NZ_JBIWFK010000019.1, from coordinate 38,944 downwards.
GTTGTCCGTTCATGGCAGGTACGAAGAGGTACGCGGCGGTGGCCGTGGCCGCCGCCGCGCTGATCACGGCGCCCACGGCCGCGTACGGCGTCCCGACCGCGAGGCCGACGCCCGCCGCCGCCCGGCCGGCGCACGGCACCGTGCTTCCGGCGCACGCTCCCGCCCGCTCGGCGAGGACCGCGCCCACGGCCCGGATCGTCGCGCCGGACGAGCACGTCACCGAGCCCGGCGGCGCCGAGTTCTGGCTGACGCCGGAGGGCAAGCACTGGACCACGCTCGACAACCCCGACCCCCAGTTCACGAACGTGGTCAACGGCAACATCGACCTGCACACGCCCGGTGTCTCCGCGTTCGTCGAGGGCACCGCCCAGGGCCACGTCACGCTCTCCGGCGTGTACTACGGCGGCACGGGCACCGCCTCGCGGGTCACGGTGCGGACCACGGCCGGAACCCTGCACGCCAAGCTCCTTGAGCTCGCGGGCCACCCCGGCTGGGGCGTCTGGTACGTCAGCACCGATCTGCCCGCCGCCGACGACAGCTACGCCGTCCGGCACGTCGTCGTCCGCGACACCACGGGCGGGGTCTACTCCCGGCTGGACCTGGGCTGAGCACTCGGGCGCCACTCGGGCGCGGGAGCCGGTTCATCCCGGCCGGCTCCCGCGCCCCGCTTCTCTCTCCGCCGTACCGGCCGGCTCTCGCGCCCCGCTTCTCTCCCGAGTACCGGCCGGCTCCGGCCACCGGTCCGACATTCGGCGGCTGCCGGGATGTCCGGCCGTGTACACCGGAAATTAGGTTCAATAGCCAACTATCCAGGTCATGAAGATCGCATCCCTGGCCGGAGTCGTCCTCGCGCTCACCGCCGTCTCCGTGACCGCCCCCACGGCCTCCGCCACGCCCGGCGGCCACACCCCGGCCCACGCCTCCGCCCGCGCCGCCTCCCAGCGCATCCCCTTCACGTCCGCGACCGTCACCGCCGGCGCCGACGGTTCGTACCGCATCGTGTGGAAGGCCCCGGGAGTGCGGGAGGTGGTCGTCCGCGCCGCCGGGCGGGTCGTCGCCAGGGGCGGTGCCACGGGCGATGTCACCGTGCGCGGACTGCCCGCCGCCGACCGGCAGTGGTTCGACCTGGTCCCCCGGCACGGCGGCTCCCTCCACCTCGCCGACCGCCTGATCAAGCTCGACGGCGCGGTCAATTTCCGGGACGCGGGCGGCTACCGGACCAGCGACGGCCACTGGGTCAAGATGGGCGAGATCTACCGCTCGGACGCCCTGAACAAGCTCAGCGACGCCGACCTCGCGAAGCTGAGGCGGCTCGGCATCCACGCGGTGTACGACCTGCGGATGGCGTCGGAGCGCTCCTCGGCCCCGGACCGGGTGCCCTCCGGCGCCTCCTACACCGTCGCCGACGTGCTCGCCGGGTCCTCGACGCTCACGGCCATGCCGGCCACCGAGGCCGAGGCCGTCGAGATGATGGTGGACGGCGAGAAGTTCATGGTCAGCGGGGACACCGCGCGGGCCGCCTACACGACCGTCTACGCCGGGGCGGCCGACGGCGGCGGCGTCCTCTACCACTGCACGGCCGGCAAGGACCGCACCGGCTGGTCCAGCGCGGCACTGCTCACCGCCCTCGGCGTCCCGCGCTCCACGGTGACGAACGACTACCTCGCCAGCAACACCTACCGCGCCGCCGTCAACGCGGCCACGCTCGCGGCCATGCCCCCGGCCCAGGCCGCCGTCTACAAGCCCCTGCTCGACGTCCGTGCCGAGTACCTCAATTCCGGCTTCGACGAGGTCCGTGCCCAGTACGGCGACTTCCGCTCGTACCTGAGGGACGGCCTGCACATCGACGCCCGCGAACTGCGCGACCTCAAGCGCGAACTCCTGGTGGGCTGACCCGGACGCGCCGTCGCTGGTTGTCCGGTCCGCGACAGGCTCGCCCGGCGCACGGCCCCGCGGATCGGAAAGATCACGGAGCCGGCGCCCCGACGGCTGACCTCCGAGAACGCCCGGCCGGCCGGGCGGAGACCGCACGAGGGGCACCCCGCCCGCCCCGTTCCGTAGTCCGCGGGGACGCCGAGTCGGAGTGGGATCGAGACCATCAAGCCCTACCGCCCGCCGGAATAGGGCCCATACTGGAATCACGATGAGTAAATCCTCCGCGCCCCGGCGCCACCTGCCCACCAGCCCCTTCGCTGCACCCGTCGTCCCCGTGGCCAAGGAGTTCAGCCTCGGAGACCGCGTCTCCCACGACCAGTACGGCCTGGGCACGATCGTCGGCGTCGAAGAGGGCATCGCGATGCTCGTCGACTTCGGCGCCCGCCAGGTCCGCGTCCTGAGCCCCTACACCCGAATGGATCGGCTCTGACCCGCACCCACTGACACCTCCGGCCCGAGGCAGCCCCTCCACAGGTTGCCCGGGCCGCGGTGCGTTCGGGCGGCCGTTCCTCAGCCCTGTGTCGGGGCGGGCGACTTCCCCGCGAGGACGTCCTTCAGCCGGTTCGTGCCCGCCTGGACCGCCTGCTCGGTCGACTGGTGCTCGGTGCCGGAGAGGCCACCGTTCGTGAGCGACAGGGCGCTGTCGCCGACCCGGACCGCCGCGAAGTCGAGGGTCAGCGTCTCGGGATCGCCCTCCAGCTCCCCGCTCATCGTCACCTGGAGGCCCTGGCGGGCGTCCCCCACATCGGGCAGATGTGTCGACACGACCTGGACGGTCTGCTTGTCACCCGTGCCGGTGACGGCCGTGAACTCGTCGCAGACGTCCGGCAGCGTCTTCAGCCAGTCGAATCGGGTGTCCAGGGCGCTCTTCCCGTACGAGGCGACCTCGTAGCGCATCTGGGCGTCGTTGTCGCTGTCGTCGAAGCCGGTGACGGCACCGGCCCCCTGCGGCTTGCCGAGCAGGTCCTCCGCGTACAGGCCGTCCAGCAGCTTCTGGCACTGCTGGGCGTTCCCCTTGTCGGTGACGAAGGCCGAGGCGTCGACCTTGCTCTTGAGCAGCGTGTCGTGCCAGGCCGCCACACCCTTCGACTCGTCCCACTGCGACCCCAGGTCGGAGTTGGTGATCAGCGCCGACCGCGCCTCGGCCTCGGTGAGCGCCCGGACGGACGGGGAGGGCGAGGCCTTGGCGGCACCGGTCTCCTCTGCCACGGGAGAGGCCGGGACGGTGGACGCCGGGGACGCGGGGGAGTCCGTACGGCCGGAGCCGCCGCCGTCACCTCCGCCGTTCGAGCAGGCGGCCGTCGAGAGCAGCATGCCCGCGGTCAGGGCGGAGGCGAGGAGACAGGACGGACGGATCATGCGAGGGCCTCCCGAGGACGGTCCCGAGGACGGGCTGTGTCCCTCCACGCCACCACCGGCCACCGCCCCCCACCAGCGCACCGGGCCGTCCGGGTGAGTACGGCGCGCGGATGTCACCGGGCCGGTGCCGGGTGCCCCCGGCCGGTACCGGCGGCGATCTGCCAGAGTGGAAGGTGATGCACGCGCCCCAGGGAAGCACCATGAGCCCCACCGACCGGTTCGAAGACGACGACTACCCCGCCTACACGATGGGCCGCGCGGCCGAGCTGATCGGCGCGACCCCCGCGTTCCTGCGGGCCGTCGGGGAGGCCGGGCTGATCACCCCCCTCCGCTCCGAGGGCGGCCACCGCCGCTACTCCCGCAACCAGCTCAGGATCGCCGCCCGTGCCCGGGACCTCGTCGACCAGGGCACGCCCGTCGAGGCGGCCTGCAGAATCGTCACGCTGGAGGACAGCCTCGACGAAGCCCTGCGGATCAACGCGGAGCTGCGCGGCTCGACACAGGACGCCTGAACGGGCCCTGGGCGGCCCTGTGCGGGTGTTTCCGGGGGGTCCCGGGCCGGTGTTTCCCGGCGGGGGGCGAATATCTGCTCCGGCCGGTACAGAATTTGGTGCACGGGTCTGCGAGGTTTTGATATTCCCCGTGGCGGGGTGAGATAGTGCGCCCGCTTCGGGGCGGCTGACGTGCTACTGTCGATTTCAGTTGCAGTTGTGGTTCCCAAAGTTTTTTTCCGGTGCATTCCGGTTGGGGCAATCATTACGGCGACGCGGGTCCGCGAAGTGTGGGCCTTCGAGCTTAGCCCCGAAGGAGATTTGACATGGCTACTGGCACCGTGAAGTGGTTCAACGCGGAAAAGGGCTTCGGCTTCATCGAGCAGGACGGCGGCGGCGCCGACGTCTTCGCCCACTACTCGAACATCGCCACCTCCGGCTTCCGTGAGCTCCAGGAAGGCCAGAAGGTGACCTTCGACGTCACGCAGGGCCAGAAGGGCCCGCAGGCGGAGAACATCGTCCCCGCCTAGTCCGGGACGCTGGACGGCCGGCGCTCGCACCACACGGTGCGAACGCCGGCCGTCTGCTTTTTCGCGGTCATGGAAATTGCGATGAATTTTCGGTTCGCGTTCCCATTTTCGGCGGCGTCAAACCCGAAATCTCGGCGAGCCGCTATCGCACCGCCAGCACCGCTCGTACGGTCTTGCCGCCGAAGCCCGTACTGACGATCTCCAGGCTGTGGGCGAGCTCCTGGACCATGGCCAGACCCCGGCCGCTTTCCGACTCCGCGTCCAGCGCGCCGATCCGTGGCCGTCCGGGACTGTCGTCGTGGACCTCGACGGTCAGCCTCCCGTGCCCCAGTTGCAGCCGCAGCCGGCAACCGCTGCGGCCGTGGCGCACGGCGTTGGCGACGAGCTCTGAGGCGATCAGTGTGGCGTCGTCCACCTGGTCCGCGGTCGGCGCCGCGAGCCGTGGCCGTGGCCGGGTCAGAAACGCCGTCGTCAGCTTGCGGGCCCTGCCCGCCGAGACGGCCGTACGCGGCAGTGTGTACTCCACGCGGGCGGTCGGTCGGACGGTGCGCCGGTGCGCACGCATGACTGACACCTCTCTTCCCCCTCCCAGGACGACAAGCACCCGGCCGACGGCTCCGTCCCCGTCGACCGGGACCCCGCGCTGAACGGTGCGCGGCCGGTCCTGCTCTCGGGTGATGCCCCACCCGGACGATCCGCAACCAACGACCCGCGTCACAAAGCCGCCAAGGAACGTCAGAAGGCCGCTCGACTGCCGCTCAAAGTGCCCCTTGGGTGTCAACGGCGCCTTCAGCGACCGGAGTCCAGGAGGTGGAAGTCGTCGTAGTCGAAGCCGGGCGCCACCACGCAGCTCACCAGAACCTCCTCGTCACCGGCCGGCCGGGCCGACTGCCAGACACCGCCCGGGACGAGGACCTGGGGGCGCTCCCCGGCCTCGACGCGAGGGCCGAGGCGGACGACCTGCGGGGTGGACTGGGGACTGGTCCCGTCGCCGCCGAGCAGGACGTCGAGGGGTCCGCCGCGGTGCCACAGCCAGAGTTCGTCCGAGCGGACGGTGTGCCAGGCGGAGGTGTCGCCGGGCGTGAGGAGGAAGTAGATGGCGGAGGCGGCGGCGCGGGTTCCGGGGTAGCCGTCGGGCAGGAAGGCCTGGGGCGCCGTCCAGGTCTCGACGAACCAGCCGCCCTCCGGGTGGGGGCTCATGCCCAATGCGGCGGCCAGTGCCGGGATCTCGGTCTCAGGAGAGGTCACCCCCTGCCTCTATCACGTGGTTGAGAGGCGGTTCAACCAACTGCCGGTGGACACGCGGGAATGTCTGACAGGGTGTGGTTCATGGCGACCCTTCACCGAAAGCTGCTAGGTCTGCTTCCCCGGATCGGGGTGCAGGTGCTGGACCTCGGATCGGGAGCCGCGGTGGTCTACCGGCGCGGTGTGCGCAGACGCGTCGAACTGGGCAAGGGCGCCGATCTGGTGCTGCGCGGGCGGGCGGCGGCCTGGAAGCAGGTGCCGCTCGGGGGCACCGGTGCCCGTCTCCTGCTCGACGAGAAGGAGACGGCGGCCGACGAACGCAAGTTCCAGCTCTCGGCCGCGTCCTATCTCTGCGGGCAGCACGTCACCGCCCTGCTGGACCGGTACGAGGTGAACTGCGTCTTCGACGTCGGCGCCAACTCCGGTCAGTACGGGCGCCAGTTGCGCCGCCTCGGCTACACCGGCCGGATCGTGTCCTTCGAGCCGACCGCGGAGGCCTTCGGAAAGCTCCAGCAGGCCGCCGAAGGGGATCCCGACTGGCAGGTGCACCGGATCGGTCTCGGTCGCGAGGACACCACTCAGTCCATCCATGTGGGCTGGAACACCATGAACTCCCTTCTTCCGCCCAGTGATTACGGCAAGGACCGCTACAAGCGCTTCGCCAAGACCCGTACGGAGGAGATCGAGGTCCGCCGTCTCGACGGGATGATGGACACGGCCCTCGCCGGGATCGACGCCCCCCGCCCCTATCTGAAGATGGACACCCAGGGCTACGACCTGGAGGTGTTCGCGGGCGCCGGGGAGCGCGCGGCGGAGTTCGTCGGCATGCAGTCGGAGGTCGCGACGCTGCGGCTGTACGAGGGCAGTCCCCGCATGGGCGAGGCCATCGCCGTGTACGAGGAGCACGGCTTCGAGATCACCGGCATGTACCCGGTGTCGCGGGAGGAGGCGACCGGCCGGGTGGTGGAGTTCGACTGCGTGATGGTCCGTGCGACGGCGGTCCCGGCGGGGACGTAGGCGAGGCCCTACGCCGGATAGGCGTGTGTCTGGGCCGCCTTCACCGTGGCCCAGACGGGCGAGCCGCGATGCAGGCCGAGTTCCGCCGCGGCGACCGTCGTCAGGTCGGCGGCGAGCGGGAGTTCGCCGGTGAGGTCCACGCGGATCTGGTCGCCGTGCGTCTCCAGGCCCGCGACACGGGACTGCCACAGGTTGCGGGCGCTGGAGCCGGTGGGGCGGTCGCGGTGGAGGGTCACGGCGCCCGGCGGGAACGCCACGAACACGGGCCCGTCGAGCCGCTCGGTCGTGGTGATCACCGGGCCCGCCTCCAGCCGTACGGTGTGGCCCTCGGCGTCGCCCCGGTAGAGGTTGAGCCCGACCAACTGGGCGATGTAGTCGGTGCGCGGCCTGCGGGCGATGTCCGAGGGGCCGCCCTCCTGGACCACCCGGCCGTCCTCGACGACCACGAGCCGGTCGGCCAGCACCATCGCGTCCAGCGGGTCGTGCGTCACGAGGACGGCGACGGCCTCGAAGTCGGCCAGGTGGTGCCGGAGTTGGGCCCGCACGTCCAGCCGCGTACGGGCGTCGAGCGCGGCGAGCGGTTCGTCGAGCAGCAGCAGTCGGGGGCGCGTGGCGAGGGCGCGGGCGACGGCGACCCGTTGCGCCTGTCCGCCGGAGAGCCGGCGCGGCTTGGTCCCGGCGAACTCGGCGAGGCCCATGCGCTCCAGCCACGTGGCGGCCTGGGCGCGGGCCTCCGCCTTGGGCACGCCCTGACAGCGCGGTCCGAAGGCGACGTTGTCGAGCGCGGACAGATGCGGGAAGAGCAGGTAGTCCTGGAAGACGACGCCGACGGGGCGGGACTCCGGCGGCGTGCGGTCCAGACGCGCGCCGTCCAGCAGTAGTCGGCCGCCCTCGGACAGCGGGGTGAGCCCGGCCAGCGCGCGCAGCGCGGTCGTCTTGCCCGCGCCGTTCGGGCCGAGCAGCGCGACGACGTCCCCGGGGGCGGCGGACAGTTCGACGTCGAGGTGGAACGAGCCGCGCCGGACGACGAGACGGGCGTCGAGGCCCGTGCCGGACGGCGCGTCCTTCGCCGCCGGGTTCGCCTCGGTCATGACGCGATCACCTCACCCATCGGGCTCGTACTCGACCGCGTCATGAGGTCGCCGTCATCCAGCGGTCCCGCAGTCCCGCGAGCACCGCGATCGACACCAGCAGCAGGACGAGACTCAGGGCGATCGCCGCGTCGGGGTCGCTCTGGAGGGCCAGGTAGACGGCGAGCGGCATGGTCTGGGTACGGCCCGGGAAGTTGCCCGCGAAGGTGATCGTCGCGCCGAACTCGCCGAGGGCGCGGGCCCAGGCCAGTACGGAACCGGCGGCGATGCCCGGCGCGATGAGGGGCAGGGTGACACGGCGGAACGCGGTGAAGCGGGAGGCGCCGAGGGTCGTGGCGGCCTCCTCGTACCGCGGGTCGGCCGCCCGCAGGGTGCCTTCCACGCTGATCACCAGGAAGGGCATCGCCACGAACGCCTCGGCCACGACCACCCCGGCCGTCGTGAAGGGCAGCGTGATCCCGAACCACGAGTCGAGCAGCTTCCCGACGATGCCGTTGCGGCCGAGGGCCAGCAGCAGCGCGACACCGCCGACCACCGGTGGCAGGACGAGAGGCAGGGTGACCAGGGCCCGGACGAGTCCGCGGCCCGGGAACTCGGTGCGGGCCAGCAGCCAGGCGAGCGGCACCCCGAGCACCAGGCTGACCGCGGTGGCCGCCGTGGCCGAGAACAGGGAGAGCTGGAGGGCCTGCCACACCTCGGGCTTGGCCAGTTGTTCCGGCAGGCTGCGCCAGGGCGCCCGTACGAGCAGCGCGAGCAGCGGCAGGAGCAGGAACGCGAGCCCGATCAGGGCGGGGAGCAGCAGGGGAAGCGGTGGTCCGCCCCGCACCCGGCCCGGCGTCCGGCCACGCCCGCGCCGCGGTCCACCGGCGAGGGTGTCGGCGGCCGGGGCGCCGGACGTGTCGGGCGAGGTCACGGGATCACTCATGGTTTCAGGAGACGGGGTTCGGGGCGTTCGCTTCAAGGGGCGCGCCGCAGGGAAGGGCCCACCGTGCGGCACGCGCCGGGCCGTGGTCCGTGGGGAGACGGCGCGTGCCGACCGAGCGAGCCCGGCGCGGCGGGTGCCGGACCGGGGGAGGCCGGGTCCGGCGGATGCCTGACCGGACCGGCCGGGTGCGGCGGGTGCCGGACCACTGGAGGACGGGCGCGGCGGGTGCCGGACCGGGCGGGCCGGTCACGGCGTGGGTCAGGACGTGGGCTTCAGGAAGCCGGCCTCCGTGAGCACCTGCTGGCCCTCCGGGGACTGCACCAGCGCGATGAACGCCTTGGCCGCGTCGGTGTTGGGCGCGTCCTTGAGCAGGGCGATCGGGTAGTCGTTGACGGCGTCGGCGGACTCGGGGAACTCCACGCCCTCCACCTTGTCACCCGCGGCCTTCACGTCGGTCTTGTACACGACCGCCGCGTCGGCCTCCTTCAGCTCCACCTTGGTCAGGGCGCTCTTGACGTCCTGCTCGTAGGAGACGGGGGTGAGCTTCAGCTTGCTCGCGTCCAGCGCCTTCTGGGCGGCGGCGCCGCAGGGCACGGTCTTGTCGCACAGGACGACCTTGAGGCCGGACTTGGTGAGGTCCTTCAGGGAGGCGATCTTGTCCGGGTTGCCGGGCAGGGTGGCGATCTCGAGCTGGTTGCGCACGAAGGTCTCGGGGCTGGTCGCCGCGTCGCCCTTGTCGGTCACGATGGCCATCGTCTTGGGGCTGGCCGCGGCGAAGACGTCCGCGGGCGCACCGCCCGTGATGCTCGCGGCGAGGCTGTCGCTGCCGCCGAAGCTGAAGGTGACCTTGGTGCCCGGGTGGGCCTTCTCGAACTGCTGCCCGAGGGCCGTGAAGCTCTCCTTGAGGGAGGCGGCGGCGAACACGGTCACCGTGCCGGAGAGCTTCGGCGAGGAGGACGACGAGGCCGATCCCTTCGCCTTCTCCGCCGTGTCGGACGAGTCGGAGGAGGAGCAGGCGCTCAGGGCCAGCAGCGCGGCGGCGCCGATGCCGGCCACCTGAAGGGTCCGGGTGGTGCGGCGGGTCCGGCGCGCGGATCGGGTCATCACGGATCTACTCCCTCGAAGACTCTGAGGCTCGCTGGAGCCTCCGTCGTGATCCTCAGTCCTGAGCTCACGTTCTGCCATGGCCTGATCATACTTCCGCATATGCGAGCTGTAAGTCTCCTGTCGCATCGCATGAGCTGTGCCCAGAGGCTTCGGATGTACGCATGTGCGTTTGCCTCGGGTCGCCCGCGGGGTACGGTCCACCGGGAGGTGCTGTCCAGTGAGCCAGTCCCTGACGCAGCCGACGCCGCCGGCTCCCCCGCTCGCGGAACTCGCTCTGAGCGGTGACCTCGCCCGGCCCGCCCTGCTGACCGTGCCCGACCTGCTCGCCTGGCCCCAGCACCATGTGCGGGTCGCGTTCGAGTGCGCCACCAGCGGTGTGCGCCACCACGGCTTCGAGGGTCCGCTGCTGCACGACGTGCTGCGGGACGCCGGCCCCCGCTTCGATCCGTCCCGTCGCAAGGACCGGCTGCGCTTCCTCATCGCGGTGGCGGGCGTGGACGGCCACCACGCCCTGCTCACCTGGGCCGAGATCGACCCCGACTTCGCGGACGCGCCGGTGCTGCTCGCGGTCGGCATCGACGGCACGCCGCTGGACCGGGCCGGCCCGCAACTGGTCCTGCCGCAGGACCGGTGCGGGGCCCGGCACATCAGCGGCGTCAACAGCATCCGGGTGGACGGCCGTTATCCGTCCTGGCCCGCCGGGATCCCCGGCTGACCGTGCGCGCCCGGCGGCCGGTCAGGCGCGGTCGATGTGCACGTTGGTCGACTTGACCCTGGCCGTGGCCTCCACGCCGACCTCCAGGCCCAGTTCCTCGACGGCCTCCCGGGTCAGCAGGGAGACCAGCCGGTGGGGTCCCGCCTGGATCTCCACCTGCGCCGCGACGTCGCCGAGCTTGACGGCGGTGACGATGCCGGGGAAGGCGTTGCGGACGGAGGTGGAGGACGTGACGCCCTCCTCGCCACCGGTGCCGGCCAGTTCCACCGAGAACGCGGCGAGGTCGCGGCCCTCGATGAGGCGCCGTCCGCTGTCGTCCCGATGGGTGGCCACCCGCCCGGCGTCCGCCCAGCGGCGGGCGGTGTCGGGGCTCACGCCGAGGAGCCGGGCGGCCTGACCGATGGTGTAGGACTGCATGGCCGCGACGATAGGCAGGTGCTTCGCACCCCTGCAAGCCGGACCCCGGGCGCGGCGCGAGTCGCCCCCGGGGCGCGGCGAGGGGTTCTCGCCCGGTCCGCCGCGGTGTCAGAGGGGCGACGCCGATGCCGCGTACTCCACCCTGATGTGCTTCGCCCAGAACGGGCCGAGGTCCTTCTTGAGGATGAGATCGGCCTTGGCCGGGTCGTCGACGCCGAAGGACACGAAGCCGCTGGGGTCCGGGCCCACCTCCCGCAGGTCGAACTCGCCTTCCCAGCGGTCCATCCTGTCGCCGGTGCTCTCGACCAGGGCTTCGAGCCGGCGCGCGGTGACGTCGGTGTCGTGCAACCGCAGCCGTGTCCCCTTCTCCGCGTGGGCGCAGACGTCCGCGTCGAACGCCTTGGAGGGGACGCGGTACACGTCCGCCGTTCTCGGGTCGTCGTCGACGGACAGACCGGTGAAGACACTCGCGTAGCGTGTCTCGCCCCTCTTCTGGACGTAGCCCAGCACCCGGTCCAGCGAGGCTTCCGGGTCGGCCGGGTTGCCCGTCGGCCGGGTGCCGACACACACGGTCGTGCGCTCCGCGGCCCGGCTCTCGTCGCCTCCCGCACCGGCGCTCGACCCCTGCACCGCGACGAGCGCCGCTGCACTGGCCGCCACGACCCCGGCCGTGTCCCTGATCCTGATCCGCCTGCTCATCGAGCCCTCCCCGCGTGTCCCCGGACCGTACTGCCGGTACGAGGACGCGTCGGCGGGCGGATACGTTCAGCGGCCGCGGCTCCCGTCGGCCGCGTAGGCGCGGAGGAACAGCGCCTCGACATGGGCCATGTGCTCGATCTCGGCCGGGTCGACGCTCTCGTTGGGGGCGTGGATGAGGCACTTGGGCTCCTCCACGCCCATGAGGACGATCTCGGCGCGGGGGTAGGTCTCGGCGAGGACGTTGCACAGCGGGATGGAGCCGCCCTGGCCGAGGAAGGCCATGGGCTTGCCGTAGACCTCGTCCATGGCGCGGCCGAGCGCCGCGTAGGCGGGGCCGTCGGTGGCCGCCCGGAAGGGGGCGCCGGCGCTCTCGTCCTCGACGCCGACCCGGACTCCCCAGGGCGCGGCCTCGGTGAGATGCCGGGTGAGGGCCGCGCGGGCCGCCGCCGGGTCCGTGCCGGGCGGGATCCGCAGGCTCACCCGCGCCCGTGCGGTGGCCGGCACGGCGGCGGCGGAGCCGACGACCGGGGGACAGTCGACGCCGAGGACGGTGACGGCGGGGCGGGCCCACAGTCGGTCGGCGACCGTGCCGGTCCCGGTGAGACGGACGCCGTCCAGGACGCCGGCGTCGGCGCGGAACTGCTCCTCGTCGTAGCCGACGCCCTCCCAGACGCCCTCGCAGTCGAGTCCGTCGACACGGGTGGCGCCGGTGGCCGGGTCGCGGAGGGTGGAGAGCATCTGGATCAGCGCGGCGAGCGCGTCCGGGGCGGGGCCGCCGAACATGCCCGAGTGGATCTCCCCGGCCAGTGTGTCGACGGTGACGACGATGTTGGCGAGGCCCCGCAGGGTGACGGTGGCGGTGCCCGTGCCGACCTCCGCGTTGCCGGTGTCGCACACGAGCAGCGCGTCGGCGAGGAACTGCTCCGGGTGCTCGGCCACGTAACGCTCCAGGCCGCCCGTGCCCTGCTCCTCCGACCCCTCGGCGACGAACTTCAGGCCGACCGGGATGTCCTCGCCGAGCGCGCGCAGGGCGGTCAGGTGCATCACGATGTTGCCCTTGCAGTCCGCGGTGCCGCGCCCGTACCAGCGGCCGTCGCGCTCGGTGAGGGCGAAGGGCGGTGTGGTCCAGGCGTCGTCGTCCAGCGGTGGCTGCACGTCGTAGTGGCAGTACAGCAGGACGGTGGGGGCGCCGGGCGGCGGCGGGCGGTGGCCGATGACCGCGTGGCTCCCGTCGGGCGTCTCGGCGAGATGGACGTCGTGCAGTCCCGCCTCGGTGAAGGCGTCGGCCACCCACTGCGCGGCCCGGCGGCATTCCTCGGGAGGGTACTGGCGCGGGTCCGCGACGGAGGGGATGGCGACCAGCTCGGCCAGGTCGGTCCTGGCCCGGCCCATCAACTCGGCGATCCTCTGGGCGAGTTCGGACACGGTCACCGCCTCACCGTGTCGTCGGTCTTCAGGTCGCCGAGCTTGTCCTGGATCTTGTCCAGCTTCTCCGGACAGTAGATCTCGATGATCGTGGCCTCCGCCCGGAGCGTCCTGCCGTCACCGATGACGGGCCGCTGCCCGACGAACGCGGCGCCGTTGGACACATTGATCTTCCACAGTGCCGACTTGAGGGCGCTGGCCGGATCGTCGCAGACCAGGCCGCCGTCGGTGCCCAGCAGGCTCGCGATCAACTCGGTGTCCGGGCGCGGCAGTCCGGCCTCCACCGCAGCGTCGGCGAGCTGATTGGCCTTGCTCACGGCCTTGTTGTTCGTCGTGATGGCCGAGTAGCGCACGAGGCCGGCCACGACCAGGCCGAGCAGCACGACGATCGCGCCGTAGTAGATCCACTTGTGCTCGGATGCGAACCGGGTGGGACTCATGCCCCCGCCTCCTCCTCGCGCGCGGCCTCCGTCTGCCAGCCGGGCTTGCGGAACTTGAGGAACGCCCAGGGGATCAGCAGGCCGAGGATGCCGAGACCGCTGCCGATGATGATCACGTACAGCAGGACGCTGTTGCTGCCGAACTGCGAGGGCGGCACGAAGCCGATGATCATGGCCGCGGCCGAGGCCAGGAAACCGACGACGCACACCAGGGTGAGCGCCGGGACGCGGTAGCCGCGCGGGTGGTCGGGCTGGTTCTTCCGCAGCCGGATCGCCGCGACGAACATCAGCAGGTAGACGATGAGGTACACCTGCGTGGTGATCGTCGAGAAGATCCAGTACACGTTGGAGACGTTCGGGATGAACGCGTAGCCCAGCGCGATCACCGTGGTCACGACGCCCTGGGTCACCAGGATGTTCTGCTGGACGCCGAACCGGTTCAACTGCTGGAGGTACGGCGGCAGATAGCCCTCGCTGCGGGAGATCTCCAGCAGGCCCTTGGAGGGTCCGGCGAGCCAGGTCAGCATGCCGGCCAGCGACGCGGAGATCAGCATCACCGCCGCGATCGGTGTCATCCAGCCGATGTCGAAGTACGAGAAGAACGCGTCGAACGCCTGCATGACACCGGCGGTGAGGCTGGTCTGGTCGGCGGGCACCACCCAGCTGATCGCCAGCGCGGGCAGGATGAAGATCAGCAGCACCAGGCCCATCGCCAGGAACATCGACTTCGGGTATTCCTTCGCCGGGTCCTTCAGCGACGACACGTGGACGGCGTTCATCTCCATGCCGGAGTACGAGAGGAAGTTGTTGACGATCAGGACGAGGCTGGCCAGTCCCGTCCAGGCCGGCAGCAGATGGCTGGCCGTCATCGGCGCGGCCGAGGGGTTGCCCTGGGCCAGGAAGACCATGCCGAGCACGACGAGGATCGTGCCGGGCACCAGGGTGCCGATGACCAGACCCCAACTGGACAGTCCCGCGAGGGCCTTGGTGCCGCGTGAGGAGACCCAGACGCCGGTCCAGTACAGGACCACGATGACGATCGCGGTGTAGAGACCGCTGGAGGCCAGGGAGGGATCGATGATGTACGCGATGGTGCTCGCCACGAAGGCCAGCAGGCTCGGGTAGTAGAAGATCGTCATCGCGAACTGACACCACACGGCGAGGAATCCGAGCGGCTTGGACAGTCCCTCGCTCACCCAGCGGTAGACGCCGCCGTTCCAGCCCGAGGCCAGCTCCGCCGAGACCAGGGCGGTCGGCAGCAGGAACACGATCGCCGGGAGCAGGTACAGGAACACGCAGGCCAGGCCGTACACCGCCATGGTGGGGGCGGCCCGCAGGCTCGCGACCGAGGCGGTCGTCATGAGGGCCAGCGTCAGCCAGGTGAGCCTCGGCGCCGCCGGGACCGCGGCCCGGGCGGTCCGCGCACCCGCACTCGGCCGTGGTGCGTCCGCCGGCATGTCCATCGAGCTCATCGGACGCCTCCCTGTTCCCGGGTCGAAAGCGATGAGGCCAGCCTCCGCGCGAGTGACGGCCACCGCGCGCCGAGTGGCCCGTCCGGGTGAGCAACGCCCCCGGTGGGCGGGAGCGGTTCACCACGCTGTGGCGGTCGTGCCGTCGGACGGGCGGCCTTCTCACTCGTTCGGGTCGCCTCGCTGGCCGGGGCGGACGGGGGGTCCGCAGGCTGGACGCGGGTCCGCGCGTGCATCCCGGCGCGTGGCGGGCCGGACGTCGAGGGGAGGCGGCCGATGAGACCGGACAAGGAGGCCGCCCCGGACGACGTCGCCGCGTTCCTGGCCCGGCTGACCGGGCTGCTGCTGCGCTCCAGCGGCGAGGGCGCCGCCCTCGTCGAGCGCACCGTCCGGCACACCGCCCGCGCGCTGGGCGCCGACGCCTCCGTCCTTCTCGTGCCGGACGGCGCGGCCCTGACCGTCGGCACCCGCGGCGACTCCCGCACGGTGACCCTGCGCGGTTTCCCCGAGGTCTTCCGGCTCGACCAGGTCGTCGCGCTGAAACCGCTCGTCCAGGACGTCGGCGCCGGACGGATCGGCGTGGCCGAGGCGGACCGGAGGCTGACCGCGATCGAGTCGTCCCGGCCGCCCTACCAGTGGTGGCTCAAGCTGCTCGGCATCGTCCTGTTCACGCTGGGCTTCGCGCCGCTGATGCAGTCCACGTGGTACGAGGTGGGCGCCACCGCGGTCCTCGGCACCGTCGCCGCCGTACTGGCCGTCACCGCGGACCGGATCCCCCGGCTCGCCACGGTGCTCCCGCTGGTCGTCTCGACCACCGTCTCCGTGATCACCGTCGAGGTGTTCGCCCGCGACACCTCGCACGGCGGCCCCGTCCTGCTGATGCTGCCCGCGCTCTTCTTCTTCGTCCCCGGCGACTATCTGAGCGCCGCCGCGGCCGAACTCGCCGCCGGATACATCACCACGGGCGCGATCCGGCTCGTCTACTCCGCGTTCCTCCTCGTACAGCTCTACGTCGGTGTCCTGCTCGGCCTGTTCTTCACCGGCACCTCCACCCGTGCCCTCTTCGACATCGCCGCCGCCTCCGATCTGCCGCGCTGGGCCCTCTTCCTGAGCTGGATCGTCTTCACGGTCGGCACCCTGCTCGCCTTCGCCATCCCCTTCCGGCTGCTGGGGCCCCTGCTCGTGCTGGTGTACCTCACCGTGGCCGTGCAGTCCCTGGCCACCAAGGCGATCGGCGAGACGGGCGGAACGTTCGTCGCGGCCGCCGTCCTGTCCGCCGTCGCGACCCGGCTGACCCTGCGCCCGCACCAGCCGCCCCGGCTCGTCCTGCTCCTGCCCGGCTTCTTCACCCTCACCGTCGGCTCCCTCGGCATGCGGGGGCTGACCACCCTGGCCGGCGGCTACGCCATCGAGGGCTTCCGCGACCTGCTGAAGCTCGTCACGATCGTCACGGCCATCGCCGTCGGCCTGGTATTCGGAGCGGCCCTCGCGCAGCCGAGGGTCACCAGCCCGTCAGCAGAAGGTGGTTGAGGAGCAGCGCCAGTGCGGCCTGGGCGACGAGCCAGGCACGCGCCCGGGGGAGGAACGCGCAGGCCGGGAGCAGCCACAGCGCGAACGGCAGCCAGATGCGCTCGGTCTCCGCCTTGCTCATGCCGGAGAGATCGGCGGCGAGAAGTGCCAGCAGCGCCGCGACGACGAGGACGGCGAGACGTACGGGTTCCCCGGCGGCCGGCTCCGGCGGCGCGGGCGCGGGAGACCGGCCCGCCGGTGCCGAGGCCGGCCGGGGCCGTACCGTCGCCGCCGCGATCCGTCCGGCCGCCGCCCCGGCCCTGCGCAGTCCCGCCGCGGTCGCCGGTCCCGTGATCAGCACCGTGCAGGCGAGATTCGCCCAGACCCAGTAGCCGTACGGCCGGATGCCGCCCGCCCCTTCGTAGTAGCGGGTGACCAACAGGCGGTAGGCCTCCCACCAGTCGAAGCCGAGCAGGGTGAACACCATTGGTACGACGGTGAGTCCGGCCAGGACGTACGGGAGCGGACGGAGCCTGGGGCGGCGCCCGAGCAGCAGGACGGCGCAGGCGATCACGGAGATCAGCGTCAGGCCGTACGAGAGATACGCGGTGAGGCCGAACAGGAGACCGGAGGCGAGGCCGGCCGTCCGCGGCCGGTGTCCGGTGACCGCGAGGGCCAGCAGGGCGAGGGCCCAGGCGGCGACGGCCGCGAAGTAGCCGTCGGCGGAGGTGCCCATCCACACGGCCGCCGGGGCGAGGGCGAGGAAGGGCGCGGCACGGCGCGCGAGTGCCTCACCGGCCAGCGCCCGCACGGCCACGAGCACCGCCACCCCGGCCGTCGCGCCGACGGTGACGCACCAGACGCCGGCCCAGGCCCCGCCGCCCAGACCGGCCCGGTCGAGGAGGACGAAGGTGAGGGTGGCGGCCGGCGGATGCCCGGCGACATGCGGCGGCCAGTGGTCGGGGGAGTGCAGGAGGATGTGGTGGGTGAAGTCCCGCAGGGCGGCCGGGATGTCGTGGAAGCGGTCGACCGGCGAGATGACCTGAAGGTATTCGTACCGTGTGGTGAGGCGCCGGGCCACACCCCGCTCCCAGCCGTCGATCAGCGCGAGCGAGAACGTCCACGCCGTCGTCGTGCCCCACAGGGCCGGCAGAAGCCCCCGCCAGGGCAGCCGGGCGGCGAGGGCGGGTCCGTACGCCACGACCGCGACGGCCACCGCGACCGCGGCGGCGGTACCGGGTCCGGTGTGCGGCCCCCAGTGCCCGAGCAGCGGCGCCGCGCTCACGAAGAGCGTGCCGTCGCGGTGCTCGATGACGTAACCGACGACGGCCGCCGTCAGCACGAGCGCGGCGGCGGCCAGCGCGGCGGCCAGGTCGCGCCGGACGTCCTGGGGCCGTTCCCCCAGCAGCGCCCGGGACAGCCCGGGGGACCGGGCCTGGGACCGGGCCCGCGACAGGACCGGCGGCGGGTTCCGGGAAGCGGCTCCCGTGGGAAGGGTTCGGGAAACCGCCCGGTCGGGGGACGTGGGAGAAGCCTGGGGGGCTGCCTGGTCAGGGGGCGTGGGAAGGGCCTCGGGAACGTCTTCGGCGCGCGTCGGCGGCAGATCACGGGGGAGGTCGCGGTTCACCCCTCGCACGCTAGGCCGGAAGGCGCCGGAGACAGGGGCCACAGAGGTGGACGTCAGAGTTTCGTCATGGTTTGGGAACCCGTTCGGGGGGTGCCCGCGGCCTACGGTCGGGGCATGCCACGGTCTCCCTCGTCCCCCGCGTTCTGGCGCAGCCCGCTCCGCGGCCCCTGGTTCACCTCCGTGCTCGGCGTGGTGCTCCTGGTCGGCATCACGGTGCTGTTCGTGACCGGGCTCCTGTCGTACGCGGCCTACAACCCGAACCTCTCGCCGGTGAACGACAAGACCCCCGACAAGGGGATCCTCGGGTTCTACCTCTTCTCCTGGCCGACCCACCCGGTCTGGCTGTACCGCCTCACCCAGGGCGTCCACGTCACGCTCGGCGTCGCGCTGATCCCCGTCCTGCTGGCGAAGCTGTGGTCGGTCGTGCCGAAACTGTTCGCGCTGCCGCCGGCCCGTTCGCTCGCGCACGCCCTGGAACGGCTCTCGCTGCTGCTCCTGGTCGGGGGCGCGCTCTTCGAGTTCACCACCGGTGTGCTGAACATCCAGCTCGACTACGTCTTTCCCGGCTCCTTCTACACCCTGCACTTCTACGGGGCCTGGGTGTTCATCGCGGCGTTCGTGACCCACGCGGTCCTGCGGGTGCCGGCAGCGTTCCGCAACCTGCGCGACGTCCGCACTCCCGGCCCTCGGTCCGAGGCGCCGGTCGCGTCGCCCGCCACGGCGGAACCGGCGCGCCCCGAGGACGAGCTGGTGTCCCCGGACCCGCTGCCGCCGACCGTCTCGCGACGCGGCGCCCTCGGCTTCGTCGGAGGCGGGTCCCTGCTCCTGGCCGCCACCACGGCGGGCCACGGCTTCGACGGGCCGCTGCGCGAGACGGCGCTGCTGGCCCCGCACGGCGGCGCCGAACCGGGGTCCGGACCGGGCGGCTTCCAGATCAACAAGACCGCCGCCTCGCGGGGCATCACGGCCACGGAGACGAGTGACGAGGCCTGGCGGCTGGTCGTCACGGGGAACGGCCGGACCGTCCGGCTGAGCCGTGACGACCTCCTGCGGCTCCCCCTGCACAGCGCCGCGCTGCCCATCGCCTGCGTGGAGGGCTGGTCGACGTCCGACCAGTGGTGGCGGGGGGTGCCGCTGCGCGACCTGGCGGCGCTCGTCGGCTACGAGACGGACGCGGCCCCCGACGTGCTCGTGGAGTCGTTGCAGCGGCACGGCGCGTTCCGGGTGGCCGCCCTGCGGGACAACCAGGTGCGCGATCCGCGTTCCCTGCTCGCGCTGCTCGTCAACGGCGAGGACCTGACCCCCGATCACGGCTACCCGGCACGGGTCATCGTCCCGGCCGCGCCCGGTGTGCTGAACACCAAGTGGGTGGCCCGGATGACGTTCGGAGACCTGTGATGCGACGCCCTGACCTGGGTCGGCTCGACCCGCGACGGCTCCACCCGCGCCGACGGCTCGGCGCGCCGAGCCCCGCGACGCGTCCGCGGGCCGTCCGGGAACTGATCGGCAGCCCGTTCCAACTCCTCCTGCTGGCCTGCTCGTTCGCGCTCGCCGCCTACGCGGGACTGCGGCTCCTCTCGGACGACTGGTCCCGGGTGGCGCTCTGGTTCGTGGGCGCGGCCGTGCTGCACGATCTGGTGCTCGTACCGCTGTATGCCGGTGCGGACCGGGCCGTCGCGAGGACGCTGGACGTGCGGGGCCACCGGGACCGGACGATGTACGTCCGTGTTCCGGCGGCTCTCTCCGGTCTCCTGCTGCTGGTGTGGTTCCCGCTGATCAGCGGGCAGGTCGCCGACCGCTACCGGTCGGCGACCGCCCTCCCGGCCGACGGGTTCCTCGCCCGCTGGCTGCTGATCACGGCGGCGCTGTTCGCCGGTTCCGCGCTGCTGCTCGTCCTGCGTTCCTTCCGGGCCTCGCGCCGCGGTCCGCTGCGCAGGGCCACGAAGGAGCGTCCGCCCGCCGCCCACTGAGCGTCGGCGCGCCAGCCGGCGCGCGTCGCGTGCCGGAGCAGGGCGGGGGTGCCGAGCCGGGCCCACGGGAAGGCGGTCCGGTCACCGGACGCGTCCTGGCCCCCGACCGCCTCGTCCGTGTTCCCGCTCCCGGCCGCACCGGCGTCGGTGGGGTGGGCGTGGGGGTGGGGGTGGCCGGTGTCGCCGGGGTGCGCGGCGCGGACGATGCGGACGTCGACGCGTTCGTCGATGTCCGCGCCCGTCACGGTCTCGGCGATCAGCAGGCCGCCCGGGGCGAGGAGTTCGGCCGTGCGGCGCAGGAGGGCGGCCGGGTCGCCGCCGATGCCGATGTTGCCGTCGACGAGGAGGGCGGTGCCCCAGCGGCCCTCTCCGGGCAACGGCTCGAAGACCGACCGGTGCAGCGCACGTCCGCCGAGCCGTACCGTGCGGGCCACGGCCGCCTCGCTGACGTCGATGCCGAGGGAGGGCCTTCCGCGTGCCGCGAGTTCCGCGACCAGGCGTCCCGGCCCGCAGCCCACGTCGAGGACGGAGCCCTCGCAGTACGCGAGCACCTGGAGGTCCACCGCGTCGGCGCGGGCGCACCAGCGTTCCACCTCCAGGGGGAGGAGCCAGCCGTCCGCCCGGCGCAGGAACAGCGGACCCCGGCCGGCGCCCAGCGCCTCCGCGTAGGGATCGGCGGCCCAGGAGCGCGCGGCCCGCCCGGACAGCGCACCTCTACCGGCTCCGCCCGCGTCTCCGCCGCTGCCGCTGCCGCTGCCGCTGCCGCTGCCGCCGTCGCCGCTGTCGTCTCCGGCCCGGCTCACGGTCCTCGTCCGGACCGCTTCCGCGGCTCTCCCCGTCACCGTGTCCGGTCCTGTCTTCGTCCTGGTCCGTGTGCCGCTCATCGTCCATCTCGTTTCCCGGCCACCGGGCCGCTGTCCCGGCCGGTCCGCACTCCGGCCGGGATTCCGGCGGCTCGCACGGCCCCGTGTCCGGCGACGAGGTCCGAGACCGTGCCGGTCGCCGTTTCCGGCGGCTGTCCCGCGGTCGGTCCCGGTACCAGCCCTGGGGCCGGCCGTCCGGTCGCCCCGCCTCCGGAGGAGGGGGGAACACGTACCGCGCCGGGGGCGACCACCGTCCCGAGCCGGTCCAGCGCCGTCGCGAAGGCCCCTCCGGGCGCGGCCGCCGCGACCGCCGTCGCGTCCGCGGCCGTGTCGACGTCCCGCAGGCGGGGAAGATCCCGCACCCGCAGCCCGGCCCCGACGAGACGCCGCCGTTGCACGGCACCCGTGGTGCCGGTCGACATCGGTACGCCCCGCAGGAGCTCCGGGTCGGGCTCGGCGAGACCCAGCGCCCAGAAGCCGCCGTCCTCGGCCGGCCCGAAGTACGCGTCGCAGTCCGCGAAGTCCACCGTGAGGAGGGCGGGCGTCACCTGGGGCGTGTCCATGCCGATGAGCAGCGCGGGTCCGTCACAGCCGGCGAAGGCCGCGGCCAGCCGCTCGTCCAGACCGCCCGCGCACTGTCGTACGACGTCGAAGCCGGCCGGCAGCCAGGGGCCCGGCGCTCCGTCGAGCACGAGGACCCGGCGCCGCGCGGGCGTCGCCGCCACCGCGCGCAGGGTGTCCACGAGTGCGGCCTCGGCCAGCGTCGCCGCCTCCCCGGGGGTGAAGGGCGGGGTGAGTCTGGTCTTCACCCGTCCGGGGCGCGGTTCCTTGGCGATGACGAGCAGAGTGACGCTCACTGGACGGTTCCTCCTCGGGACGGTGCGGGGTCGGCCGCCGGCGTCGGCGCCGGGACCTGGGCTCCGGTCAGGGCCTGCGTCCGGGCGGGCGGGGGCGGTTCGGCGAGGACGCGCCGCATGTCCCGTACCGCCTGCCAGGTACCGCGCCAGGTGCCGGTGACCTTGGAGACGCCGGTGCGCGCCAGGTACGGCACGTCGTGCTCGGTGACGCGCCAGCCGGCGTCGGCGGCGCGCACGACCATCTGGAGCGGGTAGCCGCTGCGCCGGTCGGTGAGCCCGAGGTCCAGCAGCGCCTCTCGGCGGGCCGCGCGGAGCGGACCGAGGTCGTGCAGGCGCAGGCCGGTGCGGCGCCGGAGCATCCGGGCCAGCGCGATGTTGCCGGCGCGGGCGTGCGCGGGCCAGGCACCGCGTTCCGTCGGCCGGCGCCGGCCGAGCACGAGGTCGGACTCCCCGGCCCGTACCTCGGCGACGAACGGCAGGAGCAGGGCCGGGTCGAGGGAACCGTCGCAGTCGCAGAAGCAGATGATGCCGGCGGTGGCGGCGGTCAGCCCCGCGTGGCAGGCGGCGCCGAACCCGCGGCGCTCCTCGCGCACGACGGTCGCGCCCAGCGCGCGGGCCAGTTCCGCGGAGCCGTCCGTGGAACCGTTGTCCACGACCAGCGCGCGCCAGCCGGGCGGGATCCGGGAGAGCACCCAGGGCAGGGCGCCGGCCTCGTTCAGACAGGGAAGGACCAGGTCGACGTCCGGGTCCGGTACGGGAAGGGTCGTCACGGCCTTCACCTTACGAACGCGAAAGGCGCATAGCGGACTTCACGTCCTTACGAAACTCGGACGTCGGAGTGGAGGAGCCGCACCGGACCGAGCCGGGTGGGACGCTGGATGCATGGACCAACCGCCCGACTCCCCCGGCACCGAACCGCCCCCGAGCACGGAGAACACCACCCGTGTGCTCGTCGTGGACGACGATCCGACCGTCGCCGAGGTCGTCTCCGGGTACCTCGAACGGGCCGGGTATCGCGTGGACCGGGCGGCGGACGGCTTCGTGGCGCTCGCCCGTGCGGCCGCGCACCGGCCCGACCTGGTGGTGCTCGACCTGATGCTGCCGGGGATGGACGGCCTGGAGGTGTGCCGCAGGCTGCGCGCCCAGGGGCCCGTGCCGGTCATCATGCTCACCGCCCGCGGCGACGAGGACGACCGGATCCTCGGGCTGGAGGTCGGCGCCGACGACTACGTCACCAAGCCGTTCAGCCCCCGGGAACTGGTCCTGCGGGTCGAGTCCGTGCTCCGCAGGACCCGGCCGGTGTCCGCCGCGCGCCCGCTGCACGCCGCGGGGCTCGCCGTCGACCCGTCGGCCCGCCGCGCCACCAAGGACGGCACCGAACTCGCGCTCACCCTGCGTGAGTTCGACCTCCTCGCCTTCTTCCTGCGCAACCCCGGCCGGGCGTACGCCCGTGAGGACCTGATGCGCGAGGTGTGGGGCTGGGACTTCGGTGACCTGTCGACGGTCACCGTCCACGTACGCAGGCTGCGCGGCAAGGTCGAGGACGACCCCGCCCGGCCCCGCCTGATCCAGACGGTGTGGGGCGTGGGCTACCGCTTCGACGGCACGGGGCCGGAGTCCGGCCCCGCCGGGCCCGGACGGGAACATCCCGCGACCGCGAAGGAGACCGGCTGGTGAACGACATACTGGTCATGGCCCTGTACGCCTTCCTGGGCGCCGCCGCCGCGGGCCTGCTCGGCGCGGGCGCCCTCCGGCTCCTCCGCCACCGTTCGCTCACCGCGTCCCTCACCGTCATCGCCGCCGTCGCGGTCTGCGCGATGCTCGCGGGAACCCTGGCGGTGGCGTGGGCGATGTTCCTGTCGCCGCACGACCTGAGCGTGGTCACCACGGTGGTCGCCATGGCGGCCGCCGTCTCCCTGGCCACCGCGCTGCTGCTGGGCCGCTGGGTCGTGGCCCGCAGCAGGGCGCTGACCCTCGCCGCCCGTTCCTTCGGCGACGGCGGCGACTTCGCGGCCCCCGCCGGCCCGACGACCGCCGAACTCTCCGCGCTCAGCCGTGAACTGGCGGACACCAGCCGCAGGCTGGCCGAGTCCCGCGACCGCGAAAGAGCCCTGGAGACCTCGCGCCGCGAACTGGTCGCGTGGATCTCGCACGACCTGCGCACCCCGCTCGCCGGGCTGCGCGCGATGTCGGAGGCACTGGAGGACGGGGTGGCGGCGGACCCGAACCGCTATCTGCGCCAGATGCGCACCGAGGTGGAACGCCTCAACGGCATGGTCGGAGACCTCTTCGAACTCTCCCGGATCCACGCCGGCGCGCTCGTCCTCTCCCCCTCCCGCGTCTCCGTGTACGACCTCGTGGGCGACGCCCTCGCGGGAGCGGACCCGCTGGCCCGCGAGCACGGTGTGCGGCTGGTCGGGAGCCGTGTCGAGCAGGTGCCGGTCGAGGTGGACGGCAAGGAGATGAGCCGGGTCCTCGGCAACCTCCTCGTCAACGCGATCCGCCGCACGCCCGCCGACGGCACGGTCGCGGTCGCCGCCGAACGCTCGGCCGCGGGCGTGGTCCTGTCCGTCACCGACGGCTGCGGGGGCATCCCGGAGGAGGACATCCCCCGGGTCTTCGACACCGGCTGGCGCGGCACGCACGCCCGTACGCCGCCCGCCGGAGCGGGCCTCGGTCTCGCCATCGTCCGTGGCATCGTGGAGGCGCACCGGGGCATGGCCGCCGTCCACAACGTCCCCGGCGGCTGCCGTTTCGAGGTCACCCTCCCGATGGCGGGGGTGTGAGCGCCGCCCGCGGAGCCCAACTCCCCGGCCGGCGGAACCCTACTCCCCGGCCGTCGGAGCCGTCGCGAACTCCTTCATCCCCTCGGCGAACCCGATCTCCGGACGCCACCCCAGCTCCGCCCGCAGCCGGGCCGAGTCCGCGGTGACGTGCCGTACGTCGCCCAGCCGGTACTCCCCCGTCACGACCGGCTCGGGGCCCCCGTACGCGTCGGCCAGCGCCCGGGCCATCTCGCCGACCGTACGGGGCTCGCCGCTGCCGGTGTTGTAGACGGCGAGCGAGCCGTCCGGCGAACTCGCCTCGAGAGCCGCCACGTTGGCGGCGGCCACGTCGGCCACATGGACGAAGTCCCGCCGCTGTCCGCCGTCCTCGAAGACCCTCGGGGCCTCACCGCGGGCGAGCGCGGAACGGAAGAAGGAGGCGACGCCCGCGTACGGGGTGTCGCGGGGCATCCCGGGGCCGTAGACGTTGTGATAGCGCAGTGACACCGCGGTGCCGGCGGTGGAGCGGGCCCACGCCGCCGCGAGGTGTTCCTGGGCCAGCTTGGTCGTCGCGTACACGTTGCGCGGATCGAGCGGAGCGTCCTCACCCACCAGTCCGGGCGTCAACTCCGCACCGCAGCGCGGGCATCCGGGCTCGAAGCGTCCCGCGTCCAGATCGGCGACTGCCCGCGGCCCGGGCCGGACCACGCCGTGCCGTTCGCAGGCGTACCGCCCTTCCCCGTACACAACCATCGAACCGGCGAGCACGAGCCGTCGTAGGCCCGCGTCCGCCATCCCGGTGAGCAGCACCGCCGTGCCGAGGTCGTTGCGCGACACGTAGGCGACCGCGTCGGCGAAGCCGGCGCCGAGACCCACCATCGCGGCCTGATGGCACACAGCGTCCACGCCGGCCAACGCTCCCGCGACGGCTTCGGCGTCCCGCACGTCGTGTCCGTCCCGCAGGTCGAACACGACCGCCTCGTGCCCTCGCGCCCGCAGGGCCGCGACGATGTGACGTCCGATGAACCCGGCACCGCCGGTGACCAGTACACGCATGGAACGCACGCTAGGACGGCCACCGGGTCCGGCGGCAGCACCACGCCCGCCACGTCACCGGACCGTAAGAACCCGGGGCCGCGCCGGTCGGGTGACCGAGGGCAGGAACCCGGGGCGCGGATCGGGAGGTGGCTTGGACCGGGACCGGGACCGGGACCGGGAGCGGGAGCGGCACGGACCGGGGAGCGGCGCGTGCTCACATGCGCAGCAGCCGCTGGGTCATCTCGCGGTACTGCCGCAGCGCGTGGCGCAGTTCCTCGCCATGGGTCTCCGGGTCCTGGCCGTGCCAGCCCGCGTGGAGGGCGCGCCGTCGTTCCGTGAGGGCGCCCATGAGCTGAGCCGCGGCCTCGTCGAACGCGGTCTCGGCCTCTTCCAGCGCTTCGAGCGGGCTGTGCGCGAACGTGTTGAGCGCGTGGTTGAGCCGCCCGGTGAGTTCGGCCCGCTCGTCCGCCCCGAGCAGCGGTTCCGGGCCCGGCGCAGGGCGTCCGGCCGAACCGGGCCGCCTGTCCGGGGGCTGCTGGGCGCGTGACTGGTCGTACATCATCGTGTGCCGCTTCCTGTGCGTCGGACCGGCCGGGCGCGCAGGGCGATCCGGTGGCGACGACCGGTGGTGTCGATCGGCGGTGCCGATCGGGCGGGGCGCTCCGGAAGGGCGTCACCGTGGTGATCACGGCCGCCACGGTCACCGGAGGAATGGGCTGTACGCCGTCTGTCAGTCAACGCCGGGCGACCCCCCGTGTCAACGCGATCCCCGACCCGGGTCAGCCCGCGCCGGCTCCGCCCGGTGCCGCTTGAGCGGCGCGCCGGTACTCGGCGTTGATGCGCTGAGCTTCCTCCAACTGGTCCTCGAGAATGACGATGCGACAAGCGGCCTCGATCGGGGTCCCCCGGTCGACGAGTTCCCGCGCGCGGGCGGCGATCCTCAGCTGGTAGCGGGAGTAGCGACGGTGGCCGCCCTCCGAGCGGAGCGGAGTGATCAGCCGGGCCTCACCGATGGCCCGGAGGAAGCCGGGTGTCGTGCCGAGCATCTCGGCGGCCCTGCCCATCGTGTACGCGGGATAGTCGTCGTCGTCGAGACGACCACTGAGTGGAGTGTCCGCTGTCATTTCACCTCGTTGTGCACGCGTCGAGGGGCCCCGATGCCGTACGGCACCAGGGCCCCGAGGGAATTGAACACCATCCGCCGGCTCTACTGCGGAGCCGACGTTCTCTTTCCGCTACCGGGCCCGAGCGACGGGCGGGTGAGCGGGGATCGTGTACGCGTGACCTGGAACCACCTTCCATTCCGGGTTCGTGCCTCACCCGTACCGGGATGCGTCACGGGCCGGGCGATCCTGATGGCGTCTGCTTCCTCGGTCCTTCCTCTGGATCCAACGCTTGCCGAGCCGGTGTCGAAGGACGCCGGAACGACGATGTCTGCACGAAAAACCCTAACGACACGACCCATCGATGTCTACTGTGGCGACATCAGATTTTGAGTGTTCGAGGCGTAGGGATTTCACGGCACGCAACGACGAGGGCCCCGCCGACCGGTGTCGGCGGGGCCCTCGTGGTGTCCTGACGTGCGCGGACGTCCTCAGAGTCCGAGCGGCTCGGCGCCGCCGAGCAGGGACGAGGCATTCTGGAGCGGCGTGAGCGCGCGCGGGGGTGCGGCCGTCTCCGGGGTCCGGCAGGTGAAGCCGAGCCGGGCCATGGCCCGGGTGACTTCCGCACCCGTGAAGTCACGGCGGTCCTGGCGGGTGATGACCTCGCCGACCTGCTTGACGGGATAGTGGCAGCGGCCGATGATCACGGACTCACCCGTGATCGGCTCGGGCTTGATCCCCTTCATCGACTCCAGCACTCCGCTCTTGGAGAGGTCGAAGGGGAAGCGGGCGATGACACAGCGCATGGAGCCTCACAAGTGGCGGGAGGGAGCCGGTCACGGCCGAGGCCGGGACCGGGGGACGGCGGGACGCTCAGTGGGAGAGCGCGAGAGCGCCCGGGGCGCGACGGAGGCCGAGGACATCGCGTACGCGGACGCGATCCGTGTACGCGGAGCCGTCGCGCACGACGGCGAGCTGGGCCTCGGTCACCGAGTCGATGTACTGGTCGTCCTCGTCGCACACGAGGAGACACCCGACACCGGCGCTCGCCATGACGGCCAGGGCCACCTCGACCGTCATGTCGCCCCGCACCCGCGGCCCGGACGGGTCCCCCGGCTCGGCGAGGACGGCCGGCGTGAGGCCCACGGAACACGGCTGCATCTGAACGAGCGTCAAAAGGTGCCTCCTGCGGGGTGGGTGTGGTGCGGAGAGCGGATTCCGGTCCTCGGCCCCCGTTTCGCCGTCGCCGGCGGGAAGGGGCGGGAGACCGGTGTGCCGTGGGCCTGGGCCGCCGGGCGGGATCCCGGTCCTCGCCCGGCCCACGACCGCCGTCGGGTTCCGGACTACTGCTGGGCGGAGCGGCGTGCGGCGGTACCGGTGGACCGGCCCTGGCCGGAGCGGCCACGCCGGCCCCGGGAGGCGGCGGAGGCGCCACGGCGAGGACGCTCCGTCACCGGCGCGCGGATGACGACCGGCACGCCCGAAGGAGCCTGGGCGCCGGTGATGCGGCTCAGTTCCTCCTCGCCCGAACGCACCTGGCTGGTCTGCGGGGTGATGCCGGCGGCGGCCATCAGCCGGCTCATGTCCCGGCGCTGGTTGGGCATCACCAGGGTCACGACGCTGCCGGACTCGCCCGCGCGGGCCGTACGGCCGCCGCGATGCAGATAGTCCTTGGGGTCGGTCGGCGGATCGACGTTGACCACGAGGTCGAGCTGGTCGACGTGGATGCCGCGCGCCGCGACATTGGTCGCCACCAGGACCGTCACATGCCCGGTCTTGAACTGCTCCAGGGTCCGGGTGCGCTGCGGCTGGGACTTGCCACCGTGCAGGGACGCGGCGCGCACCCCGCTGTTCAGCAGGTGCTCGGTCAGCCGGTCCACCGCGTGCTTGGTGTCCAGGAACATGATCACCCGGCCGTCGCGTGCCGCGATCTCGGTGGTCGTGCGGTGCTTGTCCGCGGCGTGCACGTGGAGCACGTGGTGCTCCATTGTCGTGACCGCGCCCGCGGACGGGTCCACGGAGTGGACCACCGGGTCGCTCAGGTAGCGGCGGACCAGCAGATCGACGTTGCGGTCCAGGGTGGCGGAGAAGAGCATCCGCTGCCCGTCCGGGCGCACCTGGTCGAGCAGCGCCGTGACCTGGGGCATGAAGCCCATGTCGGCCATCTGGTCGGCCTCGTCGAGGACGGTGATGGCGACCCGGTCCAGCCGGCAGTCACCCCGCTCGATGAGGTCCTTGAGCCTGCCCGGGGTGGCGACGACGACTTCCGCCCCGCCGCGCAGAGCACCGGCCTGTCGGCCGATCGACATGCCGCCGACGACGGTGGTCATCCTCAGTCGCAGGGATCGGGCGTACGGGGTGAGCGCGTCGGTGACCTGCTGGGCCAGTTCCCGGGTCGGCACGAGGACCAGGGCCAGCGGCTGCCTGGGTTCGGCGCGCTGCCCGGCGGTACGGGCCAGCATCGCGAGGCCGAAGGCCAGGGTCTTGCCCGAGCCGGTGCGGCCCCGGCCGAGTACGTCACGGCCCGCCAGGGTGTTCGGCAGGGTCGCCGCCTGGATCGGGAAGGGGACGGACACGCCTTCGTGGCCGAGCGCCGCCAGCAACGGGGCCGGCAGGTCGAGATCGGCGAACGCCTCCACGGCCGGCAGAGCGGGGGTGGTCGTCACCGGCAGTGCGAACTCGCCCTGCAGCGAGTTCTGCTGGCGTCCGTAGCCCTTTGACCGGCCGGGAGCGCCGGATCGGCCGGGAGCACCGGACCGGCCGGTGGAACCGGCCCCGAAGCGGCCGCCGCTCCTTCGGCTGCCCGCGCCTTCCGTGCGGGTGCGGGTGAAGCGTTCGTTCGTGCGTGTGCGGTTCATGCGGAACCTTCCTTGACCGGGCACGTATCAAGGAATTCCCGCAGCTAATGAGCAGCGCAGAGAATTGCGAGAACGAGCCGAACGTAATTCCGTACCGAAGGTGATCGGTGCGGAATTCTCACGGGATGATGCCTGGAAAGCGGCGACATCCCGGAAACAGGGGGAATGACGGGTGGTGAGAAAAAAGAACCGAGCGCGGACCGGAACGAGCGTCGAGCGGGAACGGTCCGGACGCGGAACGGGTGGCGACCCGGATCGGACCGGCGGGCCTCAGGAGCGGATCACGAGTGGATCGGGCGTGGGCCGGGCGGTCGACCGGGCGTGGACCTCTGGCGTCGGTGGGAGGAGGTCGGGAAACAACACGGCGGAAAGGTCATCCGGAACCGGAAGTGCGGTCGGGGCCGAACTCGCCGTGGTCCGCCGGGACGGCTGTGTGCCGAAAATGCGGCGAGCTGGGGCCCGCACCCCAAGGTGCGGGCCCCAGCTTCGCCGTGCGTGCCGGTGTCAGGCGGAAACGATGTTCTCCGCCGTCGGGCCCTTCTGGCCCTGCGCGATGTCGAAGGAGACCTTCTGGCCCTCCTGGAGCTCACGGAAGCCGGAGCTGGCGATGTTCGAGTAGTGGGCGAAGACGTCGGCGCCGCCGCCGTCCTGCTCGATGAAGCCGAAGCCCTTTTCCGCGTTGAACCACTTCACGGTGCCAGTAGCCATGTCAATTCTCCTTCGGGACGGTGCTGGGGATCCACACTGTGCGGATCCCGCGTCGCCGTGATGATTGCCCCGCCGGAAAACGACCGGAGACACAAAAGAACTCCACCCGGTAAGGACAGGGTGGATGTTCACAAGTTTTGGGAACCACAACCACAACTGCAACTGCTATCGACAGTAGCATGGCGCGGTCGATTGCGCGCCGCGGAAAATCTCGGCCCATCTGTCGATCAAGAAATTCTCATCGTGCCCCGCGCCGGTTTCTCATGTCGCTGCTACAGATATCGGCCGGCTCGGGCGGCAGAGTATCTGTCGGGGGTCGTACGGCGGGGTCCGGACCGTGTGACGAA
The DNA here is from genome assembly GCF_044763015.1 of Streptomyces sp. NPDC096324. Taxonomy (NCBI): domain Bacteria; kingdom Bacillati; phylum Actinomycetota; class Actinomycetes; order Kitasatosporales; family Streptomycetaceae; genus Streptomyces; species Streptomyces sp. NPDC096324. Next base: position 8,434 of record NZ_JBIWFK010000019.1, on the reverse strand, counting down.
AATCGAGCCCGTGCCGGCACCGGCGACGAGGCCGTTCCCGCCGTTCTCGAAGCCTCCGGCGACGCCACGGACCGCACGGCACGTATGCGGAATCGAGACCGTCCCGCGTGCCTCCCCGTGCAACTGCCGGGCCGCCCCGTGCTGTCCTGTGGTGCAGAGCCGACGGCCCCGTGCGCGGGGGCCGTCCGCCGTGGTCACACAGGGGGTGACCACGAGTTCGTCGATCGAGAAGAGGATGAGTCATGGCCGGTCTCAGACGTACGTCGGCGCTGGCGCTGGCGGGCGGGATCATGTTGCTGACGGGGTGCCAGGACACGGCGGGCGCAGGCTCCGCCGCCGATACCCCCGGTTCCTCCGCGGCCGCCTCGGCCGGAGCGGCCGAACCGTCGGCGTCCGCCACCGGGGCCACGTCACCCTCGTTGAGTCCCGCCGTCACGGGAACGCCGTCGCACGGCTCGGCCACCGGCTCCCCGAAGCGGGCCACGGAGCGGGCCACGGAGCGGGCCGGCACCCCGGCCGACCGCACGCCCACCGCCGTCGCGGGCTGCCGCAACCTGACCGCCGGTGACGCCGTGAAGGCCGACGTGACCCGGACGTACCGGCACGACGTCACCCACTTCGAACACATAGGGCCGGTCCCGCACGTCTTCTTCTACGGCCAGTGCGGCACCGTCCGCTACGCCGCCACCCGCTTCCAGCCCTTCGCGGGCGCCACCCAGGCGGAACTCGTGGGCATGCAGGACGAGGGAAGCGTCACCAAGTACTTCCGCGACGCGGGCGGCGGCTGGGTCTACGTCGCGACCGACGGATTCCCCGTCGCTCCGCACGGCTGCGGCGACATCCCGGCGATACCCGACGCCCTGGCCACCGCCTGGGGAAACTGCTCGATCGCACCCTGAACCGCCCGTTCGGCCTTCCCCGGCTCCTGGCGCGCACCGCGCGCCCCGCCCGTGCGGGGCGCGCCGGAACTCACGGCGCCGACGGCGCCGGAAGCACGGTCGGGGTCGAGGCCGGAGACGCCGTCGCGTTCCGCGCGACGGTGTCGAAGTCGACGTACCCGGTCTTCTCCAGCGCCGAGATGTGGGCGAGCTCGGTCCGATTGGTGACCGTGGCCAGGTCCCGGACCAGCGTGTTGCGCGTGCTGCTGCGCACCTGCGCGAGCTGCTGGAAGATCCTGCCGTGCTCCTCGCGCAGCAGATTCGCGAAGAGCTGCCGGTACTCACCGTCCTGAGCCGCCGTCAACTGCGCCAGCCAGCCCTGCTGTTCCGAGGTCGGCTGGGTCGGCAGGGTGATGGCGAGGTCCTCCGCCACCGTGCGGACCCGCTCGTCGAGGGCGGTGTGGCCGGTCACCAGTTGGCCGCCCGCGTCCTTGATCTCCTTCGTGGGGGCCTTCTCGACCGCCTGCCGGCCCGCGGACGTCTCCCACAGCCCGTCCAGCTCCACCTGCACGACGAGGTCGCGGTCGGCGGCGCTCAGCGGTCCCCAGGGCGTGCTCACCAGGGGGCCGGGGTCGGCGATGGCGGCCTTCACCGCGTCGAAACGGTGGGGGTACGAGTAGAACACCGGGTACGCGAGTGAGCCGATCGTGCCGCCGATCGCCAGCACCATGAAGAGCGAGACGAAGCTGCGCCGCAAGGGAGCCTCCCTGAGGACCGGCTGTTCTTCGGCAACCTTCACTCGGCCGGTGCGGTCCGTACCGGCCGGAGCCGTTCTTGGCGCGTACCGAGTGCTCCGGCCCATCCCGTACGGGGGAACGGGAGTTGGGTGGGCGGGGGCACCCGGCCGCCAGGTCAGAAGATCACTTCGCCGCCCGGCGCCGATAGGGCCGAACGGCCCAGGGCTCGGGGCCGGACGGACACCGGACCGCGCCCCCGGCCCGGCCGTCCCGCCCCCTCGGCCGACGTGTCCGTGAACCGATCGGAGGGGCTCGTCCGATGAGGGGGTGAACGGGGCTCCCGAGCGGAGCCCGAGCCTGAGGTCCGAGCCCGAGCCCGAGCAAGGAGAAGACGGATGCTGGACATGATGGACTTGCCGATCCTCGTGCTGATCTCCCTGGGGGTCGCCATCTGGCTGTGGGGTCTGATCGACTGCGCCCGCACCCCCGCGGACCGCGTCCGCTTCGTACCGAAGCTGCTGTGGCTGCTCTTCCTGCTCAACGGCTCGGCCGTCGCCACCCTGGCCTGGGTCTACTTCGGCAAGAAGCCGATAGCGGCCCCGGCGAGGACCCCGGCCGGCCGGCCCGGCGCCTTCGCTCAGGCGCGGTGACGGAAGGCCGGGCGATGCGAGGGCGTGGCGCCTCACCGGGGTGATCGGCCCCGAGCGCGCGGCCGGCTTCCGGGGGTTCCAGCTCTGAAGGAAACGACATCGGAAGAGAGCCGTCGGCCCAGACGCCGCCTTTGCGTCGAAGCGGGCGGGGAGGGGACCGCATCGCGACGATGCCACCGACTCCTACCTGGGCGTATGTGCCTCTGGCCTGTGTGCGATGATCCCGCCCTTACGTTCAGGAGGAAGCGGCCCCATGCCCTCACACACGCGTCACGTCGCCCTGTCCGCGGCCGTTGCCGGCGCGCTGGTCCTCACCGGGTCGGTCGCGCTGCTTCCCGCCGCCGCGGCCACCGCCGGAGTGACGGCCTCGCTGCCGGCCCGGACCACGTCCGTACCGCAGGCCGACCATGTGTCGGGGTCCGGTCAGGCGGTCGTCTGGCAGCAGAGCACGTCCGCCGACAGGCTGCCGCACGGCTGGTTGTCCGTGGCGGGCGGCACCCCGCAAGACCTCGGGGCACTGGCGGACACCGCCGAATCCGCCCAGCCCGATGCCGTGTCCGTGCAGGGCTCCGTGGTGGCGACCGCCACCTCGACCAACCCCAACGGCGACCTCGCCGACCACGTGACCCTGCGCCACCTCGACACGGGCGTCCGAGAGACGCTCGCCGTCGCCTATGACAGATCCGGCAACTCACTCGACGAGCGCTACCGCGCCCAGGCCGGCGACGGCATCCTCGTCCAACAGGCCTACGAGGACGGCGACTCGGCGTACCGCGTGCGGCTGGTGCTGCGCACCTCCGACGGCGACCGCACCCTGTTGTCCGACGACGAGCAGTACGAGGTGCTGGCGTCGGACGCCGACGGCGCGCTGGTTCTGCGGCGGACCGCCCCCGGCTGGGGTCACCGGATCGACTACGTCGACTTCGCCACCGGCACGACGGTCACCGTCGCCGAGCCCGACACCGACCAACTGCCGCAGGGACTGGAGTTCACCCCCTCCCACTTCGGCGTCATCGACGGCGCGACCCTGACCGAGTGGCGGCGATCCGCGGCCGCCGACGGACCGGCGACCGTCACCCTGCCCACCGACAAGGCCCGCTGGATCAGCGACGACACCCTGGCCTGGTACAAGTGGAGCGCCGAGGGCAACGAGCTGTACGCGACGTCCCGGGACGGCTCCACCGCCGCCGCCGACCTCGACGGCACGTTCCGTGACATATCGGTCGGCGACGACGGCCGGATGCGCGCGTCGCTGTACCGGCCGGACAAGGACGCGGCCGTCCAGACCCTCATCGACGGCCGGGTGTCCAAGGCCGCCGGCGACGCCTCGACGATCCCTGCCGGCCCGGCGCGCCTGGATGCCCTGGCCCTGTCCGGCGGCACCCTCTACACCGCCGACGACTCCTCCCGCGGCACCGGTGTGCTGCTCTCCTCCGGTCTCACGGTCGGCCCGTCCGGAGCCTCGGCGGCCAAGCCGTCCCGTGTCCTGGCCTATTCGACCGGCGTCGTGCATCAGACACTGGCCGCCGCCGGGCACCGGGTGCTGGTCGAGCAGGGCGGCGCCTACCAGGTCTACGACAACGGGAAGCCGACCGGCGTGCCCCTGGACCTGGGTGACATCTCGACCGATCAGGTCAGGGACTTCGACGGTGACCACTTCCTGTTGTCGGACAGGACGACCGTCTACAACAACACCCTGCTGCTCTACACCGTCGCGACCGGCAAGAGCGAGCGCGTGCCCGACGGCTCGGTCCTGTACGGAGGCGCCGTCTACACCTCGGTGAAGAACGGCCCGTCCGGCTGGTCCATCCGGCGGACCGACCTGGCGACCGGCACCACGGCCACCGTCACCACGGTGGACTGTCTGCCCGGAGGCCTCCAGGTCCGCGGCTCGTGGATTCTGCTGACGACGTGCGGCGCCGGCTCCGAGCAGGGGCTGCTGATCAGGACGGGCACGACCACCACCCGTACACCGGTGGACTCCTCCGTCATGACCCCGGTTCTCGGGGCGGGCACGCTGTACACCTTCACGAGGAACACCGGCCCGGGCATCACCGTGAACGCCCGGGCGCTGGAGGTGACCGGCGCCACCGTACGGCCGCTGTTCACCCTTCCATCGACGGCGAACACCGCCGCCGCCGAGCGCTGGGCCCTGGACCGTGACGCGCCGTGGGCCGCCTGGATGGACGCCGACGGCGTCACCCACACGGTGTGGGCGGGCGTCCCGTCCCCCTCCGCCGATTCCGCCTCCGTCCCGGCCGGGTTCAGCCCGAACGGTGACGGCTCGGCCGACACCTGGGCGCCCACCTGGACGTACGACCGGCCGGTGACCTGGACGCTGACCCTCAAGTCCGGCAGCACCTCGGTGCGCACCCTGACCGGGACGGCACCGGGCGGGAGCGTCGCCCCGGCCTGGGACGGCAGGAACACCGGGGGCACGGCGGTCGCCGAGGGCGCCTACGCCTGGACGCTCACCGCGAAGGACACAGTGACGGACGAACCTGCGGCCGCCCTGAGCGGCACGGTCACCCTGCGCAGGAGCGTTCCCGCCGCGTCCGTCACCGCACCCGTTCTCGCCAGTGACGGCTCGACCGGCGCGGTGATCCCGGTCGGTTGGGCGGCGAAGACGGTGGGCGTGACGTCGTACGACGTCGGCTGGCGGGTCGCCACCCGCGGCAGCACGGGCGTATGGACGCTGGGTTCGCTCCAGACGTGGCGCACCCGCACCACGGCCAAGTCGGCGGCGTTCGGCGCGTCCGGCAGCCCGGTGACGCCGAAGTCCGGTCTGACGTACCGCTTCTACGTACGGGCCCACGACGACGCCGGTCGGACCGGGGCGTGGAGCGCGGCGGCCGCGACGGGCGTGCCGATCGACGACCGGTCCTCGCTGCTGACCTACAAGGGGACCTGGACATCGGCGGCGGTGACGTCGGCCTGGGCCAGGACCGAGCGGCTGTCTTCCGCGAAGGGCGCCACGGTGTCCCTCACGGGTGACGGGACGAAGCTCCGGATCGTGGCGACCCGCAAGTCGAACGGCGGCCGCTTCGCGGTGCTTGTCGACGGGGTCACCGTCGGAACGGTGAACACCTACGCCCCGACGACGGGCTACCGGAAGGTGGTGTTCACGTACACGCTCGGCACGAAGATCACCGGCCACAAGGTGCAGTTGAAGGTGCTGGCCGGCAGCTCGGCGGGCCGCTCCACCGTGCACCTGGATGCGGTCATGGTCACACGTTGACACGCTGATCCGGACGACCGCCCGGATGCCGTGAAGCTCCCCCGTCCGCCCGCACGGTGGCGGGGGGAGCACCGGCCGATCGGGTCGGGGCCGCGCTCGTGCGCGCCGCCCGTCCCGCGCAACGGTGGTCGCGCCCGCCTATTGGTTTGGACAACAAAGAACCCCCGGGTCATCGACCTGGGGGTTTCACATGGAGCGGGTGACGAGAATCGAACTCGCACTCTCAGCTTGGGAAGCTAAGGGTATTGAGGGCTGTCTCCGGGCCTGACCTGCGGCGGAGAGATGCAGACGCCTGGTGGACGGTCGACGGGTTCCCCGCTGTTCCCCGTGATTCCCCGCACGATCTGGCACGGGTCTGGCACGAGTCATTCGTCGTCGCACCGCTCCAAGACCAGTCCCACAGAGCCTTCTTCGAGCCCGTTGTTCTCCTCCAGGTGGAGATGAGCGCCGTCCGGTGTGCCGTCCTGGGCGAGAGTGAGGAGGTGGCTGGCCAGGGTCTTCAGTCCGGCTGCGTTGGCCTCGATGACGATCTCGCTGCCCAAGTTGCGGACCTTGATGCGTGCGCCTTCCTCCCACGTGAAGACTCTGGTGGTTCCGTCGGCCACCGCACTTACGTGGGTGGTCATCGACGGAGCAGCGTTGGGTTCAGGGGCCATGCTCAAGCATGGCGTACTCGGGGACCATCAAGCACCGCGGGCGCACGCTTTCCAAGTCTGTTGGTGCTGCCCGGAGCTCTGTCCGGGCTCGTTCACCTGCGTTCGCATGCGGTTGATCGACGGGCGTCCTCTCGCTTCCGGCCCCTCCTGGACGGGCCTGAACGTCGCTGAATGAGACGGAAACTGAGACGGTGCTCCCCATGAGCGAGACACCAGACCCTGGCAATCCGAACGACATCCAGGTGGGCGACATCTACGAGGACTGCTCGTTCCATCCGGTGCTGTGCACCGCGGTTGATGAGGTGGCGGGCATCGTACTCAGCGGCGTCTCCCTCATCGACGGCAGTTTTCCCCGCTCCTGCGATGCACTGCACTGCGGACCGATCCGCATCCGCGTCGAGGACATCATGGCCATCAAGCAGGACCTGGAGGGCTACGCACGCCGGCGAAAGGAAGAGCTACGGAGCAGTGGCAACACCTGATCCATAGCTATAGCCAGATGGGCCAGAGGTGGTCATTCAGGTCGACCCAAGTTCCGAAAGGGCCACCGGCGGGCGGGGCCGGTTGCTGTGGTTGCTGTACTTGACTGCTGTATTGCAGGATCCCAGCGGGGGTGACTATGGAACGGCATCTGTTGATGCGACTGCTGGTCGGGGACGACGAGGCGTCCGTGGCTGCTCTGGCCGCCCTCCGCGCCGACGCTACTCATGTTGTGTGGGATGGCGCTGTTCCCGCAGAGCGGCTTGCCGGGATCTATGCCCGAAGAATTCGCCACACGCGGCGGAAGGGTATCGAGACTCTGGGGCTGGAACGAGCGGTGCAGCTTCTTGGGCGCCACGACAAGCTGGTGCGCCTCGGGCAGATCACAGCTGTCGATCGAGCGTGGATCTTCATGCTCTTCCTCACCGAAGACGGCGGCGCACTGGTGGCTTGCACTGGCGTACGCCAGCCGGGTGAGCAATCACCGCTTTAGGAGCGAGGTGGGGTGACTCGCGGTGTGACCTGCGGGTTCCCCGCCTTGAGTACAGTCCGGTGGCACGCGCCTCGGTGTACCCCGATTCCCCGTGACTCCCCGCCCGTTCTGGCACGGATGTGGCACGACCGCTCTTCGTCCTGGAGCGGCTGGCCCTGTTTCTCCGCTGACTGCCTCCGATGGGGCACGCGGGGCGCGAACTCTTTGCCGCCCTGTCACCGCGGGTCGACACCCCATATCTTGATGGGCTCGTATGCCCCATCACGGAAGTCGAAGACAACTACTTCGGTGTCGGATATGTGACGGAAGTGGCCCCCATAACCGGGCTGCGCGATTTGTGGGGCGAGCAGGTCCAACAAGCCCCGGAGGTAGTACATGGAATCGTCGATCCAGTGGTTGCGTGCGAAAAGCTCCCACTCGTACCTCTCCCCGGAACTCGTGAACTCTTGCACCTCGCGACGCAGGGACACGATGTCTCCGCCGGGCACCCGGCGGTTGGCGTCGTTGTCGGGGACTAGCAGTGGGTGCAGAAACTCGTCTTGATTGTCGAGACCTTCGGGGAAATCGGCGTCCATGCCCAAGTGCCACCGCAAGGCGGCCATGACCCATTCGGGGGTGTCGTCGCGCAGGTAGCAGGAAAGGACGACCTCGTAGCGCTCGCTCATGGACGGCATTGTGCACCGAAGGAGTGACACCACTACGACGGTCGCGCTTCCCCGTGCCCCTCGATGCGAACTATGGGCACGACGGTCGCTGAGGTCTGCTCGGCTGGTCAGACGGTCACGCGGGGCCGTTGACGGTTGGGTCCGGTCGCGATGGTTGCTGTACCTCGCTGCTGTACTTTCGCTCCACAGAGCCCAGCGAGAGAGGCACGGCTATGAAGCGGACGCACCTTGGCCGTGAGGAAGCGGAAGACCTCATAACGAGGATCACGAACCTGGAGTTCGTGGAGGACGACGAAACGGAATACCAGCAACTTGAGTTGCTGAAGCGTGGGCTGGGGTGTGATCACATCACGGACCTGATCTTTTTCGCGGATCCGGAACTGTCACCCTCAGAGATCGTTGACAAGGCACTCGCCTGTCAGCCCTTCGTCGTGGGCCCCGCCGGCATCACCCCGGGCAGCGGGGGGCACTAGGTCGGCGGAGCGCTAAGGGCGAGTCCAGCCGTACGCGGTCTTGAAAACCGTCGTGGCGCGAGTCACCGAGGGTTCAAATCCCACACCCACCGCAGGTGAACGGGCCCTGACCAGGTAAATCGGTCAGGGCCCGTTCTCGTGCCCAGTTTCTGCCAGAGCCCGTG